>JAISZH010000173.1 GCA_031269345.1 Desulfovibrio sp. | reverse complement strand
GGGGAACGCGCCTGGGAAAGTTGACGGACGATACGCCCAAGCCGTTGCTCCCGGTGGGCGGCGTGTCTTTTCTTGAGTATGTGATCTGGAATCTCGTTCGCTGGGGCATACGGGACATCGTCCTTTCAACGGGCTATCGCGGCGCGGCCATCCGCGACCGGCTGGGGGACGGCGCGGCCATGGGAGCCGGCATCCGGTATGCGGAAGAAAGCTCCCCGCTGGGCACGGGCGGCGGGGTCCGTTTTGCCGCCGTCCATATGGCGGAGCCTTTTTTCGTCCTCAATGGCGACACCTTGCTGGACTGCGATTTTCCATCGCTGGCGCGGCTCGTGTCCCGCTACGGCGCAAAAGCCGGCCTTATGCTGCGCGAGGTGGAGGATGCCGGGCGGTTCGGCGCGGTCGCGTTTGCCGATGACCGCATCCGGGGCTTTCACGAAAAAGGATCGACAGGCCCCGGACTCGTCAACGGCGGCGTCTATGTGCTGACCCCCGCTGCCGTGAAGTCCCTGCCCCCGGGAGCGTGTTCCCTGGAGACGGATCTCTTTCCCCGTCTGGCGCGGGAAGGAGCGCTGGTCGGCGCTGTTTGCAAAGGTTTTTTCCTCGATATGGGGTTGCCCGCGACCTATGCCGAGGCGCAAACGCTTTTGCCCGCCTGGAAAAAGAATGTGGCCGGAAAAGGCGTCATTCTGGATCGCGATGGCACCCTGATCGTGGAAAAGCACTATCTGCGTGATCCGGAGGAGGTGGAACTGCTGCCGGGAGTCCCCGAAGCTCTGGCATTGCTGCATCGGCACGGGTACAGCCTGATTATGGCAACCAATCAGGCCGGCGTGGGGCGCGGGTATTATTCCCTGGACGAGATGCGCGCCGTGAACCAAAGGCTGCAAGCCCTGCTTGCCGAAAAAGGGATAGAGCTGGACGCGATATATTACTGCCCCCATGCCCCGGACGAACAATGCTGCTGCCGCAAGCCCGCCCCCGGCATGTTGAAGCAGGCCGCGTGCGAGCGGGGGATATCCTTCGAGTCTTCGTTTGTGATTGGAGACAAGGAATCAGATATTCTGCTCGGCAAAAACTCCGGGCTGCAAACGGTTCTGGTCCGCACCGGCTACGGCGCGGAGACGGAGAAACAGGGAACTCGGGCCGAATATGTGGCCGACACGCTGTACGATGCCGCGCGCTGGATTGTTGCGCGCCAATAACTGCTTTTGCCTGCCGGATTTTGTCATCATGAATCTGCATTTTTTTGCCCCGGATTGTGAACCATATATAAACAAAAGTATGCCATGACCGATTCCCCCTTCCAGAGCAACCTCACCTCCCATGTCGCCCTGCTCAACGCTCTGCCCGCGCTTGAGCCGGATATTGCCGCCGTCCTTGGCCTGTTGCGCGAGGCATTGCTGCGCGGCAATAAAATCCTTGTCGCCGGCAACGGAGGCTCCGCCGCTGACGCCCAACATTTCACCGGCGAGTTGGTGGGGAGTTTTCAGCGCAACAGGCGGGCTTTACCTTGCCTTGCCCTGACCGTTGATACCTCCAACCTCACGGCCATAGGCAACGACTTTGGTTTTGACGAGGTTTTCGCCCGGCAGATCGAGGGGCTTGGCAACAAAGGCGACGTGTTTCTCGGCCTTTCCACTTCCGGCAATTCCGCCAACATCATTAAAGCCACGGAGGCTGCTCATGTCGCCGGCTTGGCCGTAGCCGGCCTTCTTGGCAGGGATGGCGGCGCGCTCAAATCTTTGATGCGCGAGACGGTCATCGTGCCGCACATGGTCACGGCCCGCATTCAAGAAGCGCATATATTTATCCTCCACTACTGGGCGGAAATGCTGGAACGAGATTGCGCATGAATATGCGGGCCGGAGCTTGCGCATACGCCGTGATGGCATAATGCACGGCATGAATTTTACTGGTTTCAATAAGTGAGCAACAACCGCCACTACCCAACATGCGCGGTGCGATGTCGAAACGGCGTCCGCACCGTGTTTGTTTTGCAGGAACAATGACAGACTGGGCCAGTAAAAAATAATTGAAAGATTTCCAAAACGGGCCACTGCCCCCAGGAATTTCTCCCGTGCTACCGCATTGGCAAACGCACAATCACGTGCCTGTCAATACACATAAGGGTATCTGCCATGCAGGAACTGAACGCGCGGGATCGGGAGATTTTTGAATTACTGTCGTAAGGATGGAATATGAAAAGCCATCATGAAAAAGTTGATTATCAGCAACTGGACACTGTACAAGTCTCTTTACAAAATACGTTTTTTACAGAAACCGCGACTGGACTTTTGGATGGCGCAAGGGCATACATTCACTTTGGAGATACCGGATGCACCATAAAATTGATGTCGTTGCGCTCAAGTTCCGCAATATCCCCGAAGCGCAGACCGCATTGCAGGGCAATAAGCGCAATGAGCCACGTCCTGGCGACTACTTATCTCCAACGGCTCTATATGCTTGATATATACATCCCGTGACGTCAGATATGCAAAGGTATATTTTGGCGGTGTCACCTTTTCAATAGCAATCCGCTCTAAGTTTTCACCCGCCGGATGCGCGCGCCGGCGGCTTCCAATTTGCGTTCGATGTGTTCATAGCCGCGGTCAAGATGATAGATGCGCTGCACCCTGGTCTGTCCTCTGGCAGCAAGCCCGGCGATCACCAGGGAGGCGCTGGCCCGCAAATCCGAGGCCATGACCGGGGCTCCGACCAGATGGCCCACGCCCCGGATTACCGCCCTGGATCCGGAAAGGCGGATGTCCGCTCCCATGCGCGCAAGTTCGGGAACATGCATGAAGCGGTTTTCGAAGATTGTCTCCTCCACCGTACTTGAACCTTGGGCCAGAGACATGAGGGCCATAAGCTGGGCTTGCATGTCCGTGGGGAAACCGGGGTAGGGCCTGGTGGTCATATCCGCCCCGCGCAGGGGCGCGGTCCGTGAAACGCGGGTACTTTCGGCGTACGGATCAAAGCTGACGCCCATTTCGCCCATCTTGGTCATGACGGCCGTGAGTTCCTCAATGGGGCAGCCGAGGATTTTGCAATCTCCGCCGGTTATTGCGGCCGCGGCCAGAAAAGTGCCGGCCTCTACGCGATCGGGCATGACCCGGTATTCCGACCCGCTCAGAGAGCTCACCCCCCGAATGTGGATGGTGTCCGAATCCTGGCCGGAGATATTCGCCCCGCAGGCTTTGAGGAAATTCGCCAAGTCCGTGATTTCCGGCTCACGCGCGCAATTGCGCAGGATGGTTTCCCCGTCGGCGAGGACGGCGGCCATGATCAGGTGTTCCGTCCCGCCCACGGTGGGAAAGTCAAAGGTGATGTCCGCGCCGTGCAGTCTTTTGCAGCGGCCGATGATATAGCCGGAATCCAGTTGCAGTTCCGCGCCCATTTTTTCCAGTGCCCTGGTGTGCTGTTCGACGGGCCTTGCGCCTATGGCGCAGCCGCCGGGCAGGGCGACCCTGGCGAAACCCAGGCGGGCGAGGAGGGGGCCCAGCACCAAAACCGAGGCGCGCATGGTTTTTACCAGGTCATAAGGCGCTTCGGGGCTGAGAGTTTCAATTTCCACACGGACGCTGTGCCCGGTTTCGTCTGTGAAGCGCGCCGGGCGTCCCAGCACCTCCAGCATGGCGTTGGTCGTGTTTATGTCGCGCAGTCGCGGCACATTGTGGAAAGTGACCGGCGCATCCAGCAGGATGGAGGAAAAAAGTATGGGGAGGGCGGCGTTTTTTGAGCCGCTGACGGCTATGTCGCCGCGCAGGGGCACGCCGCCGTCGATAAGCAGTTCTTCCAAGTTGGTCTCCTTTTGATACCAATTTGCTTTCGATAGAAAGCGAATTGGGATGGCGCGGGCGAAGCCGCCGCCCGCAAGTTTTTGAAAAAACAGGCTTCGCCTGTTTTTTCAAAAACTTTGGCGTCCTGCATTCAAACTCGTTTGAATGCAGTCTGGTATGAGCGGGGCAAACGCGCCCGGATTATAAGCCACATGTCCCGTCGGGGCGGGAACGGACCTTTCACAGGAACATGCGGTTGTTTTTCTTTCTGCACCAGTCGGCAAAGTCCGGGAAATGCCTCTTCAGGATGGCTCCGGCGTTGCTTTCGGCTTTGGCGTAGCGGTAGGCCGTGACTTTTCCCGTGCCGATCCAGTGGGTCAGGTAAGGCTGCAGATCCATGTTGCGCGCGCGCAGGCCCTTGCGGTTCAGGTCTCTGAACCAGGCCGTGGCCGTGTCCAGCAGGAGCGGCCCGCATTGCTCGAAGGCACCGAAGGGCAGGATGTCCCCTTCGGGTACCACCAGGGCGCGCGTTTGCTCCACATCGACCATGCAGCCCCATTCATTGACCCGACATTCCGGCAGGGGCCAGGCCCGGCTTTGATAGTGTTCCTCCAGCCCCTTCCAGTAAGGGCGCACAAAGCGCCCCATTTTGAGCGCGGCCGCATAAAGGGCGCGCAGGCCGGAGAAGTCGGGCTGAAAATCCGCATAGGAGTCCGGGGAGCAGGGGCCTGAAAAACCCGCGGCCAGTGCGATTTTTTCATCTATGGCCGGACAGTTCCAGCATTGGCCGACGCTGCCCATGGCAAAGCACTCGCCGATCCTGTCCAGCATGGCCCCCACGATGTCCGCTTTGATCAATACGTCATTGTGCAGAATGAAGAGATATTTCTTGTCCGTGCGCTCAAAGGCGTATTCATAGCGAATGCCGAGGCGGTAAGCGGCATCGCCCAGTTTTTCACGTTTCGGGGCCTCGTTGGCAAGCCAGTATACGGGTTGAGAGACAATAATCCTGTCTCCCAGACGCTCCTGAAGATATTGCGCGATTACATAGGGGGTGGCCGTGTCGAAGCTTGAGCCGTAAGGTTCGAACTGCAAATAGATGCGGTCGATGCGCGCGCTTGAAAAGCGCAGCAGAGACAGCAGGCTCAGGGCGCTGGCAAGGGGTTTGGCGAAAATGTTTATCGCCGCGTCCACCTTGCTGATATTTTCTGTTTTCATTATGAAGGATGGTTCCCGCTTGCCTAAGTTCGCTTTCTGTCTTAACTAGAACCCGTCGCAAAAGCAAATTTTTCGCTTGCTCCGCCGCCGGATGCAAAATGCCAACGGAGATTTTATGGATATAGAAGAGCAAAACGCATCAGGGAAAGCCCGCGCTGTTGACTGCGCGATTCTGCCCCTTTTTGAGAAAATTCCGTTCAAGGACCAGGCCTCTTTCCTGTCCGGGCACGCCCCCTGGGTTTTGACAAACCCCGCCCTGAGAGATTTCAGCGGCAAAAAGGACGAGCAGGCCCTGATCCACGGGAACGGAGACGAGCCTTGGCCGCGCCTTCTGCTTTGGGGCCTGGGGAAAGAAGACAAATGCGCGCTGGCCGATTTGCGCAATGCTGTGGCCGGCGCCGTAAAATTTTGCCGGGATCGTTCTTTTTCCACCTTGGGGTTGCCGGTGGAAGGCCTGGATATGTTTGTCAGGAAAGGTCTGGCCACGGATCGGGACATTCTCCTGCGCGAAGCGGTGGTCGCAGCCTTGCTCGGCCTGTGCCGGAACGATTTCTACCGTAGCGGCCCGAGCGAAGACGAGGAACTTCCGGCCGACCCGGAACGGCTGATATTTATCTTTGCGGAAAAAGAGGTTCCGGAAAAGTCGAGTCTGGCCCTGCGTCTGGGTGCGGGCGAGGCCAAAGGTGTACTTACGGCGCGTCGTCTGGGCAACACGCCCGCCAATCTTCTCCCGCCTGCCGCTTTGGCCGGAGAGGCGCGGCGGATTGCGGAAAACTACTCCTTTTCCTGCCGGATTTTCGATGAGGAACAGATCCGGGACATGGGCATGGGAGCTCTCTACGCGGTCGGCCGTGGTTCCAGAAACGGACCCCGGCTTGCGCTCATTGAACATTGCCCGAAAGGAAAGGAAAACACCGCTCCCCTGGTCATAGCCGGCAAGGGCATTACCTTTGACAGCGGCGGCATTTCCCTCAAACCCCCCGCCAATATGCACGAGATGAAGAGCGACATGGGCGGGGCGGCCGCCGTGCTCGGTCTTTTCACGGCAGTGGGAGAAGCGCCGGACCGCGAGCGGCTGCCGCGGATCATCGGCATAATCGCCGCTGCCGAAAACATGCCCGGCGGCAATGCCGGACGACCGGGGGACATTGTCACCACCTACAGCGGCAAGACGGTGGAAATACTGAATACCGACGCGGAAGGGCGGCTGGTCCTGTGCGATGCCCTGGCTTATGCCCAGAAAGAATTGAACCCCGCCGCGCTTATAGATCTGGCCACGCTCACCGGCGCCTGCGTAATCGCCTTGGGCGATTACGGCAGCGGGCTTTTCAGCGCGGACGAAGCCTTGAGGGCGGCTGTTCTGGAAGCCGCCGGGCAAAGCGGCGATCTTGTCTGGCCCATGCCGCTCTGGGATGAATATGACAAGAATCTTAAAAGCGAACTGGCCGACATGGTCAACATCGGCCCGCGAGAAGGCGGGGCCATACACGCGGCCCTTTTCCTGCGCAGGTTTATAGAAAAACGGACGCGCTGGGCACATCTGGACATTGCCGGACCCGGCTGTGTGACAAAGTCCGCCCCCCTGCTTCCGGTTCCGGGGGCAACCGGGGTCGGGGTGCGGCTGCTTTGCCGCCTGTTGCGCGATACAGGCTTTACGCTTCACTGATAAGTGCCCGCTCGCCCAAAACTGGTTTTTCCGCTCGGCAGAGATGTGGGAATCCACATCTCCACGCGCGAGATATGGTCATTAACCTGGCCTCAGGCCCTGACCATGTTTTTCCAGTTCATGATCGGTTTTACAGATGTTTTTGTGGCGGGGCGCATTCACCCGCACCTCCAGGGAGCGCTGGGGATTGTCACTCAGTGCCAGTTTTTTCTTCAGGTATTTGGCATAGCTTTGGTAAACGGGGGGCTTGCGGCCATGAGTCAGGCTCTGGGCGCGGGTCTTTCCCTGCGGGCGCAACGCTATGCCTGGCTGCTGATCAAGGCCGGGGTCGTTTTTTCCTTGGCGACGCTCGCTCTGGGCTACGTATTTGCTACTGATCTGCTGCTTTTTCTGCGTGTGCCTCAGAGCATTTACGATCTCACTCTTGAACTCTGGCTCATGCAACTGCCCATATTGCCGGCAAGCTATCTGGCTTTTGTCACCATGGCCGTGTTTCGGTCGCACAAGATCGTGCGCGTTCCGTTGATTTCCATAGTTATAGTCTGCCTGGTGAATCTGGTGGCGGATCTGGGCCTTGGCCTGGGGTGGTTCGGCCTGCCGCGCCTGGGTGCAGTGGGCATTGTCATCTCCAGCATAATCTCCGTGTCTTGCGGCGGTTTCTTCAATCTGGCCGTGTTGATAAGAAAAGGTTTGTTGGGCATTGCCGGTTTTGCCCCCCTGCGCTGGGAAAAACGCGCCATCGGCTATGTGGTGAAGGTGGCCTTGCCGGCCGGCGGCACGCAGCTCCTCTGGCATTTCGGCTACCTGGTGCTTTTTTTGATTACCAATACCCTGCCGCGCGATAGCGTCGTCGCGGTAAACGGTCTTACCGCCGGTCTGCGCGTCGAGGGTTTGCTGTTTTTGCCCGCCATGGCTTTCAGCTTCACCGGTTCCATTCTTGTCGGGCATTGCCTGGGGGCGGGAGATGCGGCCGAAGCAAAACGCGTGGGTTTGCGCGTGACCGGGGTGGGGGCTGCGGCGATGTCCCTTCTGGCCCTTGGCGTATTTCCCTTTATTTCCGGGATCATGGCCTTTGTATCCCCGGACCTCCAGGTGCAGAAAGTTGCTGAAAGCTATATTTTCTACAATCTTCTTGCCATGCCTTTCAGCGTTGTCAGCATGACCATGAGCGGGCTGTTCTCCGGGGCGGGGGCTACCGTCTACAGCCTGGCGGCTTTCAGTATCGGCACCTGGATGGTGCGTCTGCCTCTGGCGTGGTATATGGGACATGTGGTCTGGGAGAGCGCATCCGGGATTTTTCTGGCCATGCTCGTCTCGCAGGTTGTCCAGGCCGGATTGAGCATGTATCTGTTTCTTTTTCGCGACTGGAGCCGCTTCGCCTCCACAGCCAGACGCATGGCCCGCCCGGCGCGGCGTGATACCTTAAAGGGACAAAAGATGAGCTATGTGAATAACGGATATACCCCGGTTTCCTTTGAAGATATGCCGCGTTACCTGGAAATTCTGGGCAAAAACCGGAGCAGGGCGTCGGATTACAGTTTTGCCAACCTCTGGGGCTGGTCCACCCATTACTCCTTGGAATGGCGCTTTGACGGACCTTTGTGCTGGATACGCCAGAAGCGCCCGCTGCAGTGTAACTGGGCGCCTGTGGGCCCCTGGGATGAGGTCGCAGACTGGGGAATATATCCGGAAATGGCGGCGGGGGCGCGTTTTATCCGGGTGCCGGGAAGGCTCTGCGAGACTTGGGCGGAGGCCTTCGCAGACCGCATAGTAGTCGAGGAAGACCGCGATCAATGGGATTACATCTACCTTGCGTCGGAGCTTTGCAGTCTTTCCGGCAACCGTTTCCATAAAAAAAAGAACCTGCTCAGGCAGTTCATGAAAACCTACGCCTATGAATATAAATCTCTGTCCGAGGAAGATGTCGGGGCGGTTTTGGATATGCAGGCCGAGTGGTGCCGCTGGCGCGATTGCGAATCCTCGGAGGCCCTGCTTGCCGAAAACGATGCCGTAGCCAGAGTGCTGGTGGCCTGGAACAGGATCCCCGGCCTGTGCGGAGGAATAATCCGCATCGACAACATTCCTGTGGCCTATACCCTGGCTGAGTCCTTAAGCGAAGACACCCTGGTGATCCATTTTGAAAAGGCCGCCAATGACATCAAGGGGGGATATCAGGCCATAAATTATCTTTTCTGCAACGATGCAGGGAAAAATTTCACCTATATCAACAGGGAGCAGGACCTCGGCGACGAAGGATTGCGCCAGGCCAAGGTGAGCTACAATCCCGTCGACTTTACCCGCAAATGCTCGGTGCTCGTTCTCTGATCCGGTTTTGAAATGTTACAGCGTGCTACGCGCTGTTCGCCTTGGCGCTTGCCAGTTCCGGGACGAGCTTGCACACAACGGTGCGCTGAAAGCTTTTTTCGATGTGTTTGCCGGCTTCAGGGGCATGCTCCGGCAAATATTTCCAGGCAAGGGCGTCCAGCGCCCGGTTTTTTTCTTCCTTGTCCTCCACAGGCAGGACGCGCCCGAAAACCATGGCGCTGGAATAACGTGTGCTGAAGCTGTTTGCGAACACCGCCCGCACGTCGGATACGGCGGTGAAACAGGCCCTGTTGTTCATTTTCAGGATGTCAAGTTTGCGTCCTTTTGCCGCGCAGTGGAAATAGAGATTTTCGCCAAGCAGGACGAAAGACAGTGGCACGGCATAGGGCCAGGAACTGCCGTCGTCCAAAGCCAGTACCCCGTATTCCGCCCGGCGTAGCAGGTCCAGAGCGGCTTCGCGCGAAAGTTCCCTGTCCTTGCGGCGCATCGGCCACGCAGCCGGGGCTAAGGCGCGCGCTTCAGCAACGGCTTGCATGATCTCCGCAAAGACCTCGTCCGGGTTTTTTGCCGTGGTATCAATGATCCGGGCGTCGGCCGCGGGGCGCAGGGGGGCTAATTCCCTGCCGCTGTCCTGCAAATCCCGCTCCCGGATTTTTTCCTCAATCTTCGCGAGATCAGCGGCGGCACCCGTCCGGCGCAACTGTTCATAACGGCGCAACGCCCGGACCTTCGCCGATGCCTCCAGGTAGATCTTGCACAGGGCATTGGGAAAGACTACCGTACCCATATCCCTGCCTTCGGCGACAAGGGGATGGAGTTTTCCGAGCTTTTGCTGTTCCTGTTTCAAAAAACCGCGGACTTTGGTGTTCAAGGCTATTTTCGCCGCCGCCATGCCGGCCTTTTCCGTGCGTATTTCCTCGCCGGCCGGAGCCTTGTTGCAAAAAAGCCGCAGGGTTCCTTCGTATTCTCCGAGGCTGAAGGAACAGGCGGCAAAGGCCGTGTCCAGGTCCCAGCGTTCGAGGTCGGATTTTTCCGGATCAAAGCCCTGATTGCACAGGATCACGGCCAAAGTGCGGAACATCGCCCCCGTGTCGAGGCAGGCTATGCCCAAAGCCTTGGCGACGCGTTCGGCCAGGGTGCTTTTGCCGGCGCCGGCGGGACCGTCAATGGTTACGAGCGGGAGTTTCCCCGAATTCATGTGATTAGTTCCCCCAGCGCGCTTGCGAAGAGTTCGTTTTCCTCGGGCGTTCCCACGCTGACCCGTAGATGTTCCGGCAGCCCGTAGCTTTTCAGGGAACGGATAATCAGACCGCGCGCAAGCAACCCTTCAAATATCTCAGCCGCCGTCTTGCGCTCTGCCGGAGGCTTGAACATCAGAAAATTGGCCAGGGAAGGGAAACAAGTACAGCCCATCCCGGTCAAAGTCTCCGTCAGGAAGGCGCGTCCCACGGCGACCAGACGCAGTGTGCGCTCATAAAAATCATGGTCGCCGAGGGCGGCGATCCCGGCCGCTTCCGCAAGGATGCTTATGGAAAACGGCATGTGCACGGAACGCAACGCGTTTGCCAGGCCTTCCGGCATGACTCCGTAGCCCAGGCGGATGCCGGCCAGACCGAAGGCCTTGGAAAAAGTGCGCAGTACGACCAGGTTGCTGAATTCGCCAAAGCGCGGCAACAGGGAATGGGCGGCGATGTCGCCGCAGAAATCCGCATAGGCCTCGTCATGCACGAGCAGGCAGGAGGAAGGGAGGGCGCGGGCAAAGGCGGCCGTTTCCTCCCAGGGGGGGCAGAAGCCTGTGGGGTTGTCCGGGCTGGAGAGGAAGACAAAGGCGGTGTTCTCGTCGACGGCCGCCAGCAATCCCTTGTAGTCGAAGGAAAAATCGTCCCGGCGTGGGACGGCGCGGAATTCCACGCCGCACAGTTTGCTCGCGATGCGGTACATGCTGAAGGAGGATTGGCAGGCCACGACATTGTGTCTGCCCGGACTGGGGCAGACGCGCAGAAGAAGATCGACTATCTCGTCCGAGCCGTTGCCGGGCACGAAACAGCTTTCCGGCAGGCGGTGGTATGCGGCCAGGGCCGCGCACAGCTCCGGGGCGCAGCCCCTCGGATAGCGGAAGGCAAAGGCGGCGTGCCTGCGCATGGCCTCAAGGGCCAGGGGTGAAGCTCCCAGGGGGTTCTCGTTGCTGGCCATCTTGATGACTTTGTCCAGGCCGAAGCGCTGCCGGATATCCTCTATGGAAAGTCCCGGGCTGTATTCTTCAAAGTCCAGAACTTCCGGGCGGATGGGAAAGGCGGTTTTCTTCATGGCATATCTCCAGTCACGGCGGAGTTTTCTCCAGAGATCCGCCAGGATATGGGCATACCGTCGCGAAGCCGGTCCACCCCGTCCGTCACCACTGTTTCCCCCGGCTTAAGGCCTTCTTCGACCACAGTCCGCCCGTCATCGGAAAACCCGCAACGTATGGCGCGCAGTTTCGCTTTTCCGTCCTCCGCCGCATAGACGAAAAAACCCTCGTTGTTGCGCTGCACGGCGGCCGAGGGAATGATCAGCACGTCTTGCAGGGTTTTCACAAGCAGGCGGGCGTTTACAAACTGGTTGGGGAAAAGCCGCCCTTCTTCATTGGCAAAGACCGCCCTGGCTTTGACGGTTCCGGTGGCGGTGTCGATCTGGTTGTCCAGGCTGAGCAGTTCTCCGCTTTCCAGGAGTACGCTGTTATCCTGCCCCCAGGCTTCCACCTTGAGCGGACCGCCTGTGCGCATTGCCCGCAGGACCTCGCCTATCTGGTTCTCCACCAAAGTGAAGATGAGGTTCATGGGCCGCATCTGGGTAATGACCACTATGCCCGTGCTGTCAGCGGCGCGGATCATGTTTCCCTGGTCCACCTTGCGCAGGCCTGCCTGCCCGGATATCGGAGCGGTGATGCGGCAGTACGTCAGCATAAGCTCCGCCTCGGCGACGGCCGCCCGTCCGGAGATGACCGCGCCCTCCTGGCGTCCGACCGTTCCTTCCTGGGTTTCAACTTGCTGTTCGGATACGGAGCGTTCCCGGAACAGCTTGCGGTAGCGATCAAGTTCAAGTACGGCCTGTTTGAGCAGGGCCTCGTCCGTGGCCAGCGCGCCTTTGGCTTGTTGCAACTGCACCTGATAGGGGCGGGGATCGATCTCGGCCAACAAATCGCCTTCCCGCACAAACTGGCCTTCGACAAAGTGCAGGGCGACAAGTTCGCCGTCCACCCGGCTGCGGACTGTGACCGTATTGGGCGAAGTGACGGTGCCTATGGCCTGGTAATAGACATCTACGGTACCGATGCGGGCCACGGCGGCGCCGACCGTTCTGGGTTTCGGAACCTCTTCTACCCCCTTGCCGGGCTGGAAATGTCTGTAGGCGAACAGGGCGGCGAGGATCAAAAGGACGGGCAGAGCGCCGAATATGAGCTTGTTGCCTGTGGGAGACATAGTCGGATCGCCGCGGGCTTTGGGTTTTATGTCCGGATCAGACCTGGGCGGCCAGACGGCCGTCCGCGCTTCGTGCGCGAGTGTCTTTTTTAGGCCGGAAGCTCTCGCGGTTGATGTCCGATTCAAGGGCCAGGAGTACCGGAGTGGCGATAAAGATGGAAGAAGCCGTCCCTATGAACACGCCTATGAAAACCGTCAGGGCGAAGTCAAAAATCGTGCCGCCGCCGAAAATCAGCAGGGCGAGGATGGCTATAAGCGTGGTGCCGGAGGTGAGCACGGTTCTGGATATGGTCTGATTGATGCTGGAATTGATGATTTTCATCAAAGGCGAGACCATGTCGTTGTGCAGGTTCTCCCTGATGCGGTCATACACTATGATTGTGTCGTTCAGAGAATAGCCGACAACCGTAAGAAGGGCGGCAATGGTGGTGAGATCGAACTCCCGGCCCAGAATGGAGTAAAGTCCGATGGTGACAAGGAGATCGTGCAGGATGGAGACGACCGCGCCCAAGGCGAAGACCAGCTTGAATTTCCAGCAGAGAACCAGGGTCATGAGCACGGCCGCGCCAACCAGGACAGTCTTGTTCAGACCCATATAGCCGAGCCCGAACATGGTCCCCCCAAGGGCGCAGGCAATGAAGCCGGCAGTGAACCAGCGGTGTTCAAAGCGGCCGGATACGTAAATGGAAATAAGAAGCAAGGCGTAATATATGGCCTCTACGGCCTGGGCGCGCAGATCCGCCCCGACTTTCGGGCCGACCGTCTCCATGCGCTGTATCTCGTATTTCGTTCCTCCGAGCGAGGCGTCAAGCGCTCCCGTCACAATCGCGTGCATGCCCTCGGAAGTCTCCGGCATGGTGGAGACGCGCAACAGATAGCTGGTCCCGTCCGTTCCGAACTGCTGTACCACCAGACCGGGCAAAGAACTTGCCTCCAGGGATTTTTTAAGCGTTTCGTCGGAGATGGGCTTTTCAAATTTTATCTGCGCGGTGGTGCCTCCGGCGAAATCAATGCCGTAACGCGGTCCGCCTGAGAGGATCAACGAGCCGACGCCCAGCAGGATCAGGAAAATGGAAACGGCATAGGAAATTTTGCGTATGCCGATGAAATTAATATTGAGATTGTCAGGGACAAAATGAAGGCCCATTTTTACCGCCTTGTCGCTATAGAGCAATTAACGCTTGAAACAGTTCGCTTACGGCGGGCAAAGCCCGCCTGCTCCTGTTTCACGGCAAGGATTTGCGGGGCAAATCCTTGCGGAGCATTTCAAGTGTGAAATGCTCCGGCATTTTAACTTTGAGATTATGCGCCTGGCCCTCTTCAGCCTGATGCCATGTATCGCTTAAGGAAGCACTGATTTATTCCTGTGAGGAGGCTTTACCTCCTCACACTCCCTCAGCAGGGGAATGATTCCCCTGACCCTCAGTTGATATTTCAGATGGTTAAGCTGAGGGGGTCCGGGGGAAATCATTTCCCCCGGCGGGGTTCGGGGCGGAGCCCCGATTAAGTCAGCGTTTCCTTAAATGTTACGCGGTAAAAAAGGAACCGTCTGGTCGCGCAGGGGCTCTGCCCCTGTATAACCCGGCGGTTCCTCTACTTTGTCCCTTCTTCGCGGAGGCTATAGGTAGCGCTTTGGGCGTGGTTTTCCCCGACCGTCACGCAACGCAGGCGCACTCCATGTTCCGAGGCAAGTGGAGCAAGTGCGCTGTGGATGTGTCTGGCCAGGTTTTCCGAGGTGGGGTTTAGCCGGTCAAAGGGTGGTGTCCGGTTCAGGTCCTTGTGGTCCAGGCCATCAAGCACGGAATTCAGGTCCCCCTTGAGTTCCGAAAAATCAACCAGGAATTCCGTATCCGGCCGCAGCTTGCCGCCTTCGAACACCGCCTCCACCTGAAAATTGTGTCCGTGGGCGTTCTCGCATTTCCCGCAATAGTTGCGCAGGGCGTGAGCGGCGGAGAATTCAGAGCGCACGGTCAGGAGCCAGAAATCACCGGGCATTCAGTCGTCTCCGATCCAGATCATGGAACCCTGTCTGGCCTCGTCGCCGCGCCGGTATGAGAAGAGAAATCCCGGGTGCGCAAAGGTGCAGAGGTCCAAAGAGAAGATGTGTTCAGCCGGCACCCCCGCGTCGAGAAGCTGAGTGTGGGTCAGCCGCCATAGATCGATGCTTTTTTTTTCGCGGTCGAAATAGCGGTGCCAGCGACTCGGCCATTCCTCGGCGTAATTGGTGAATTCCGAGGCCGCAGGACCGAGGCTCGGGCCGCGCACGACCCTGACCTCCGCCGGTTTGACGCTGTAAGTTTCGCAGAAGAGCCTGATCCCGGTGGCAGGATAGTTTATGGCATTGCCCCGCCAGCCGACGTGAAGAGCCGCCGCCGCCGATCCGTCCGGGGCCGCCAGGAAAAGGGGCTGGCAATCCGCACTTTTTATGAGCAGGGCGAGGTTTTTTTCCCGGGTGCAGGAACCGTCGGCCCGGATTTTCGCGGGCAGTTCCACCGGAGTGGCTTCCGGTTCGACCAGAAAGCCGTCCTCATGCGCCTGATCCAGTTCCACCCAGCGATCAAGGCCAGCCGCCTCAAGCATGGCGCGGCGGCAGGCTACGGCCTTTTCATCACCCCCGGCGCGCCCGAGACGGATGTCGCCGCTTCGCGCGCTTCCAAAGGCGCAGATTACGCGCGGTATCCCCGGAAAAACAAAAGGGATCATGCCGCTGCCCCACAGGGCCGGGATGCGCTCCATACTCTTCAATCCTCCACCCGGACCGCCCCGACCCGGACCAGCCCGTTTTCCGTGCACAGGGCGCGCACCGGCCTGTCCCACGGCGCGCGCGGCACATGTTCCACAATTTGAAAGGCATAGGCGAAACCCGCGCAGAACGTGTTCTCCCATGCCGGGTCGGACAGCAGACGGTCATAGAAGCCTCCGCCCTGTCCGAGGCGGAAACCTCCGTAGTCAAAGGCCAAGCCGGGTACAAGCAGAAAATCGGGAACTTCTTTCAGCCCTTCGCCCAGCCCCGCTTCCGGAACAGGCGGCTCCAAAATTCCGAAGGACCCGGTGCGCAGCTTTGCCGGGTCTGTGCAAGGAGCAAAGCGCATGCTCCATTCTTCGCCGCGTCTTCGGCACAGGGGCAGAAGGACACGCCTGCCGTCGTTCAGGGCCGCTTTTAGCAGCGGGGAGCAATCAATTTCGCCCCGCGCTGCCATATACAGGGCCACACAGGCGGACTGCCGCCAGACAGAGGATTCAAAGACAAACGCGCAGGCGGCGCCGGAAAGGGCCAGGCGGCTGTTTTCGTCCAACGACCGGCGCAGGGCGCGCATATGCGCCCGCAAGGCGATTTTTTCTTCTTCAAGCGCCGCCGCGTCCATCTCTCCCGTCCGCCGGCCGGGCGTTTGCCGCCTTAACCGTCCGGCCTGGTTTGCCTTGTGCGCGATTTGGCGCGGGTTTTCCGCCGGTCGCGTCGCGATTTGTCCCGGCCTGTGCGCCTTTCTGTCCGGTTGTTTTGCCGGCGGCCCTGCCGCCCGGCTTTTCCGGCGCGCGCGCCGGTCCGGGCGCATAGCTGAAGCTCAGTTTCGTCTTCCCTTTTTCGTCTTCCGCATCAATGCGGGCCGTGCCGCCTTTGCGCAGGCTCCCGAAAAGTATCTCCGCAGCCAGAACGTCCTCCACCTCCTCGCGCATGACCCTGGCCAGCGGTCTGGCGCCGAAAACCGGATCATAGCCGGCTTTGGCCAGATGTTTTTCCGCGGCTTCGGTCATGGACAGGCTTATTTTGCGCTCTCCCAGTGAGGACTGGAGTTCGGAGCGGAATTTCCCGACAATTTGGAACATGACCCTGTCGGACAGGGAATTGAAGGGGATCATGGCGTCAACGCGGTTTCGAAATTCCGGGGTGAAGACCTTTTCCAAGGCTTTTACGGCCTTAGCGGACGGATTGTCCAGTCCAGCCGATGCGCCGAAGCCGATGCCTCTGGCGGACATTTCAAAAGCTCCGGCGTTGGTGGTCATGATTATGGTCACGTTGCCGAAGTCGGCTTTGCGTCCGCTGGAGTCCGTGAGCGTCGCGTAGTCCATGACGGATAGCATCACATTGAAGACGTCGGGATGGGCCTTTTCCATTTCGTCGAGCAGGAGGACGGCGTGGGGGTTTTTGCGCACCGCTTCGACCAGCAGTCCGCCCTGGTCAAAGCCAACATAGCCGGGGGGCGCTCCAATGAAGCGGGAAACGGCGTGTTTTTCCATATATTCCGACATATCGTAACGCAGAAAGGGAACATTCAGGATCAGGGCGAGCTGTTTTGCCAGTTCGGTTTTGCCGACCCCGGTGGGACCGTAAAAGAGGAATGATCCTTGGGGGCGGCCGCCTTGCCTGAACCCGGCCCGGGCGCGCAGCACGGCGCGGGTCAGGGCGGAAACGGCCTGATCCTGGCCGAAGATCGCGGCTTTCAGGTTCCGTTCCAACTTGCGCAGGGAGACTTTTTCCGCCGTTCCGGCCTTGACGGCCGGTATGCGGGCCATGCCCTGCACCACCGCCTCAATATCCGTCGCGCCTATTTTCATGGGAACACGCCTTTCCCCGTCCCGGACCGGCGGGCGGAAGGCCAGGCGGCGTTTCGCACCCGCCTCGTCAATAAGGTCTATGGCCTTGTCCGGCAGCCGCGCTTCCGGCAGAAAACGGGCCGAGAGCGTTACTGCCGCCTCCAGGGCCGCTCCGCTGTATTGCACGTTATGATAGCGCTCGTAATGGCCCTTGAGTCCTTTGAGTATCTCCCGGCATTGCTCGTGACTGGGCTCCGGCACTTCTATTTTCTGGAAACGGCGCGACAGGGCCTTGTCTTTTTCAAAATGGTTGCGCAGCTCTTCGTGGGTGGTGCTGCCGATGCAGCGCAGTTTTCCTGCTCCCAAGGCCGGCTTCAGGATGTTCGATGCGTCGAGAGAACCTCCGCTCACCGCTCCCGCGCCGACCAACGTGTGAATTTCGTCTATGAAAAGTATGGATTTGGGGATGTGGGTCAGCGCGTTCACGACGGACTTCAGGCGGCCTTCGAAATCCCCACGGTATTTGCTGCCGGCCATCATGCCGCCGAGGTCCAGAGAAAAGAGTCTGGCGCCCAGAAATTCCTCCGGAACCTCGCCCGCGATTATGCGCAGAGCGAGGCCTTCGGCCAGTGCGGTTTTGCCGACGCCGGGGTCGCCGACGAACAGGGGATTGTTTTTCCTGCGCCGGGCCAGAATGCGCACTGTGCGCTCAAGTTCCTCCTCGCGCCCGATCAGCGGGTCCAGGTCTCCGGCGGCCGCCGCTGCGGTCAGATCCTGGGTGTATTTGCGCAACGCCCTGATTTCCTGGTTGCTTTCTCCTTCTTCCGCATCGGCCTGCCCCTCGTGCATGCCATCGGCGGCGCCGGGGTCTGTACCCGGGGTATTGACCGATACAAGCTCCAGAATGTCCAGGCGGCTTATGCCCTGTTCCAGCAGGAAGTAAGCGGCATAGGATTCTTCCTCCATAATCCCGGCAAGGATGTCTCCGATGCTCGCCAGGATGCGCCCGGAGGACTGCATCTGGCGCAAGGTGCGGGCCATGAGCCGCTCCATGGCCGGGGTCTGGACGATTTCCCGGTTTCCGTTCCCTCCGGATACGCTTAAATGTTCTTTAAAAAAGCCGTCCAGCTTGCGGCGCAGCACGAACACGTCTATGCCGAGCTCTTGCAGGAGATTGCGGCCTTTTTCCTCGGAGAGTATGCCGTAAAGGAGGTGCTCCAGAGTGAAGTATTCGTGGCGGCGCGAGCGCACTACGTTGACGGCCAGGGCGAAAGCCCGCTCCAGATGGGCGTCGAGCATCAGGTTTCCTCCATCGTGCAGCGCAGGGGGAAGCCGGACTGCCTGGCCCTTTGCCGCACCTGCTCAAGCTTGGTTTCGGCCACCTCCTGGGTGTATATGCCGCAGACGCAGCAGCCTTTCTCATGCACGGTCCGCATTATGCTCGTAGCTTCTTGCGGGCTTTTGCGGAATATGGAAATCAGCACATCGACCACAAAATCCATGCGCGTGTAATTGTCATTGTGCAGAAGCACCTTGTAGCGTTTGGGCTCGCGGACTGCCGTTCCGGCCGAAATATCCGCTTCCCTGTCCGGAGAAAGGAAACTCATGGCTGACCCGTCGGATTATAGTGTCGGCTTGTGATTATATATCCCCAGCCTTTACCTTAAATACAAGAATTCGGCAAGCGCTTGCGGGGGTTATGCCAGGGCAATCGAATGAATAATTAGAAAAACTCTAGAAATATTGCCGTCTCTCCGGTAGTCTATGGAAAAAACCGGAGGGAGATATGGCAGAACGCTTATCCATTGCTATTATTGAAC
>JAISZH010000163.1 GCA_031269345.1 Desulfovibrio sp. | reverse complement strand
GAAATCTCTACCAGGAAAGAAAAGTATGCGCGTCAGACGTAAACGTGCCGGATGGGACGATGAATTTTTAGCCTCAGCTTTGGCCGCTGAGGTCAGTTAATTCATTCGATTGCCCTGTCGGATTCACCCCAAAGTTTGCGGGTGAGGTTTATCCACCGTTGGGTAAACGTCAGGAATTTGCGACGAAAATCTATTAAAATTATTGTATAATTTCAATATTAAATACTTTTTGGTACAACTTGACAAAAATAAAAGTCCCGAATAGTTTGGGCTGCCATCTGATGATGGCATTAAAAAGTAGATATTTATCGATTTCTGCGGAAACCGGTAAATCGGACTTTGCGATCTGTCGCCGGACCCTCCGGGGTCGGAACCCCTTCCTTTACGCGACAGAAAGCTTCCCGACAGTGGTCCGCGCGGGCGCCGCCGCCGGACACCGGGAAAATCCGCCGCAAGACGCCGCGGGTTTCATAACGCGGCCTGAAAGCGGCTGACAGGCACCGTAGGCGGGAAACTCTATCCAAAGCGCATTTCGCGCCAACAAAAATCCCCTAACGTTTCTGCATGAGGAGTCCTTTATGGTCATTGGCATAATCTTTTCGTTGGCGTTATTGACCTGGATAGCCTATAAAGGGTATTCGGTCATCCTGTTCGCGCCCGTGTGCGCTCTGGTCGCGGCCCTGACCGCCGGCCACCAACTTCTTCCCGAATACAGCGAACTTTTCATGGCCAGGGCCGTAATTTACGTGAAGAATTTCTTCCCTGTCTTCCTGCTCGGCGCGGTTTTCGGCAAGGTCATGGAAGAAAGCGGCGCGGCCCGCTCCGTAGCCCGCTTCATCGCGGACAAGCTCGGCCCGCAACGCGCCATCATGGCCGTTGTTCTGGCCGCCGCGATCCTCACTTACGGCGGCGTGAGCCTCTTCGTGGTCGCCTTTGCCGTGTATCCGTTCGGCAACGCCCTGTTCAAGGAAGGCGGCATCCCCCGCCGGCTGCTGCCGGGCTGCATCGCCCTCGGCGCCTTCGGATTCACCATGACCGCCGTCCCCGGCACCCCTCAGATCCAGAACATCATCCCGGCCAAATACTTCAACACCACCGCCTTCGCCGCGCCGCTTTTCGGCATCTGCGGCGCGCTGATCATTTTCATCGTCGGCACATACTGGCTCGAACGCCGTAAAAAGAAAATGCTGGACGCCGGTGAAGGCTATGGCGAAGCAGACACCCGCGCCCAGGTCAATCTGGACGACGGAGTGCCGGAGATACCGGCTGCCCTGGCGGCTCTGCCCCTGGTCGCCGTGCTGGCGCTCAACTTCATCCTCACCAAGATCATCGGCTCCTGGGACGTTTCCATGCTTGAACCCTACAAGAAGATCCCTCTTGTCTCCTCAGCCATCCCCATAGCCAACTGGTCGCTGATCATCTCCCTGATCGTGGGCATCCTGCTGAGCGTCCTCTTTGCCGCAAAACAGTTCAAGGCGCGCGGCAACCTACAGGCCGCGCTCAACGGCGGCGCGATCGGCTCCCTGCTCGCCATCATGAACACGGCCTCGGAAACGGGCTACGGCAACGTGGTCAGCTCCCTGCCCGGATTTTCATCGGTGCGCGACTTCCTTCTGAGCATCGACCCCGGCACACCCCTGCTCTCCGAAGCCCTGACCGTCAACGTGCTGGCCGGCATCACCGGGTCCGCCTCCGGCGGCATGAGCATCGCCCTTGAAGCGATGGGCGCGCGCTTTCTGGAATGGGGCAATCAGGTGGGGGTGAGCGCCGAACTGCTGCACCGCGTGGCCGCCATGTCCTCCGGCGGGTTCGACACCATGCCCCACAACGGCGCGGTGATCACCCTGCTGGCCATTTGCGGCATGACCCACAAGAAATCCTATCCGGACATCGGCATGGTCTCCCTGGTGGTCCCCTTCGCCACCACTCTGCTGCTTATCCTGATCTGGACGATGGTTGGCCTCAATTTCTAGAGCGGTTCACGAATGAAACGAGTGAACTGCCCAAGGATTTGCAGCGCAAATCCCTGTTGCCTTGTATCGCTTAAAACTACGCATTCGCTTCGTTTTAAGCGATAAGATCGCACGGCAAGAAACGCGATTTTTTGCCGTGCTCACGCCGCCTGCGGCGGCGCGCCGGGCTTGTCCGCCCGGCGGATAGCAGGCTGTTTGATACGCATTTTTAAATGTTACAGCGTACTGCGAGTGTTTCAAGTGTGAGATGCTCTGAAAACAACCGGAAAACCGGCGGGGGGAAAATACCCCCGCCGCGCGCCGGAAAAGGAGAAGACGATGGCATGGACTTTTAAAACCCTGAAGGTTGGCGACAAAGACAGCACCAGCAAGGTCATCACCGCCGAAGTGGTGGAAAAATTCGCAGACGTGAGCAACGACAACAATCCCTTGCACCTTGACGAGGAGTTCGCGAAAACGACTATCTTCGGCAAACGCATAGCCCACGGCATGATCAGCGCGGGGCTCATAAGCGCCGTGCATGGAATGGTTATCCCCGGGCAGGGCGCGATCTATCTCTCCCAGTCCCTAAAATTCCGCCGCCCGGTATTTCTCGGCGACACCCTGACCGCCTGGGCCGAAGTGCTGGAAAAAAACGAAGAGAAAAAGCGCGTCACCATGAAAAACTGGGTGGCCAACCAGAAAGGCGAAAATGTGGTAGAAGGCGAAGCGGTGCTTCAGTTCGACGTTTAAGGAAACGATTATTCTTTTGAGGGGTACTTTGTTCCCCCAGGCTCCCCCTGCAGGGGAATAATTACCCTCGCCTCCTAAATTCACGGAGTTCCAATTGAAGAGGTCCAAGGTCCGTCCGTCTCGAACATCTTCGGGACGGACGGTTTTTTCATGTCAATTTGTTTTCAATGGAAAGCGAGTTGGCTTGGCGGGGGAGAAGCTTCCGCCGGCAAGTTTTGATTAGGCGGCAAGCCGGGCGCGCCTCAAGGCGTCAGGCGGTCTTTTCCTCCTGCCTGTTCTCAAGAAAGCGGATGATGTCGTTGCGCAACGCATAATAGCGCTGGTCTTCAATAATGGAACGACGGGAGCGGGGCCGTTCGATCGGGATGTCCACGGTTCTGGCGATCGCGGCCGCCGGTCCGGGGCTCATCAGAATTATGCGATCCGAAAGCAGGATGGCCTCATCCACGTCGTGGGTGACCATGAAGATGGTCACCCTGGTTTCATTCCACATGCGGATAAGCTCGTCCTGGATGACGCCGCGCGTTAAGGCGTCAATCTGGGCAAAGGGCTCGTCGAGCAGCATGACCGGGGGTTTGGCGGCAAAGGCCCTGGCCAGACCGCAACGTTGGCGCATTCCCCCGGAAAGCGCCGCCGGGCGCTTGTTTTCCGCCCCTTCGAGGCTGACCATTTCCAGGTAGCGCCGTGTATGCCCGTCCAGTTGCTTTTCTGTCCAGTCCGGGAAAGCCGCCTCCACTGAGAGCCTCACGTTCTGATAGACCGTGAGCCAGGGCATGAGCGCAAAATTTTGAAACACGACCATTCGGTCGATGCCCGGCCCCTGCACCGCCTTGCCCCGAAGCAGCACGCAGCCTGTATCGGACTTGTCTATGCCGGCTATGATGTTCAGCAGCGTGGACTTGCCGCAGCCGGAATGCCCTATGACCGTCACAAATTCTCCCTCGTCGACCTTGAGCGAGACATTTTCAAAGACACAGAACTTTTCCGGGGATCCGGCGATATTGTAGTTGCGTGACACATGATCCACTTGCAGCATCGGCATCGGGTACATCGTTTGCTCCTGTTTTTTTCCCGGCTTATTCCATTTCCGGATACTGAAAGGAGAACTTTCGGACCATAAAGAAGTTTTTACTTAATCCGTATAGGAAAGTCTGCGGGACAGACGCGTGAACATGGCGTCTATGACGACCCCCACCGCCCCTATGGTAAAAATGGCGAAGATCACGCTGGTCAGGGAGAGGTTGTTCCACTCGTTCCAGACAAAATAGCCGAGCCCCAGAGATCCCAGCATGGCCTCGGCCGGGATGATGGACACCCAGGCGCTGCCCATGGAAATTTTCAGTCCGGCTACGATGGTGGGACCGGCAGCCGGCAAAATAACCTGGAAAAGCTTTTTCCAGTAGCCCATCTGGAGAATGTCCGCCACATTCAGGTAATCCTTGCGGATATTGGCCACTCCGAAAGCTGTGTTCGCCAGGGTGGGCCAGATGCTGGCCATGAATACGACCAAAAACGCCGTTATGCCGCTGTCTTTGACCGTGTACAGCAGCAGCGGCATCCATGCTATCGGGGAAATGGCGCGCAAAATCTGGATATAGGGATTTACGGCATTGAAAAGAATCGCGCTGCGTCCCAGAATGACCCCGAAAAATATGGCGCAGACGGATGCCGCCGTGAAACCGGAAAGTAGCCGAACCATGCTGTAGGCGGTCAGAATGCCTATCCCCTTGTCGTTAGGGCCGGCATCATAGAGCGGATCCCGCAAAAATTCCACGGCGGTCGCCAGAACGTCAAGCGGGCCGGGGATCTCGGAATTCGCCGCTATGCCCTTCCAGCACAGCAGAAGAAAACAACCTATCGCCAGCGACAGGAAAGCCGTTTTAAGGGTCATCGCTTCTCCCTTGCCGGGCGGGTCCGGCCGCCCGGCGCTCAAAGGCGTTAAGAACCGGCGCCGGGCGCGCGCGCTCATCAGATGCGCTTTATGGCGAAAGAATTCAAATACCCTTCCGGGTCCGCCGCATCAAATTCCTTGCCCATGATCACATGTTTGGCATAGGCGCCGGACGGAGTTTCGCGTCCAAGCTCCTTCATCACCCTGGCGCAATCGGCGGCCAGGAAAATTTCCTCCGCAACCTGCCTGTAATTCACTTCATTCTTCAGATAACCCCAACGCTTGAGTTGGGTCATGATCCAAACGGCCATGGAATTCCAGGGGAAAGGATGGAAATTAATGCGCTCTGGCTCGTTTACGTCATGGCCGAGGCCGTCCTGAAAGCGGCCTGTCAGCACCTGTTCCAGCACCTCCACCGGCTGGTTAAGGTAATTGCGGGTGGAGATGACCTTGGCGATCTCCCTGCGGTTGGCAGGGTCTGAACTGTAAAACGTGGCGTCTACGATGGCGTGGATGATGGCGTTGAAGGTATTGGGCGCCTCTTTGGCGAACTTGAGCGAGGAGGTGAACACGCAGCAGGGATGTCCTTCCCAGAGTTCCTTGCTCAGTTTGAATATGAAGCCGACGTTTTCGTAAACCGCCCTCTGGTTGAAGGGGTCAGGGGAAAGATAGCCGTCCAGGTTGCCGGCCTTGAGGTTCGCCACCATCTCCGGGGGCGGAAGAACCCTTATCTGCACCTCCTTGTCCGGGTCCACCCCGCCTTCGGCGAGATAATAGCGCAGCAGCAGGTTGTGCATGGAATAATCAAAGGGCACGGCAAAGACAAAGCCTTTCATATCCGTGGCGTTGCGCACGTCTTTGTGGTCGTTGCGCAAAGTGATGGCCTGGCCGTTCACATTCTCCACGGCCGGGACGATAAAGGGCATCCGGGTGGAGCCCAGACCCAGGGAAATGGCCAGGGGCATGGGCGCCAGCATGTGCGAATAGTCAGTCTGCCCGGAGGTGGACCAGTCGCGGATCATGGCCCAGCCGGAGGCCTTGATCACCTTGGCCTCAGTCAGCCCATAGCGATCGTAAAACCCCATGGGCTTTGCCATGATGATCGGCGTGCCGCAGGTGATGGGTATGAAGCCTATGGACACGTCTTTTTTTTCAATCGGCCCGCCGGGTTCCGCAGCCAGGGCCTTGGCAGCCGAAAGGGGAAAGAAGTCGTCGATCAGGGCCAGGGCCGCGCTCGCGCCCATGGCCTTGACAAAGGCGCGCCTGCCCGGCTCGTTGCCGGCGAAAATCGCCCGCGTCACGGCGTCTTCCACCATCGCCTCAATCTGTTTCCCAGGCTCCGCCTGCACCGGATTGCACACGGAGCAGGAGCATGTTACGCCATGTCCCGCATCGGGCAAATCATGCGCGTGTTTTTCAGGCATATCTCGTTTCCTCCATCTGAAAGTCTACGGCAGAGCCGCCGTCATTTTCCTCACCATTTGCGGTAAGGCAGAAACTTGCCGTTATAGGTGACCACGACCCTGTCGCCCTTGGGGTCCTCCCTGCGCTCGATCGTCATTTCAAAATCAATGGCGCTCATTATGCCGTCGCCGAATTTCTCGTGAATGAGTTCCTTGATCGTCGTTCCATAAATCTGCGTGATTTCATGAAAACGGTAAATAAGCGGATCCACCGGCACCGCCGCTTCCAACGCCCCTTTCAGAGGATATTCCTGCAAAGCGGCGGCGACTTCCTTGCCCAGCCCCAGGATGGCGCAGACCCTGGCGGCCTGCTCCGCGCTCATGCTGTTCTGTCCCAACAAGGCAGAAGTCGTCCACTCCGGGCTTGCCCCGACCTCTGCGGCAATCTTCTCCCAAGAAAATCCGCGCGCTTTTTTGGCTTCCACTATCGCCGTCGTCGCTTCCGAGCGTAGCATAAGGTAAACTCCTTTTATTGGTGCGTTGGAAATGGGTCGAAGACGCGGTAGCATCTACCGTGCCACAGAAAATAAATTGTGTTTCTTCAAGGTGTTGTCTGAATAAAGAAAAAAGGAGGGAGGGATGGCGGCAGGATAAAATAACGTTTATGTATTTTATCTGCGATCTTTACGACAATTATTACATAAATGGTGATTAATCCGAATTCCTGATAAAAATCGCTCCAATTTATCCTGAATTCGAATTACCTTGGAGCAGTTCACCCGTTTCATTCGTGAACTGCTCCAAGGCGGATGGATTCCGCTTCCGGCCTCAAGCGGACCGGCCATGCCGGCGGGAAAATCAGAGGCTGTCCGTTATCATTCCCACCGGACGGAAGAAATCGTCCGGCAAGGCGAGAGCCTCGTCCACCGCCTTGAGCATGCGCTCTTTGTCTTTGGGCAGCCGTCCGCGGATATCGGCGAAATTCAGCCAGTGGTCGCTCAAAAAAAGCCCGTCTCCTTCCAGGCGTTCGATCAGAAGCCGCAGTTCGCGCAGGGTTGCGTGCGCGTCAAGCGGGATAAAGCGCCCGGAGCGACAGTCTTCGCCGAGTTCCGTGCCCGGCATGGGAGTGAAGGTACGCACGCGGATAAACTCCGGGTTTACGGCGTTGAGCACGGCGGCGCTGTCCGCCGCGTGGGACCCGGACATCTCCGCCCCGCCAAGCCCGGCCAGATAGTACATGCTCAGTTCGATGCCGGCCGCGCGCACGGCCCTGCCGCCCCGGATCTGCTCCTCCATGCTCGTGCCCTTGCAGACCTTGCTCAGCAAAGGATCATGGCCGCTTTCCATGCCGCAGTGGATGCGGGAAAGACCGGCCGAGCGGAGATCTGCCCATTCTTCTTCAGTCTTTTTGTCCATGTACTGTGAGGCGCAGTAGGACGTGATCCGCTCAAGACGCGGAAAAACCTCGTTAAGACGCTCAAGGATGCGCAAAAGATGCCCCGTGCGCATGACTGCGGTGTTGCCGTCCGCCAGAAAGACGGTGCGCACGTTGTCTTTGCCGTAGAGCCGTCCGGCCTCGTCTATGTCTTCCAGAATTTCCGCGACCTTGCGGATACGGAAACGCTTATCCTTGTACATGTTGCAGAAACGGCAACGGTTGTGCGGACAGCCGACCGTGGCCTGGATAATGAGACTTCCGCCCTCGGAAGGCGGCCGGTAAATCATTCCTTCGTAATGCATTGCAACTCCGAAAACGCTTCTCCGGCCTGAGGCCGGGGCATTCTCACGCCGATTGGCGTTCATGCGGGCTTTGCCCGCGGTTATTGACATATGCTTCGCCCACGCAGCGCCTGCGGCGGCGAGCACCCCTCTATTGACATATGCTTCGCCTGCGGCGGCGAGCATCCCTCTACTGACATATGCTTCGCCCGCGCCGCGCCTGCGGCGGCGAGCATCCCTCGCGGGGTCGCGGCCGTTGCCGCCTGACGCGACAGCGGGTTGTTCCAGCAGATAACCACTGCGCGAGGTGATGGCAAGATGCCGGAGTTCATTCGAATAACCACTGTGCGAGGCGACGGCAAGATGCCGGAGTTCATTCGAATAGCCACTGCGCGAGGCGACGGCAACATGTAGGAGTTCATTCGAATAAAACGCGTATGTCATATTTTCCTCTCTTTCCCTATGGGCAAACTTCCCCGTGCGTGCTATCCTGCTACCCGTCTGGAGCAAACTCGCACCTTTTCCGCGCGGAAGGCGGCGGTTTTGCAGCGTCAGCTTTGGAGCGTGCCACACATAATAGTTCGGGAGGACACTTATGAAAGGACTAGTCAGGTTTTTCGTCAATGTGATGCAGAAATATCTGCCCGATGCTTACCTGTTCGCCGTCATTCTGACTTTCGCGGCCGTGCTGGCCGCCTGGGCGCTTACCGACAAAAGCCTCATTGAGATTCTCAACAGCTGGGGTAACGGTTTGTGGGGCATCCTCGGATTCGCCATGCAGATGATCCTGATCGTGGTCACCGGGCACACCATGGCCAGCAGCCGCCCGGTAAAACGCCTGCTCGCCGCTCTGGCCTCCATCCCCAAAGACAACGCGGGCGCGGGGATGCTTTGCGCCCTCGTGGCCGGCATAGCCAGTTGGATCAACTGGGGCTTCGGTCTCATCGTCGCGGCTCTTCTGGCGCGCGAGATGGCGCGCAAAGTGAAGGGCATGGATTACGCCTTTGTAGTGGCCGCCGGCTACGGCGGGTTCATAATATGGCACGCCGGCCTCTCCGGTTCGGTGCCCCTGGCCATAGCCACCAAGGGCCATCTCGCGGAGAAGCTGATCGGGGTTATCCCCACCACGAGCACCATGTTCTCAATCCCCAACCTGCTGATCTCGGCAGCCATGATCCTTTCCGTGCCTCTGCTCATTAAACTCATAGCCCCTTCCAAAGAGGACGTGCGCGTCGTGGACCCGGCCCTGCTCATTGAACCGGAGGAACCGGAAGAGCCGAAAGTCAAGACCCCGGCCCAAAGGCTGGAGTATTCCCGTCTGGTCACCCTGCTTCTGGGCGCTATGGGCGTCGTCTACCTGGCGCGTTATTTCTACATTAACGGGGCCTTGAACCTTTCCCTGAACATCGTGATTTTCGTCTTCATGTGGCTCGGCATCATCATGCACGGCACGCCCATAGCCTATGTGCGGGCTGTGGCCGAGGCCATCAAGGGTGGGGCGGGCATAGCCGTGCAGTTCCCCCTTTACGGCGGCATCCAGGGCATCATGGTCGGCACCGGATTGGGCGCCATGCTCGTCAGCTGGTTCGTCTCCATCTCCACCAGCTTCACTTTCCCATTCTTCGCCTATATAGCCAGCGGCATCCTCAACTTCTTCGTGCCCTCCGGGGGCGGGCACTGGGTGGTCATGGGACAGATCTGCATGGAAGCTGCCGTCCAGCTGTCCGCCGCTCCGTCCAAGGTCGCCATGGCCATAGCTTACGGCGACCAGTGGACGAACATGGTGCAGCCCTTCTGGGCACTGCCCCTGCTCGGCATAGCCAGGCTCGGCCCGAGGGACATCATGGGCTACACGTGCATGGTCATGATCTGGGGCGGCATAATCATGGGCGTCGGCCTGCTCATTCCCTGGTAAAACCGGTACCATGTATCGCCTACTGATATATGCGTTAAAAAGTATGCTTTTTAACGCGGGATCGTCAGCCGGAAAGCGTGGTTTTCGGCTGACTTGCGCCGCTGCGCGGCGCATCGGCCTTGCGGCCGGCTTTTACTGATTCCCGTGGAAATCCCGGAGGGGCCGCAAGGCCCCTCCGGGAGCAATTAACGCTTGAAACAGTTCGCTTACGGCGGGCAAAGCCGTCCTCGCGGGTTTGCGGAACATGCCGCACCGGCGCCTCACGGCGGCGGAGAATGCCCCAGCGCCCGCGCGGCCCCATCCATTTCTACGCAAGGAGGAAGACCATGCAAGTGAAGACAATCAAAACCATAGCCTGCCTGGGCACCGGCACCATGGGACACGGGGTGGCGTTTCTGGCCGCCAAGGCCGGCTATGCGGTCAAGCTTTTCGGGCGCTCGCAGGAAAGCATCAAACGCGGTCTCAGCAGCATAGACCGGGCAATCGCCCTGTATGAAGACAACAAGCTCATGCCGGCCGGGGAAGGAGACAATATCCGCAAAAACATCACCGGCGTCACCACCTTGGAAGAAGCGGCGACCGGCGCCGATCTGGTCATGGAGTCCGTCGCGGAGGTCCTTGAAGTCAAACACGAGGTCTTTGCCAAGGTAGAGGCCGTATGCCCGGAAACCGCCATCATAGCCACAGACACCTCCGGTCTCGACCTTGAAAAAATTCGCACGGTTTTCAAACACCCCGAGCGTTTTCTCTCCATCCACTTCTTCACTCCGCCATATCTCATGCCCACAGTCGAGGTCTGCCCCTGCTCGGCGACCCTTGAAACCGTGCAGAAAACCGCCGCGCAATGGGTAGAATCCATAGGAAACATGCCCATTGCGCTGTCCACGGCCGTACCCGGCTTCATCATCAACCGCATTCAGGCGGCGGTGTTGCGCGAGGCCCTGTACATAGTGGAGCAGGGCTGGGCTTCGGCGGAAACCGTGGACAAGGCCGTGGCCAACAGCCTGGGACGCCGCTACACGCAAACCGGCCCCATTGAAAGCGCGGATATGGGCGGCTGGGATATTCTGGGGGCCTTGCTGGACGAACTGGGAGAGGTTCTCTGCGCCTACAAAAAAGCCCCTTCTCTGGTGAACGATCTGCGCGCGAAAGGGCATCTCGGCCTGAAAACCGGCCAGGGGCATTTTCCCTGGCCTCCGGAAAGAATACAGGAACGCCGCGCGGCGCGCGAATTGAGTCTGATCGAGTTCCTGCGCAAGGACCAGGAAAAGAAAAAGTAATCCGGACCCGCTTTTTTCTCCGCCAAAACCCGCCCGGGGCGGCGAGGCCTTTGCCGCCCCGGAAAATGACGAACCCCGCCGCTCAGGGCCGGCATTCATCTGAGCTTCCTTTACGGTTTGAAACCCCGGCCTTCAGGCCGGATAGCCCGACCCCGCCCTGAAGGGCGGGGTATCCGTACGGGCGGAAGCCCAGGCGGGGTTTGGACCCCGCCCGGGCGTAAGACGTATGGGCCTGAAGGCCCATGCTGCCTTCTTGGTTTTCATGAAAGACGGCGGCACCTTTTCCCGGCGACGGCGTCACCAGCCGTAAGACGCCACGATGTTTTCCATACGGGCGCGAGACTTTTCAAGGCGATTCCTCAGTTCGTCACGGTAGGTGGCCATATTCACGTTTTTGCGAGCGACGCCGGTCTTTATGGCGGCTTCGGCCACCGCTCCCGCTACCCATTCGATCAGGCGCAGATCAAGCGGTTTCGGAATGACGTAGTCGATGCCGAATTTGAATTCTTTGGCGCTATAGGCCTCAAGGATATAAT
>JAISZH010000159.1 GCA_031269345.1 Desulfovibrio sp. | reverse complement strand
GCCTGTTTCTGCGCCATCATGCTCACCGCCGTGGATATGGCCGTCATCATCAGTGTAAGGGTTATGCCGCCGTCGCACATTAAGCGTCCCTCCAGAACAGATAAAATTCCTCGTCATTGATCAGTTCCGGCACTTCCTCGTCGAACTGGAACCCGCACCACTTCAGCCAGCGGATCGAAAGCCGGTTTTTCGCGTGAATGTAGTTTTCCAGGCGGGGGAAGCGCCGGTTCATGCGCTCCACAAAGACCGGGCAGTATCGCAGAAAATCCCTTTGCACCTTGCGAACCGCATCCGTACCCAAAAGCCAGGGCGAACCCTTTACGCTGATCATGCTCCCCAGCCGGGCAGCGCCCCACATTAACGCCGGAACCTCGTCGATAAACCCTGTCCAGGCCAGATCGGAGCGGGAGAGGGAATACTCCAGGGCTTGCGCCGGGCTGTGCCTGTGGCTGGCCCACACTTCGCGCCTGTCCGCATCCCGCATATGGGCGGCGATTGCCGGGATATGCTCCGGCAAAGCCCGTTCTATGCGCCAGTTTCTCATGGTTTCCTCTTGCCCGCTCCATGCCCTTGTGCTACGGTTTGACCAGAGAGAGCGCACATGGAACAACTCAGCATGATGCCGTTGGAAGTGCATTTCAAACCTTCCGACAACAAAAAATATTGGATAGCATCCTGCCCCGATCTGGATCTTGCCACGCAGGGCGAAACCTTTGAACGCGCTGAACAGAATCTTCGGGAAGCAATCATGCTGTTTATCGAATCCTGTTTGCAGCGCGGCACTCTTGATGAAATTCTACGCCAAGCGGGGTACACGGAAGCGCGAATAAACACCGTTGCCGAAGCGGCGGCGGCGTATTTGCCGCGATGCGGCAAATCGTCAGCGCCCAGGAAACGATGCCGCGCATGACCCCGCAACACTGGAAAACTCTTGAGAGGGTTTTCCTGTCGGCGGGGTTTTCCTTTGCCCGTCAAGCGTCTAGCCATAGGGTTTATGAGAAATCCGGTGTTCTCCGCCCGATCATCATTCCCGAATACGAAGAAATCGACGTTGAAATCATCAAACGGCTGATTCGCACGGCCGGACTGACTCGCGACGAATACTTTCGTTTGCTGGGCGACGTCTGACGTTTTCATCAGTCGTTCACCTTGATTCTGCTCCCCAGCCGGGCAGCGCCCCACATTAACGCCGGAACCTCGTCGATAAACCCTGTCCAGGCCAGATCGGAGCGGGAGAGGGAATGCTCCAGGGCCTGCGCCGGGCTGTGCCTGTGGCTGGCCCACACTTCACGCCTGTCCGCATCCCGCATATGGGCGGCGATTGCCGGGATATGCTCCGGGCGGGCTTTTTCCACGCGCCAGAGTTTAATCATGCTTGTTTTCCCCACTGCGCCGTGGTATTCTGCAACCATGTCGAAAGATATTGATGTAGTCGCCTTCCACACCCGCCAACAGAAGCAGGCGGCAATTTCCAAAAGGCTTGCCGACGCGAGTGAAAAACTCGGTGTGGCCGGTATGGCGCTTGCCGCATATCAGGGCGACTATCTGGCCGGATTTTTCGGCCTCTGCATATTTCTGTACAGTCTGATTCTTACATGGAGGATCGGATAATGAGTACCGCATGGCTTTTGTATTTCCTTGTCGGAACAGTGATTTTCCTTGTCGGCCTCTACCTGACCCGCAAACCCAAAGACGACAACAAATAGTTCCTCATCCGTCATTCACCTTGATTCTGCTCACCAGAGCCAGCACGGTCACGGGCGTGGGCAGGTCGGAGCGTATGCAGACCGTGGCGATGTTTTCCGCCAAAGACGGCAGGGTAACGCTCTTCATCCCTGAAAAGGGCGCGGGCGGCTTGCCGTATGGCTCATTCGTGCGCCATTTCACCGCCTGCCAGTCCACGTTATCCAGACTGCCGGGCGCGCCGCTTCTGTTCATCCCGACCTTGACGCCCAAACTGTCCCTGAAAATGATATCCGCCACGTTGATCGTCTTCTTCAGCGCGACGCTTGAACCGTTCTGCCCCACCATCTCCACGGGCATGGTTTCCAGGTCCGCCGTGTACAAAAGCCCCACGCTCACCAGAGAAGCGGGAGAATCAAGGGTAACCTGCCCGTCCTCCACAACACGGGGGGCCAAAACCGCTCCGTCCGCGAAAACCCCCACCTTTTTGCCTTCCAGATGGTCCAGGCCGGAAATGGTCCTGGACGGCTCACCCTCATAGGTCAGGGCGCAATCCAGGAACACGGCCCGGGAGGGATCGCCGCCCAGGTATCGGGGCGCCATGCGCTCAAGATATTGGACGCCGCCGCGTTCCACCACGGCGAACAGCGAATGCTCGTTGCCGTGAGGGATAGCGCACACGGCCTTGAACAACCCTTGCGTATCGTGCCTGTGCCATGCGGCGATCTGGTGCTCGGACTGGAAGGTAAGCCCGAGCAGGACTCCATCGTCCCGCACAGCCCATACAACGGAATCCGGGCTTTTCTGGTATGTCCAGTCCGCAATGCGGTTGTTCTCCAACAGATGCGCGGCCATAATAGACAAATCGGTTCCCCCGTAAGAATCCGCCGCGAACTCGTATTGCAGGCTGCGCACCTGTGAGCCCGAGCTGGACACATGCAAAATCACGTTGCCGATAACCATCGCCCGCTTGAGCGAACTTCCCCAATAGCTTTGCGGAGTGGCTTTGGCGCTGGAGGCCGAAAAGGCCGTCTCCCCGCGCCCGGCAATCTCCCATTCCATGCCGCCCATGCCCATAATGAGAGAGCGCAGAGGGACCATCCAGTTGGCGGTGGCCGATTCCTGGCCGGCAATCGTCAGTTCGATGGGGGAATCGGCGGTCTGCGGCTCATAGGTGGCAAAGTTGCGGTAATCCCCGCTCTTGCTCATCCAGATCGTCTGCGGGCGGTTCGGGCTGGAGGCGAAGACAAGGCGCTGCTCGAACAGGCAGATTGCGCCGGGAAAGTCGTCTTCCGGGAAGATGTCGAAGTATTGCGGCGCGCCTTCGGATACGGAAGGCGCGGCGTTGTGGTCCTGCCATGATGTGTTCCCGGTTGCGGCCACATAACCCGCCCGCCCGCCGAACGTGGACTTGTAAACCCGATACTCGGTCACGCCCTCTATCCCAAGCCAGGACAGCGTAATGTAGTCCCCGGCCTGCCAGTTGTTCGATGCCGGGCCGGTAATGTACGCCCCCGCCGAAAGCCCGCTTTCCTGCCCGTCCGTGTTGACCGCCGTTACATAGTAAGTGTACGGGGTCACAAGCTGGGCCGCTGACACGGAACCGTCCGAGTTCTTGGCCCCGTTCACGAAAACGATGTTCGCGGCCGCGCCGGTTACGCGGTACAGATTTTCGTTGATCGGATTATAGTATTGCCCGTCCGCATCTTCGGTTTGGATGTAGGCGTTCCCCGCGCTGTAGGCGAGTTGATGGTTTTGTTCCTGCCAGTACGAATCGAGTTTCCGGTAAAGGGCTTCGCCAATCAGATAATAATGCGTATTAAACCAGCTGCCCGTCTTGTAGTAGACGCTGTTCGCGCCATAGGCCAGTTCAAACGCCGCTTCTTCTGCCCCGGCGTAATCGTTCCAGACGGGCGGGTTCAAGGGCGCGGTAAAGACCATGCCTTCAAATTCCCAATGGTCATGCGCCAGACGCTTCAATTTTTGAGGCCTCACGCCGTGGCAGGCGATGAACAGCACATCAGCGCTTTGCACATAGGAGAGTTGCCTTGCCTGCTCCAGGGTATAGGGGCTGTCGATCTGATAAGGGTTGTCGCCGTCCAGAATGACGCCCGCATGCGTCGCCACGCGCAGCCATCCGTTCCCGAAAATCAGGCAGTAGGTCTGGTCCTGATTGAAGACGAAAGGCACGAGTGCGGCTTCTCCCGGCAAGGCGTCCAGAAGCTCGAAGCCCGGACGTTTCACCGCGCCGCCGTGGGCCTGAACCAGAAAGTTTTTCATGGTCCGGCAGCCTTTGCCGTACTTGGCAAGGTCAACGCGGGCGGAAAGAGAGGGCGCAAGTTCCCCTGATGTGAAATCTCCCTGCAAAACAGATCCGGGCATATTACCATCTCCCCCCGGTCATGCCATAGCGCGCGGCCTGCCATGCGGAACGCGGCCTCCGCGGATTCTGATCGGCCAAGTCCCGGACAATGGCGTCAGCCAAAGCAATCTTGTAATTCTGATAGCACCAGTTCTGCTTCTGCCCGTCGTTCACGCGGGCTGACGCCAGTTCGCCGGCCAGACCCCAGGCCAGGGCGTCGGCAAAGGAGGGCGGCCACAGCTTCGGATCGGTGACGCGCCGGACGTACACGAGCACGGGCTTTTCCTGATTCGTGCGGATGGTTGTTCCTTCGATCACATAGGCGGGCGCTCCTTCCAGACGCACGGGCTTCACGCAGTCCGAGGGCATCTGGAAGGCGAGGCGGTATTCGTCGTTTGCCGGTTGCGTGTCCGGCACGGACGCCAGGGCCACGCGACGCAGGGCGAAAGACCAGTGGTGCGCGGCAAGGGTCAGGTCCAACACTTGCGGAAAGAGGTGTTCGCAGAGTTGCCCCACGGCGTTGTCTTCCTGCGGCGAAATGTTCTGGGGCAGTTGTTCGCCGCCCAGGCGGGCCAGGGCGGTGTTAAACAGATGGACGGTGGATTGCATGGGTTTGTCCGTTTATAGGCCGGAGGCGGAATTGTCCCGCCCCCGGCCCTGGTTTATTCGGCGGACTGGACGTCCCAGACCAGCCCGGCGGTGATTTTCCCGTCCGCAATGGTGGTGCTGGCGCCCAGGGTAACGACATAGTTCAGCCGGGCGTAGCGCTTCATGCCGTGCGGGAGACGGGCCGCAACCAGCTTGCCGCCGGCTTGAATGGCATCCTTGGTGACGAGATAGCTTGCGACGGTAACGGGCGAAGTCAGGGCCGCCGCCGTCGCCGCATCGGCGGTTTGCAGTTCCACCGTGATAGTGGCCGCATTGACCCCGGTAACGGTGAACGGAGGATCGGCGGTTACAAACAGGCTCAGGCGCTCGGAAGGTCCGGCGTCGCCTTCGCCCAGGTCCACGATATTCGTGCTGGCCGCCGTAGCGGTGAAGGCCTGGGCTTTGGAGAAGAGGGTTTGCGCGTCAAGAATCATGGCTGTTGCTCCTTTTGGCGCCGGCCGGGCAAAACGCCCGGCGCGGCGGTGATTGTTGCGGTGATTGTTGCGCCGGCCTATGCGACCTGCGCTTCCGTGCTCACGATGGCGTCGCAGCGCTTCACCGGAATGCCGTCAAAGGCCATGACCTTTTTGCCTTCGACGTTGTCGAAGGTCAGGCGCACGTTTTCCTTGTTCAGGCGCGCGAGGCGCAGCTTGGTGCGGGCGGCGCGGTTCATGTAGAAAACCGGACGCCCCAGGTTTTCGTCCGGCAGGCGTTCCGAAGCCATGATCAGATAATTGATGAAGTTGGCGTCGGTAATGGTAGACAGATTGATGTTGGCGATGCGGACGATGTAGCGCCAGTCGCGCACAACAAGACCGATGTCCCATTTGTAATGGGTCCTGTAGCCCTGATATTGCCCGGTTCTGCCGTCGTCCAGAGTCATTTGCAGGGTGACTTCCCCAAGGTCTTTATGCTGCCATCCCGCCTTGCTGCCTTTGGGATAGATGCCGAACAGGGTGTTCGCGCCCCATCCCGTAAGGTAAACGGAGGTCAGGTTGCTCCCGGTGCCCCCGGCGTCGATCACGTTTTCCGCCGTTTCCGCGACGTCCGGATCAAGGCTCGAAAAACGCGGCGCAAAGCCGGTAAATCGTTCGGGGTGTTCGCTGGTGTCGCCGTAGAACACCGTTGACGCCATTTCCTTGTTCATCGCCTGAAGAAACGCCTGATCTTCGGAGAGGCGGAAAGCGGCGGTGTTGTTGTTCAGGTCCGCAAGCGCCGTGTCCACTTCGGCATAGGCTTCCAACATGCCGCAGGTGTCCGTGATCTGCTGCGTCCGGCTTTTCGACTGCGGAACGCCGTAGTTCAGCAAACGCCATGCCACCTCGGGCAGGCCGGTGCGGATGGTGGTTTTGTGTCCGGTAGGGAGGTTGCCTTCCTGAAAGAGCATGTCGTCAAGGATTTCGTTGGTGTCCTTGAGCATCTCGACGATCTTGTCGATCTTGCCGTCCTTGTCGAGGCGTTTGGCGATATCGCCGAGGGTCGCTACGTTGTCTCCGATAAGAGCCATTTCAATTCTCCTTTTTTATGGCTGTTCGCCAAGGTTAGCGGTTCATGCCGGGATAGAGGACTTC
>JAISZH010000116.1 GCA_031269345.1 Desulfovibrio sp. | reverse complement strand
CGTTGCGGATATTTTCATTTGTCTTTTTCATAGTTGTAAGCTCTGTTATCCAAGGAAACCCGAGGAATTTGTCCCACCCGGTGGAATTTGGGACGGGTGGCATGACATTACGCGAACGATATGCCAATACCACAATTTCCGGCCGCTTGCACCTGATTGGGAACCTGCGCTATAGTCAACCGTAAGGCTTGAGATTTTTAAGATTCCATGTTTTTCGCCGACTCACACCGCCTGCGGCAGCGCAAAACTCTTCAGGTTTTGCAGTGGTTACTTTTGCAAGTAAACAGTAGGCATATCCATGCGCCAGTTCAAATTTTTTCTCACGGCCCTGTCTTTCATGACCCGCGTTGTTCCGGGCGCGGCCGTGAGCCGGGAAGAACTGAGCGCGGCCGCCGTCTATTTTCCCGTAACCGGCGCGGCGCTGGGAGCATTGCTTGTTTTGCCCCCGCTGCTTGGCCTGGGCGCCGGTCATCCGCTCATACAGGCCTGGGTTTACGCCGTATTGTCCGCTTTCCTGACGCGCGCCCTGCATCTGGACGGGCTGGCCGACGTCCTGGACGCGACGGGGAGCGGAAAACAAGGAGACGAATTTCATGCCGTGCTGAAGGACAGCCGCCTTGGCGCCTTCGGCGCTTTGGGCCTTGTCCTTGCCCTTGCAGGAGAAATCGTCCTGGCCGCCGCATGTTTTGAAAAACGGCTCTTCGGCCTTTTATTTTTCGCGCCTCTGCACGGCCGCTGTCTGCCCATATTTCTGTCCCGCCTGGCTCCGGCACACCCGAAAGCTTCGCTGGGGAAAATGTTCGCCGGCGTGCCGGTTTGCCGTGGCCTTTGCACGGCGGCGGGTTTCTCGCTAATCGCCGGGTTACTCTGCATGCCTGCAACGCACCTGCTTTTTTCATTCGTGCTAAGCGGCCTGCTTGTGCTTTTCACCGTACGCCTGACCGGCCATGCGGGGGGATACAATGGGGATTTCCTGGGTTTTCTGATCTGCGGTGGCGAACTTTGCGTTCTGGCCGCCGTGCTCTTGACCTGAAAAAGTCGCGGCACGCGCGAAAATTATATGTCGAGAAAATTATATTGACCTGCGTACGGACAATGTCTATAGTTGTATAAATGTCTCGGGCGGTTGCCCGAAGTGAACGACAGGAGGGCAAGATGGAAAACAAAAAAAACCGGGATGCCGCGGCGTTCCGGCGGATCATGGCAGTCGCCGCCACACGGCCAAACTTTCAAGCGCAGATTTTCTTCGGCATTTCCGCTCTCTCCGCGACGATCATTCTCCTCGCTCTACGCGGCCTATGATACCCCAACAGCGCGCAGGACGTTGAATCCATATATAAAAACAATGCGCGCCGCCCTCAGGGCGGCCGTTTTTTTTGAAAGGAGCGGATCATGCAAAAAAGCGACCCCAATCGCATCATAATTTTCGACACTACCTTGCGCGACGGCGAACAGTCGCCCGGCGCGACCATGAACCTCTCGGAAAAAATCCTCATGGCCCGGCAGCTTGATCTGCTCGGAGTGGACATAATAGAGGCCGGCTTCGCCGCCTCAAGCCCGGGGGATTTTGAGGCCATATCCGCCATCAGCCGCGAAATCGACAACGCCGTGGTGTGCAGCCTCGCCCGCACTGACATCCATGACATAGACCGCGCCGCTGAATCCCTGGCCCACGCGAAAAAAAAACGCATTCACACTTTTGTGGCCACCTCTCCCCTGCACATGCAATACAAGCTGAACATGAAACCCGACGAGGTGCTGCGTAGCGTGGAAAACGCGGTCAAACACGCTTCCGCTTGCGTGGAGGATGTGGAATTTTCCTGTGAGGACGCCTCACGCAGCGATCTGGACTTCATGGTGCAGGCCTGCCAAATCGCTGTGGACAACGGGGCGAAAACCCTGAATATCCCGGATACGGTCGGCTATGCCCAACCGGCCGAACACGCCGCCCGTATCGCCTATCTCAAAGAGCGCGTAAGCCCGGATATCGTGATCAGCGTGCACTGCCACAATGACCTGGGGCTGGCGGTGGCCAACACTCTGGCGAGCTTCCAGGCCGGAGCGCGTCAGGCGGAGACGACCATATGCGGCATAGGGGAACGCGCTGGCAACGCCGCCCTTGAAGAAATAATCATGGCTATAACGGTGCGCCGGCACCTGTACCGGTTGGGCCACGGCATAAAAACCGAGCATATATACCCGACGGCCCGCGTCCTTTCCCGTATCATCGGGCACACCATCGCCCGCAACAAGCCCATAGTCGGAGCCAACGCCTTCGCCCACGAATCCGGCATACACCAAGCCGGGGTGCTCAAAAACCCGGAAACTTACGAAATCATGACCCCGGCGACCATCGGCCTGCCGAGCAATGCCATCGTCCTCGGCAAACATTCCGGTAAAAACGCCGTGAAAGCCAAGCTGGAAGATATGGGCTACCATCTGGAATCCGAACAGATTAACCAGGTTCTCGCGGCGGTCAAACGGCTTGCGGACGTAAAAAAAGACATATATGACGAAGACCTTGAGGCGCTGGTTCTTGAAGAAGTTTACCGTATCCCGGACAGATACGCTTTGGTGCATCTTGGAGTACAGACGAGCGACAGCGGCGTTCCCCCCACGGCGGCGCTGGTTCTGGATGTGAGCGGGAAACGCGTGCAACACGCGGGATTCGGGGTCGGCCCGATTGACGCCGTGTTCAAGGCGATTGACAAGGTGACCGGCCACAGCCCCAAGCTTGAGCAATTTTCCGTAAACGCCATCACCGGTGGCACCGACGCCCAAGGAGAAGTGACGGTCCGCATTTCCGAAAACAACAGAAACGCGGTCGGCAGAGGTTCTCATCCTGATATCATCAACGCAAGCGCCAGGGCTTACCTGAACGCGCTCAACCGCTTGTCCAGGAAAGAGGAGGATAACTGATGGCTTTCACTCTCGCGCAAAAAATTCTGGCCGCGCATTCCCTCACTCCAATCAGCGGGGAAGAAGCGGCTCCCGGACGCATCGTCAACTGCCGCCTGGACCTGGTGCTGGCAAACGACATCACCGCTCCCCTGGCCATCAAATCGCTAGCCGTCATGGGGGCAAAGCGGGTCTTCGACAAAAACAAAATAGTTCTTGTCATGGATCACTTTACGCCGCAAAAGGACATCGCCTCGGCGGAGCAGGTGATTGTAAGCCGCAACTTTGCACGGGAACAGGATATCACGTATTATTATGAGGGAGGCGATGCCGGGGTGGAACACGCCCTTCTGCCCGAAGTCGGGCTGGTCGGGCCAGGGGACCTGGTCATAGGCGCGGACAGCCATACCTGCACTTACGGCGGAATAGGCGCTTTCGCCACCGGCATGGGGTCCACGGACATCGCGGCGGGCATGGCGCTGGGCGAAAACTGGTTCAAAATCCCGGAAAGCGTCCGGGTAACTTTCACCGGCGACCTGCCGCCCTACATGGGCGGAAAAGACCTGATCCTGTGGACCATCGGCAAGTTGGGGGTTGACGGGGCGCGCTACAAAGCCCTGGAATTCGACGGCCCGGTCATTGAGGAAATGCCGGTGGAGGGCCGCCTGACCATGGCCAACATGGCCATAGAGGCCGGAGGCAAGGCCGGGCTTTTTGCGGCCGACCGGAAAACCCTTGAGTACTGCAAAGAAGCCAAACGCTCGTCCGACACGGAAATAGCCCCGGATCCCGGCGCAAGCTACGAACAGCATCTGACGCTTGACGTCAGCAATCTGGAGCCACTGGTCGCCTGTCCGCACCTGCCGGAAAACGTGCGGCCGGTCTCGGAACTGAAAGACCTTGCGATAAACCAGGTGATCATCGGCTCCTGTACAAATGGCCGCATTCTGGACCTGCGCAACGCCGCCGAAGTCCTCCGCGGACGCAAAGTGAAAAAAGGCTTACGCTGCATAGTCCTGCCGGCAACGCCCGGAGTTTTCAAAGCCGCCCTCAAAGAAGGGATCATCGAAACCTTGCTGGAGGCGGAATGTATAATCGGTCCGCCCTCCTGCGGTCCCTGCCTCGGAGGGCACCTCGGCATCCTGGGGGCTGGAGAGCGCGCCCTTGCGACCACTAACCGCAATTTCCGCGGCCGCATGGGCAGCCTGGAATCCGAGATATACCTCGCCAACGCTGCCGTGGCCGCGGCCACGGCGGTAACCGGGACGATCACTCATCCGGGGAAAATATAGCGCCGGAGTTACAGATTTCCGCATGGAAATCTGAACGGCAACCCGGGTGTAACCGTCTGAAATATCAACTGGGGATGCAGGGGATCATTCCCCTGCCGGGAGAGTGTGAGGAAGCTTTGCCCCCCCTCACTGGCATAAATATGATGTAGGCCTCCCCCCACATATCGGCGGCACAGCCAAGAGCCGATAAGTATGCATCATTCTCAAACGAACGAGAGTGCAAAACGAGGCTAAGCCTCAAAGCGTGGCGAAGGAGGCCAACATGAGCAAGATAGCAAAAAGGCATGGCAGTGTTTCCTTAATAATCTACGCGTCTTCAAACCGCCTTTAACGCCTGAACGTTACGCCGAGGAGAAAAATATGCAATTTACGGGAACCACACTCACTGTCGGCGATCACATCGACACTGACGCAATCATTCCGGCCATTTACCTGGTCAGCGCGGACCCGGCGGAACTGGGCGGGCATTGCATGGACGGCCTTGATCCGCAATGGAAGAAAAAAATAAAACCCGGAGCCACCCTGCTTGCGGCCGGACGCAACTTCGGCTGCGGCTCATCGCGCGAACACGCCCCGGTGGCGCTGATCGGCGCGGGCATCCCCATCGTCATAGCTCACAGCTTCGCCCGCATCTTCTACCGCAACTCCTTCAATATGGGACTGGTGCCCATAGAGGTCGGCGAAGACTACTGTGAATTCCACGAAGGCGACGATGTTCAAGTGGACCTGTCCGCGGGAAATATCCGCAACAAAACGACAGGCAAAACTGTCAGTTTTCCGCAGTTGCCGGAAAGCATGCGCGCTATTTTGGAAGCGGGAGGGCTTGCGGAATTCGTGAAAAAAAGGTTGAGCGCAAAACTCTGAAAAATTACTTTTTAACGCATATATCAGTAGCGAGGAGCGGGCTGTGAAAAAACATATCGTGCTTCTGCCTGGAGACGGCATAGGCCCTGAAGTTATCGCCCAGGCCAGGAAAGTCCTGCGGGTGGTGGAAAAGAAATTCGGACTGAGCGTAGACACCGAAGACGCCCTGATCGGAGGCGCGGCAATTGACGCGACCGGAGAACCTCTGCCGCCGGCCACACTTGAGGCCTGCAAAAAGGCGGACGCCGTCATCCTTGGAGCGGTTGGAGGACCAAAATGGGACAAGGCGCCGAAACGCCCCGAGGCCGGGTTGCTCGGCATCCGCAAGGCCCTCAACCTTTTTGCGAACCTGCGTCCGGCCGTGGTTTTTCCGGAACTGGCCGAACTCTCCGCCCTGAAGAAAAAAACCGTCGAGCGTGGCATAGACATCCTGGTAGTGCGCGAACTTACCGGAGACGTATATTTCGGGCAGCCCGCGGGCGAAGAGACAAAAGACGGCATCCGCCATGCCTTCAACACCATGAGCTACAACGAAGAAGAGGTGCGGCGCATCGCCCGTGTCGCGTTTTCCGCCGCCAGTTCGCGCCGGGGCCGCGTCTGCTCGGTGGACAAGAGCAATGTCCTGCACGTCAGCCGCCTGTGGCGCTCGGTGGTGGAGGAAACGCACCGGGACTATCCCGACGTCGCCCTGTCCCATATGTATGTTGACAACTGCGCCATGCAGCTCGTGCTCAATCCTTCCCAGTTCGACGTCATACTCACCGGCAACCTGTTCGGAGACATCCTTTCCGATGAGGCCGCGGCCATAGCCGGTTCCCTGGGGATGCTGCCATCGGCGTCCTTAAGCGACGCCGCCAAAGGCGGGGGGATCGGTCTTTTCGAGCCGGTACACGGGTCAGCGCCGGACATCGCCGGACAGGACAGGGCCAACCCCATAGCCGCCGTTCTTTCTCTGTCCATGATGCTACGCATGAGCTTTGGTCAGGAAGAGGCCGCTACGGCGGTTGAAAACGCGGTACACGCCGTGTTGCGCGCGGGAGTGAGAACCGCCGACATAACCGGGCCGGACTGGAAAGGCGAAATAGCGGGTTGCGCCAAAACCGGCGATCTGATCGCCGAAAGGATCTGACGTGCCTGAATTCGTCCATCTGCACTGCCATACCGAATACAGCCTGCTCGACGGCGCGATACGCATAAACGACCTGTGTTCCAGAGCCAGGGAATTCGGCATGCCCGCGGCGGCGATCACCGACCACGGCAACCTGTTCGGGGCGCTCAATTTTTACATCGCCGCCAAAGATGCCGGGGTAAAACCCATTATCGGCTGCGAGGTCTATACCTGTCCGGACCACACGGACAAAAGCCCGGAGCGCGGTCCTCTGCGCTACCATCTGATCCTGCTCGCCCAAGATCGCGTTGGCTACCACAATCTGGTCAAGCTGGTGTCGCACGGCCATCTGTACGGTTTCTACCGCAAACCACGGGTGGACAAGGGCCTTCTTCGCCGCTATTCCGAAGGCGTCATCGCCCTCTCCGCCTGTCTGTCCGGAGAAATCCCCAGGATGTTTCTGAAGTCGGGCATGGATGCGGCCCTTGAACTGACGAGGGAATACGCGGATATCTACCCCGGACGCCTGTATCTTGAGCTCCAGTCCAACGGTCTGCCCGTCCAGGACAAGGTAAACACCGCGCTCGTTGAAATCGGAGCCGCGCTGAACATCCCGCTTGTCGCCACCAATGACTGCCACTATCTTGATGCCGACGACGTGGACGCTCACGACATTCTGCTTTGCATCCAAACCGGGAAAAAAGTCACGGACCCGAACCGGATGCGTTTTGAGACGAGGGAGCTTTATTACAAAAGCCCGGAGGAAATGGGAAAGGACTTCTCCGCCTTGCCGCAGGCCGTTGACAATGCCGTGCGCATAGCGGAACTCTGCTCTGATTATAATTTCAAGTTCAACGAATATCATTTCCCGGTCTACGACCTTCCCGCCGGCAGAAGCCCGGAGGATGAATTCCGCTCTCTGGCCCGCAAGGGCCTTGAACTGCGCCTGACGAAGATGCCCTACCCAGTGGACGGGGAACTCTACAAAAAACGCCTTGAGGAGGAGATCGAGACCATCTGCGCCACAGGTTTTTCGGGCTATTTCCTCATTGTGCAGGATTTCATCAACTGGGCCAAGGATAACGGCATACCTGTCGGGCCAGGGCGCGGGTCGGCCGTCGGCTCCCTTGTGGCCTACGCCCTGCGCATCACCAACCTCGACCCCATCCCCCACGATCTTCTTTTTGAGCGTTTCTTGAACAGTGAGCGCGTGAGTATGCCGGATATAGACGTGGACTTCTGCGAAGCCCAGCGCCAGCGGGTCATCGAGTATGTGAACAACAAGTACGGGTCGGAATCCGTTTCGCAGATCACCACTTTCGGAAAAATGCTGGCCAAGGCCGTGATCCGGGATGTGGGCAGGGCCTTGGGCATGAGTTTTCAGGAAACGGACCGCATCGTCAAGCTCATTCCCCCGGATCCGTCCCCCACGGAAAAAATGACGGTGAGACAAGCCTTGGATATTGAGGCGGATTTGAAAGCCCTCTACGAAAACGACGAACAGATAAAGCAGCTTCTGGATACGGCAATGCGCCTTGAAGGACTGGCGCGCCACGCCTCCATCCACGCCGCCGGACTTGTGCTCTCGGACAGGCCCACGCTCGAATACCTGCCCGTATACAGGGGCAAGGGCGAAAACGATGTGGTGACCCAGTTCGACATGAAGATGGTGGAGAAAGCCGGGCTGGTCAAATTCGACTTTCTGGGCCTGCGCAACATGACCGTCATCGACAACACACTCCGGAACATCAAAGAGCAGGGCAAAAATGTCCCGGATATGGATTCCCTGCCGCTGGACGACCCGCAGACCTACCAGCTTTACGCCAGAGGGGACACGGACGGGGTTTTCCAGATGGAAAGTTCCGGAATGCGCCGCTATCTGAAACAGCTTAAGCCGACGGTATTCGAGGATCTCATCGCCATGGTCTCCCTCTACAGGCCCGGACCCATGGACAATGTCCCCGAATTCATCCGGCGCAAGCACGGCAGGGGAGAAATGAGCTACCCCCTCCCCGGACTTGAGGATTGTCTGAAAAACACTTACGGGATCATCGTCTACCAGGAACAGGTGATGCAGATCGCCCGCATAGTGGCGGGATACAGCCTGGGCGGAGCGGACAAGCTGCGCCGGGCCATGGGAAAAAAAGACCGCAGGGCCATGGAAGCCGAACTTCCCAAATTCCTGGACGGGGCGCGCGAGCGCGGCGTATCGGAGAAAGACGCCAGGGAAATATTCAACCTGATCAACAAATTCGCCGCTTACGGCTTCAACAAGTCTCATGCAGCGGCCTACGCCCTCATCTCCTACCATACGGCCTGGCTGAAAACCCACTATCCAACCGAATTTATGGCCGCCCTACTCTCCTCGGAAATGAGTGATCATGACAAGCTTTTGAAATATATAGCGGTATGCAAAGACATCGGCGTTGAGGTTCTGCCTCCGGACGTCAACCGCTGTTTCTGGAGATTTACGGTAAGGAACGGGAAAGTGCTGTACGGCCTCGGCGCAATCCGCAACGTGGGCGAAGAGGCCGTGCGGGAGATGGTGGCGACGCGGGCAAAGGAGGGGCCGTTCACTTCTTTTTACGACCTCTGCTGCCGCGTATCCGGGCGGAAAATGAACAAAAGGGCGTTAGAAAACCTGATCAAGGGCGGAGCCTGCGATTGTTTCGGGGTAAGCCGGGCGGCGCTGGCGGCCGCGCTGGATGAAGCCGTTTCCAAGGCTCAGAAAAAATTGAAAAGCAAACAGGAAGGCCGTGTATCGCTGCTGTCCATGATGCCCGAGAAAGCCTCTGAACCCGGCATAGGCTTCGCCTGCCCGGAAAGCTCCATTGCGGAATGGGACAATTCCACTCTGGCCCGCTTTGAAAAGGAAGCCCTGGGTTTTTATTTCACCAGCCACCCCTTGCAGCCCTACCGCGGAGAAATAGAGCGGCTGCGCCTTACGCCTCTGGAGGACTGCCGGGAACTGGCCCCGAATTCCAATTTCGCCTGCGCGGTGCTGGCCAAGGTGGACAGGGTACGGACGGACGTCAAGGACAAGCGCTGGGCTCAACTGCAGGTGGAGGACCTCACGGCCAAGGCGACCGCCCTTTGTTTCAGCGCGGCATATGAGAAATACAAAGACTTGCTCCTTCCCGATACCCCGCTGTATATGGAAGGAAAGATCCGCCCCAATTCCCCGGATCGGGAGGACGACCCGGAAAACAACGATGAGGCGCAAAAGGAAATCACATTTCTCGTGGAAGCGGTCATGCCCCTGTCCGAAGCCAGCCGGCGCAGCACCAACCCCTATTGCCTGGAAATAGGCCAGGCGCAGATGACGCCCGGACGCCTCGCGGAACTGAACGATGTTTTGTCCAGGCACCGGGGGCAGGTTCCCGTGCATCTGCGACTGGACCTGGGAGACGTCTGGTGCGAGTTGGAATTGGGCGGTGCGTACGGCATAAATCCCGAACCTTCTTTCGACGCCGATCTGAAAGTCTGGGAAAAAACCGATGCCTGACATACGCCTTCGCGGCGGGCGTCCGCTCTCGAGGCCGCCTTTTGCAATATATAAGGAGAAGACCATGACCGTGTCGCATAGCAAACGTTCCCTGGGCCCCAACACCCTGCTGTACCCTGAGCCGGCGCTTCTGGTCTGCGTCTGGGACGCCGAGGGCA
>JAISZH010000110.1 GCA_031269345.1 Desulfovibrio sp. | reverse complement strand
GCGCAAAGCGGTCCAGAAAGATGTAGACCACCGGTGTCGTATAGAGGGTCAGCAACTGGCTCACCAGGAGTCCGCCGACGATGGTGATGCCCAGCGGCGCGCGCATCTCGGCTCCGTCTCCTTGTCCGAAAAGCAAGGGCAAAGCCCCGCCGATCGCCGCCATGGTCGTCATCATGATCGGCCGAAATCGCATAAGACAGGCCCGGTAGATGGCCTCTTCGGCCGCAAGCCCCTCCCTGCGCCGCGCTTCAAGAGCAAAATCGATCATCAAAATCGCGTTCTTCTTCACTATGCCCGCAAGCAGCAAAATTCCGATAAAGGCAATTACCGTAAATTCCGCTCCGAATGCCATAAGACCAAGAATCGCCCCCACCCCGGCCGAAGGCAGAGTGGAGAGGATGGTCAGAGGATGGATCAGGCTTTCATAGAGCACACCCAGCACAATGTAGAGGGTAACCAGGGCCGCGAGGATCAGGAGCGGCTGATCCCGCAGGGATGAGGCAAAAGCCCCGGCAACGCCGGAATAGCTGCCGCGCACGGCTTCCGGTATGCCGAGCCCGGTCAGGGCGTCCTCAATCCTGCCCTGCGCCTCGGACATGGACACGCCCGGCAGCAGATTGAAGGATATTGTGGCCGAAGTGAACTGGGACTGATGGGATACGGAAAGCGAGGTCAGGGAAGGGGAAAATGTGGAAAAGGCGCTCAAGGGCGCCAGACGGCCGCCTGTGTTTTTCGGCGGAGATACCGAAAACAGAGAGGAACCGGAGTTCCCGGACAGGCCCGTGGCGGCGGAATCCGCAACGGCTGCCTGATCTACGCCCGCCGGCACATAGAGGTGGAAAAGCCCTTCGGGGCCTTGCAGGTAAGGTTCATCAAACTCCATAACCACCCGGTACTGATTCATGTCGGTGTAGATGGTGGAGGCAAAGGACTGTCCGAAGGCCAGACCAAGAGCCGTGTCCACCTGTTTCTGGGTGATGCCAAGACGCGTCGCTATCTCCCGGTCCACCGTGACCATGGTCTGCAAACCGCGCGTTTCCTGATCCGAATTCACGTCCGCAAGTCCGGGTATTTTGCGGAAGGCCTCGGTGACGCGCGGCGCCCAGGCGCGCAACAGGGCGAGGTCGTCGCTCAGCAGGGTGAACTGGTGCTCGGCTCTGGTGCGCCGTCCTCCTATGCGCAGGTCCTGCACGGGCGTAAGAAAAAGTTCCCCTCCCGGCACGGTGGCCAGTTTGCCGCGCAGTTCGCCGATGATCCGGACCTCGCTTTTTTTGCGTTGCCCCGGCGGGTTCAGAGTAATGAACACCATTGCCGAATTGCGCTGCCGTCCGCCGGTGAAGCCCCCCACATGGGCCACATCCGGGTGGGCGCGCACTATGTCCATCAAAGCTACCAACTTGGGGCGCATGGCTTGGAAGGAGATGCCCTGATCGGCCATAATCATGCCGAAAATCTGCCCCACGTCCTGCTGCGGGAAAAAGCCCTTGGGCACTACGATGTACAGATAGATGTTGAAACATATGGTCAGAACCAGCAAAAGCAGGGTCAGTCGCTTGTGCCTCAAGACCACGCGCAAGGTGCGGGCATAGCTGGAGTGCAGCCCGTCCAGACAGCGTCCCCAGAGATGCGTTGCACGGGTGAAGATGCCGATGCGTCCGGCTGGGGGTTCTCCGTTTTTTCCGATGTCCTCCGCCCTCAGAACGTGCGCGCAAAGCATGGGCGTGGAGATCAGGGAAACCAGCAGGGAAACCAGCACCGCCGCGGACAGGGTCACGGCGAATTCCCGGAAAAGTCTGCCCACGATGCCGCCCATGCCGAGAATGGGAATGAAGATGGCCACAAGAGACAGGCTGATGGAGAGGACGGTAAAGGTCACTTCCCGGCTGCCGACTCGCGCGGCCAACCGGACCTCCGCCCCGTCTTCCATGTGCCTGACTATGTTTTCCGTGACCACTATGGCGTCGTCCACCACAAAGCCCGTAGCCACGGTCAGGGCCATGAGAGAGAGATGATTGAGGCTGAAGCCGCACAGGTGCATCACCGCGAAGGTCCCTGCCAGGGACACCGGCACAGCCACCGCCGGGATGAAGGTCGCCCTTGCGTTGCGCAAAAACAGGAACACCACCAGAATGACCAGACACATGGACAGACAAAGCGCGCGTTCCACCTCCCGCACCGAGGCGGCTATGGAAGGCGAGCGGTCCATGGTGATCGAGACATTCACGCTGTCAGGTATCCAGGAGCGCAGGGTGGGCAGCATGGCGCGCACGTTGCGCACGGTTTCGATGATATTCGCGCCCGGCTGCTTGTTGATGATCATCAGTATGGACGGCTTGCCGTCGGAATAGCCGATGTTGCGCGCGTCTTCCACTCCGTCCTTCACTTCGGCTATGTCGGACAGGCGCACGGCCGCTCCGTTGCGGTAGCGGACTATGAGCGGCGCGAAATCGGCGGCCGCGCGCAGGCGGTCAGCCGCGCCGACGGTCCGGAATATTTCTCCGTTGTCCAGCATCCCCTTGGGGACATTGACATTGGAGCGCATTATCGCCGCGCGCGTTTCCTCAAGGGACAGGCCGCGGCTTTGCATGGCCCCGGGGTTGATTTCCACGCGCACAGCGGGCAGGGAAGAGCCGCCCACCGTCACCTCGCCCACGCCGTAAACCTGGGAAAGTTTCTGGGCGAACACGGTTGAGGCTATGTCGTAAAGATCTCCAAGGCTCATGCTATCGGAATTCAGCCCGATGATCATAATCGGGGCGTCCGCGGGATTGCTTTTCCTGTAACTTGGATTGCGCGGCATGACCGGCAGGGTGGAGCGGGCGGCGTTTATGGCGGACTGCACGTCCCGCGCCGCCCCGTCTATGTCGCGGGAGAGGTCGAATTGCAGAACTATGCTGGTGTTGCCCTGGGAACTGGTGGAGGTCATCTCCGTGACCCCGGCAATACGCCCGAGCGCCCGCTCCAGGGGCGTAGCCACGGTAGCGGCCATGGTTTCCGGGCTCGCCCCCGGCACGGAGGCCATGACCCGGATGGTGGCGAAGTCCACCTGAGGCAGAGGCGAAACCGGCAGAAGGGCATAAGCCGCGACCCCCACCAGAGCCACGGCCAGTGTGAGCAGTGTGGTGCCTACGGGGCGGGAGATAAAAGGCGCGGACAGATTCATGCGCGGTCTTTTCTCTTGAAACGGGCGCTCAAACGGTCAAAGGCCAGATAGATCACCGGGGTGGTGAACAAAGTGAGTACCTGGCTTAAAAGCAGCCCCCCCACCATGGTCACGCCCAGGGGACGGCGCAGTTCCGATCCCATGCCGCCCCCGAACATCATGGGCAGGGCGCTGAACAGAGCGGCGAAAGTTGTCATGAGTATGGGCCGCAGGCGAAGAATGCAGGCCCCGTGGATGGCCTCGCGCGCGCTTTTGCCTTCGTGACGTTCGGCCTCAAGCGCGAAGTCTATCATCATGATCGCGTTCTTTTTGACGATGCCGATGAGCAGGATGATGCCTATTATGCCGACGATGCCCAGGTCCATGTCAAAGGCCATAAGGGCCAGCAGCGCGCCCACTCCGGCCGAGGGCAGGGTGGAGAGGATGGTTACCGGATGGATGTAATGCTCGTACAAAACTCCCAGCACGACATACACGGTCAGCACGGCGGCCAGGATCAGCCACAGGGTCCCGGAAAGCGAAGCCCGGAAGGCCTTGGCCGCGCCTTCAAAGGTCAGGGGCAGAGAGGGCGGCAGACCGATCTCCTTTGCCGTGCGCTCAATGGCCTCTACCGCTTCGCCCAAGCTGTAGCCTTTGCCCAGGTTGAATGAAACGGTGGCGGAGGGAAACTGCCCCTGCCGGTTTATTACCAGGGGGGCCTCGCGTTCTTCCACCTTTGCCACGGAGGTCAGGGGCACCATGGTTCCGTCCGTCCCGCTCACATAGATATGCTGAAAACTTGAGGAATCGCGGCGAAATTCCGGTTTGGCCTCAAGAATCACCCGGTATTGGCTGCTCTGGGTGAAGATGGTGGATATGATGCGCTGTCCGAAGGCGCTGTAAAGGGCGCTGTCTATCGACGCCGCGGAGACTCCGAAGAAGGAAGCCCTGTCCCTGTCTATAACCAGATAGGCCTGTCTGCCTCCGGCATTGAGATCCGAGGCCGCGTCTTCCGTCTCCGGGATGGCGTTCAAGGCGCGTACCATCTTTGGAACCCATTCCCGCAGCTGCTCCAGGGTCAGGGCCTCGATATTGAACTGGTACTGGGTGCGGGAGACCTTGTCCTCTATGGTGATGTCCTGTGTTGGCTGCATGTACAGGGTTATGCCGGGCAGGGAACGCACACTTTCCGATATGCGCCGGATGATTTCCGGAGCGCGGCTTGCGCGTTCCCCCAGGGGTTTGAGGGCGATGGTCATGCGTCCGCTGTTCAGGGCGGAATTTGTGCCGTCCACGCCGATAAAGGAGGAAACTCCGGCCACATCCGGGTCTTTCAGGGCCAGGGCGGCGACTTCGCGCTGCCTGCGGGACATTTCGGCGAAGCCAATGTCCTGGGGGGCTTCCGTGACTCCGGAAATCAGGCCGGTATCCTGGATCGGGAAAAAACCCTTGGGGATCATCACATACAGACCGATGGTAAGCGCCAGTGTGGCCAAGGCCACGACCAGGGTCGGGACCTGATGGTCCAGCACCACCAGGAGCAGGCGATCGTAGAGCGCAAGGACGCGTCGCCAGAGACCGCCCCGGCTTGCCGCCCGCGCCGGGGACGACCGCAACAGATAGGCGCACATCATGGGGGTAAGACTCAGAGAGATGAGCGCGGAAAGCAGTATGGACACGGCAAGGGTGACGGCGAATTCCCGAAACAGGCGTCCCACGATGTCGCCCATGAAAAGCAGGGGGATGAGCACGGCCACCAGGGAGATGGTCAGAGAGATGATGGTGAAGCCAATCTGTCCGGCTCCGGCGATCGCCGCGTCCAGGGGACTTTTCCCCTCTTCAAGGTGGCGGCTGATGTTTTCCGTGACCACGATGGCGTCGTCCACCACAAAGCCGGTGGCTATGGTCAGGGCCATGAGGGTCAGGTTGTTCACGGAAAAGCCCAGAAAATACATCAGGCCGAAGCTGCCCACCAGGGACAGGGGCACGGCCGTGCCCGGCACGATGGTGGTGCGCAGATCTCCGAGAAAGAAGAACATGATCATGATGACCATGACCACGGCCAGGACGAGTTCAAACTGCACGTCGCGCACCGTGGCTCGCGTGGTCAGGGTCCGATCCGCCAGTATTTCCAGGTCTACGTTGCCCGGCAGGGCGGCGCGCAGGGCCGGGAGAATCGCCTTTATCTCGTCGGCCACCTTGATGATGTTTGCCCCGGGTTGTCTTTGAACGTTGATGACGATTGCCGGAGTCGTATCCTTCCAGGCGGCCAGACGTTCGTTCTCCGCCCCGTCCACCAGATCGGCCACGGCGGAGAGATAGACCGGGGCCTCGTTTCTGTAGCCGATGATCAGCCTGCGGTATTCATCAGCGTTGCGCAGCTGGTCGTTGGCGTCAATGGTGGAGGCGCGTTGCGCGCCGTCAAACCCCCCTTTGGCCATGTTCACGTTGGCGTTGGCCACGGCGCTGCGCACGTCGTCCAGGGAAAAGCCGTGCGCAGCCAGGAGGCGCGGGTTAACCTGCACACGCACGGCCGGTTTTTGTCCTCCGGAGAGGCTGACCAGACCGACCCCTGAGACCTGGGCTATTTTTTGCGCGAGGCGCGTATCCACCAAGTCTTGCAGCCGGGGCAGAGGCATGCCCGTGGAGGTGGCCGCGAGGATCATGATCGGCGGATCGGCCGGGTTGACTTTGTTGTAGATAGGCGGATTGGAGAGGTCGGAAGGCAGATAGCTGCCGGCTGCGTTGATCGCCGCCTGTACTTCCTGCTCGGCCACGTCCAGGCTCATTTCCAGAATAAACTGCAGGGTGATGACCGAGGCTCCGGCCGAACTTTGAGAAGACATGCGGCTTAAGCCCGGCATCTGCCCGAACTGGTTCTCCAGAGGGGCGGTTATGCCGGCGGTGATCACTTCCGGGCTTGCACCGGGATAGACGCTCACCACCTGGATGGTGGGATAGTCTATTTCCGGAAGCGCGGAGATGGGCATGTTCCGGTAAGCCAGAAGCCCGGAGAGAAAAAGCGCCGCCGTAAGCAGGGAGGTGGCCACCGGACGCAATATGAAAAGACGGGAAGGGTTCATTTAAATTCTTGGTACGGTGTAACGAAACAGACAGGTCAGGGACAGATTTTTCCCCCGCGCGCCGCTTCAATGAAGGAGCAGTCGCCGGCCGCGCAGCCCTTTTCAAAGGCCGAGCAGGCCTTGCCCCCGTCCCCAAGGCCGAGTTCCAGCAGACCGAGAAAATTGACGGACTGAGCGTGACCGGAGTCAAGCGTCAGGGCATAGTCCAGATCACGCCGGGCGGCTTTTCCCTGCCCTCTTTTCATTGAAGCCAGGGCGCGGAAGGAATAGTTGTCGGCAGTAGGCGCAAGACGTACGGCTCTGGTCAGGTCGTCGAACGCTTCCTCTCCGAGGCCGAGTTCACTTTCCGCAAGGCCGCGCCGGGCATAGGCCGGGGCAAAGCCGGGTTCAAGTTCTATTACCCTGCCCAGAAGGGCGCGCGCTTTTTTCGGGTCTGCGCAGACCTCGGCTCTGAGCGGCGATCGCTCGTTATGCCCCCAAAGCGCCAAAGCCCCGGCAAAGGCTTTTTCCGCTTCCGGCTTGAGCCTGGCGGCAGCATGGGCTTTTTGCCTCTCCGCTTGCGGCGGCTGTTCCGGCCGCGGGAGTTGTTCGGGTTGAGCGCGCCGTTGCGTCTCCGCAGCCGCGCAGGCGCTGAGGAAGATTGCGAGCAGACAGAAAAAAACCATCCACCCCGAGGAAATTGTAGGGAACCATCCTTGGCGGGCCGGGAACATCTCTGTGTAGTGATTTCTCATAATGCGCCTGCGGAACGTTTTATTGATACCCGCATTGAAAAGTGAACTTTCCCCTATTGTCGCGTCAAGCGACGATAGTCGCAACCCCGTAAAGGGGGTGCGCGCCGCCGAAGGCGGCGAGCCGGAAACCGCGCTTTCCGGCGAATCATTTGCCGAACAGGGCGGACAGGCGCGCCCGGACGGCTTCGGCCCTGGCCCTGCCCATGCCGGGCGTTTCAGCCAATTCCCCTGTCCCGGCCTTGGCCATCTCGGCCAGCGACCCGAAGCGATCAAAGAGGGCGCGGGCCAGTTTGGGGCCTATGCCAGGCGTTTTTGTCAGTTCTCCGGCCAGTGTGGCCGCCTCTCTGGCCCTTCTGTGCCGTCCTATTACGAAATCATGGGCCGCGTCGCGGATACGCTGCAAATACAAAAGTTCGGGGGACCCGGGCGGAAAAGCCAGGGAATTGCTCCGCTCCGGCAGAAAGATGCGGTCATTGTCTTTCCCCGCCCTGCGGTCCGTGCGCCCCTCTTCGTCCCTGGACTTAGCTATGGCGGCCAGGAGGAAATCCGCGTCCGGTCCGGGCCCGGCTTTCAACATTCTGGAACTGAAAACACGGCCGACGCTTGAAAGCTGTCCGCGGCCGCCGTCCACGAGGATGAGGTCCGGCCAGGGACTGTCCTCTTTGCGATCCGCGCGTCGTTCCGCCCAGGCGGCGAGCGCCGCATAGTCGTCGGCTCCATCCACGGACAGGTTGTAAATGCGGTAGTCTTCCTTCACCGGCCGTTCATCCTCAAAAACCACCATGCCCGCGCGGACCAAGGCGCCCGCGGTGTGCGAGATGTCCACGGCTTCTATGCGCCGCACGGGTCTGAAAGACCGGAAACGCTTTTGCAAAAGTCCGGCCATAAGCGGCCGGGCGGCCGTGGCTGCGGCCTCGCGGGCGTTGGAGGCGGCCATCAGGGTCAGGTTGTCCTCATCACGCCCTTTGGGCGGGGCTATTTGCACCGGCCCGCCCCGGATCTCCGCAAGCGCGGATTCCAGGGCGCGGAAAGCGTCTTCCGTCTCCGCAGGGATCCAAGGCACCACGATGCGCGGTGGAAGACTTTCGCCAAGGCCCCGGCGGCGCAGGTAATACTGGGTAATGAACCCGCCGAGCAGTTCAGGACTGTCTTCCACCGCCAGTCCGGACCAGAAAAAATTGCGTCCGTCAATAAGCAGTCCGCCCCGCACGAAAACCACTCCCAAAGCCAGACCCTCGGCAAGCTGGGTCAGGCCGACCAGATCGAGATCTTTGCTTTCCTCAAGCACTACGGATTGTCGTTCAAGGGTTTTTTCCAGGGCACGGATCTGGTCCCGCAGTCCGGCCGCGTCTTCAAAGCGTTGCGAGCGCGCGGCCGCGCGCATTTCCTCCCGCAGCCTGCGCGTAAGCAGGCGCGTTTTTCCGGAAAGGAGAAGCTCCACGTCTCCGAGCACGGCGCGGTATTTCTCCCGGTCGACGGGCAGGACGCAAGGCGCCAGGCACTGTCCTATGTCGTGATAAAGGCAGGGGCGGGTGCGGTTGGCGAAAGCGGTATCGCGGCAGCGGCGCAGTGGGAAGTGCCTGTGGATGAGGCGCCATGTTTCGCGCGCGGCAAGGCTGGAGGAAAAAGGCCCGAAATAGCGCGCCCGGCCGAACCTGCCTCCCTGCTTGGAACGGCGCACGATCTCCACGCGCGGATAAGGCTTTTGCGCGTCTATGCGAAACAGGAGGTATTCCTTGTCGTCCCTGAGGACGATGTTGAAGCGGGGCCGGTGTTTTTTGATCAGACTGGCTTCCAGAAGCAGCGCTTCTTTCTCTGTGCCCGTGCGCAGGATTTCGACGCTTTTCGCGTGATCCAGCATGAGGCGCGTCTTGCGCGTAAGAGAGGAGGCCTTGTGGAAATAGGAAGAAATGCGCTGGCGCAGGCGCGCGGCCTTGCCGACATAGAGGATGCGGCCGGCGTGGTCCTTGTATATGTATACGCCGGGTTCGGGAGGTAAAAGGGACAGGTCCGGTTTCTGCATTGAGTTAGCCGATGCTGGAAAAGCCCGCAAACGGCCTTTCCCGGTGCGGCGCGAGGGGTTTCATCCGTCCGGCGGTTGCGACCGTGCGCGATCAGGAACCGAAATGTTTGGATGCAAGATCGCGCATTTCCTGTTCGGTGCATTGTTTTTTTGTCGCTATGGCCATAATCGTGAAAGTGCTGGGATAGGTATTGATCCAGACGGTGGCGAAGCCAGCCTGAGCCAGCGTGCCGGTCATGACGCGGGCGGTGAACCCGCAGTTGTTGGCGTGGCGCACATAGCCCGCGGCCAGGGCCGGGCGGAAGCCGTAGAGTATGTCAAAGGGGGCCACCGGGCCGGCCGGAGATTCATAGGCAGGCTCCAGAAGCTTGTCATTGGCGATAAGGGCGCAGGCGGACTTGAGATCTGCGCAGCTCACCACCAGGTAGCCGTCGTCATTCAGAACTTTGCGGATATTGCGCAGGGCCGGGACGACTTCATGCGCATACAGGCGCTCCAAACTGTGAGCGATAAAGGCGGCGTCAAAAGACCCGCTCTCTACCTGTGGCATATCCAGTAGCGTCGCCACTATATCCGGACGGCTGTCCGGGTTCTCGTCCATTCTGACGATCTGCCAGGCGTCGGAAGCAAATTCGCGGGTTGTGCGGGACTTGCCGTTTTTTCCGCATGCGGCGTAAAGAAATTTCGGCATGATGGCCTCTTTTTGGGTCTGAGAGTATTCTTAAACCGCCCGATCCTGTTTAACACCGCGCCCGAATTTCGGCAAGCGCTGATCGGGGTATGCAGCAATTCTGGAGCATGTATAAGCCCGCCCCGCGAGTCAAGGTTTTTCTTTATCTACCTCAAAGGCCTGTACTTTGGCACGGGTTCCCACATAGAACAATTAACGCATGGAACAGCTCACTTACGGCGGGCAAAGCCCGCCTGCTCCTGTTTCGCGGCAAGGATTTGCAGCGCAAATCCTTCACACTCATAGGTTCCGGCGGCACATGCCATGAACAGGGCGTCCATCCCGTCAATTTTTTCCGGGAGTTTTTCATATTCAGCCACAAAAACCCGGAAAATGTTCTTGGCAATGTCCAAACCGGCATAGTATGCTTTCTTCATGGTCCGCCTTAATATTTCGGCGCCCTTCACGGGTGACGCCGTTTGTGTATTTGATAACGCGCCTCAAGCGTTGGGCGGGTCTATCCCATCATTTCACCTTGAAATTGCTCCGTCGGCCGCGAGAGCGGACGCCAACCGCGAAGGCTTACACAATTTACTGATATCCGCATTGAAAAGTAAACTTTTCCCCGCGGGGGATCGTCCTCCGGGCCGCTGTTCAGATTTCCCTGCGGAAACCTGTATTATCCGGAATTGGAATAACGGCATATTGCCGGGCGGTAAGGAGCGATGCGTCCGGAAAACCGGGCGGAATTCAGTTCGAATCTGGAAGCGCAAGTAGTCTTGAGTTTTAGTTGAAATTTTCTATATAAAATATAATATACTATAATGTCAGGAATTATTATGAAAATAACCTTAGTGTCTATTTGCCTCGTCTTCTTTGTCCTTGCGGGCGGAATTTTGTCCGGCTGCTCCTCCCGCAACCGGCAGACGGATGTCCCTCAGGTCCAACAGTCCGCCTCCGAACCTGCAAGCGTGCAAAGGGTTCCGGCCTTGACCGGGCAGGTGGTGGCTCATGCCGATCCCCTGTGGAAACAATATGCGGCGCGCACGCAAGCCTTTGCGGAGGCGGAACATGCCAAACCCAAAGTTTCCGGCACCGGCAAGGTAAGCGCCGCGAGCTCGGGGAAAAGCTCTGTGAAAAAGAGCGCTGCTGGCAGGAAAACTGCCGGCGCCAAGGGCAAAGCGCGAGCGCCAAAGACCGTGCAAGGCCAAAGTGATTTGTTCCTTGAGCCGGTCTGCCCGGAAGGCTGCATTCCCGCCCCACGCGCCGGGACAAAAACCCAGGGCGCTCCGGTTTCTTCTTCTCCCTCCGGGGACGCCGTCCAGTCATCCGGTCCGGCGCCTGTCGCTTCCCCAGCCGTTTCCTCCCCGGCTGCCCCAACATCCCCGGCCGCCACAACGCCCCCGGCCGTATCAAACCTCCCTGCTCCAACGCCTCCACCCGTCTCGCCCCCGGCCGCCACAACACCCCCAACCGCCCCATCATCCCCGACCGCCACAACGCCCCCGGCCGCCCCATCCCTGGCCGTTCCCGCGCCTTCCGCCGTCCAGGCGCCGCTTGTCCCGGGTGTTCCAACCCCACAGGTCCCTTTGCCTCCTGCGGAAACGCCTCCCCCGTCAGGGGGGGCGCCTTCAGGGCCAACAGGGGAGGCGGCGCGACCCCCCCAGCCCTCTGTAAATTCTTCGGGACGCGTCCTTCCTCCCACCACCCCGCCTCCGCCCGCTACCGACCCGGCGCTCCGGCCCCCGCCCAACGCCGCGTCCAGGCTGGGTCAGCCGGACGCCCCCCTGCCCCCCCTGCGATAAAGGATACGGTCATGAAAATTCTGGTCGGCATAAGCGGAGCAAGCGGGGGAATATACGCGGTCGAACTGCTGAGAGAGCTTGTACGGCAGGGTCGCGAAACTGAGGCCGTTTTCACCCCCTGGGGTGAAAAAGTCATGCGCCATGAATGCGGCCTGGGACCGGAAGATTTTCCCGGAGTGACCTTCCACGCCCCGGACAACATGTTCGCGGGACCGGCCAGTGGCTCCAACGCCTTCGACCACATGGTCATCGTGCCTTGCTCCATGCACACCCTGGCCTGCGCGGCGCACGGTTTGTCCGGCAACCTCGCGCAGCGTTGCGCCGGGGTCATGCTCAAGGAACGGCGCAACCTGATCCTGGTCCCGCGCGAAACTCCCCTAAGCGCCATCCATCTGGAAAACATGCTGATCCTGGCCAAGGCCGGGGCAGTCATCCTCCCGGCCGCGCCTGCTTTCTACCACAACCCGCAAAGCATGGGCGACCTTGTCCGGCATGTAGTCGGGAAAATCCTGGAAGCCATGTGTCTCACGCAGACACTCTTCCCGGCCTGGAGGGAGCCCGTCAGGACCTGAGGTCATTATATTTGTTGCCATCCGATAAAAAAGTGGTATGATTTTTTTCACGCGAAGGTGCTACTACTCAGACAGTGTGCGACACTGCTTCTGGATGTAGTATGTCAACGGGGGCGCACCGGTTTCGACGGGGATGCGGACATCGTTGATTGCGGGTCGAGGCGCCGCTGGCCTCGTAAAAAGCGGCAAAAAAAGTAATTGGCAACGATTACGAATACGCTTACGCGGCTTAATCAAGCCGCGCCGTTGCAGAATGTCCGCGCCTGACGGACAACTGTTACGGACGATTTATTCAGGCTGGTATCCGAAAAGTGTTTGCCGCCAAGGATACAAGACTATCAGGCGGACTGGTCGCGATATACTCCGGACAGGGGCAAAATCGCGATAAGAAATAATCCTGTCCTACACCCGTAGATATTGCGAACGATGCTTCTCGGACGCGAGTTCAACTCTCGCCGCCTCCACCAAAAAGCAATCTAAGGAAGTCCCACAAAGCCCAAAAAGCCTTGTGGGACTTCGGTTTTATAGGGACAGTTAGTCTAACGTCATCTAAAAAATCTATGGACATACCAGCAAAAAGTGGGTATTTCTGCTGGTGTCTGACACCTGCTGAAAGTGGATACCAGCTTTGTTGCGAAACAAGGGCGTTGGGAGCGGGGGGGGTTACGACAAAAAATGTGGCAGTATGTGCTGGTTACATGACGCCGGTACCAGCAAAAAATACCAAGGGCTTTGCCCAACAAAAATTCAAAACCAGAGATCACTATGAAACTCACGGACACATTTTTGCGAGGCCTGAAGGCCGCCGCATGATGCAGGCGTGGGCGGATTATCTAGACGGCTTACGCGAACAGGCCGGTCACATCCAAATATCGGATGACACCCCATTTCGGTAATACCTCAACTTTTCACCACCATCAAAAACAGTACGATTTTTGTTGATTATTTTGTACGCTTATCATATAGAAAAAATAGACGGTCAAATGAAAACAAACCGTCCGATTGGAGGTGCTCCGCATGATTGTTACCGCTAC
>JAISZH010000106.1 GCA_031269345.1 Desulfovibrio sp. | reverse complement strand
GAAATTCTCGCCAACGCCCCGGAGCGCAGGGAGAACTTTTTCGTCGTGCCGCCCGTGATTTGAAGCCGTTCCCGGAAGAATTGCTTCTCAATATGCGGATGTCCGTAACATGCCGGGGGTGATTTCGCTTTAGGGGCAATTTCACTTTGAAATTGCTTTGGCGGCCGCCGGGCCGCTGTTCAGGTTTCCATGCGGAAATCTGTAAAATGGAACCAAGAAGGTAGCATGGGCCTTCAGGCCCATGCGTCTTGCGCTTGGGCGGGGTCGGGCTATCCGGCCTGAAGGCCGGGGTCTCAAACCGTAAAGGAAACTCAGATGAGGAGAGAGAATGGCGTCTGCCTACATGCATACCCTTGCGGAAATACGGGATAATTTGGCCAAAGGCGCGATCCGGCCTTCAGAAGTCCTGGATTCCTGCCTCACGCGGCTTGCGCAGACGGAACCGCGTATTCATGCCTGCATCACCGTCTGCGCCGAGGAGGCCAGAAAACGGGCCGCCGTCCTGGAGGCCGAAGGTCCGTCCGATCCCCCGGGGGCCTTGTGGGGGGTGCCTTTGGCCGTCAAGGACGTGCTGTGCACCAGAGGCATCAGGACCACGGCCGCTTCCCGTATCCTGGAAAATTTTGTGCCGCCCTACGACGCTTTCGCCGTGGAGCGTCTGAAGGTGGCGGGGGCGGTTATCATAGCCAAGACCAACCTGGATGAGTTCGCCATGGGGTCGAGCACGGAATTTTCCGCCTTCGGCAACACCGCGAACCCTTGGGACATATCCAGGGTGCCCGGAGGTTCAAGCGGGGGTTCGGCGGCCTCGGTCGTCGCCGGACAGTGCTTCGGGGCTCTGGGCACGGACACGGGAGGTTCCATACGCCAGCCTGCCGGGTTATGCGGCTGCGTGGGCATCAAGCCCACATACGGGCGCGTGTCCAGATACGGGGCCATAGCCTATGGCAGTTCCTTCGACCAGATTGGGCCGTTGGCCCGCACGGTCAGGGACTGCGCCCTGCTTTTGTCCGTCATAGCCGGCCATGACCCGCGGGACGCTACTTCCCGCGACGCGCCGGTAGAAGATTATACCGCCGCCGCGGGCCGGGTCGGCCTGCGGGGGGTAACCCTCGGCCTGCCAGTTGAGTATTGGGCGGAGGGACTGTCGGCGGAGACGGAAAAAGTCTGCCGCGCCGCTGTGGAGACGGCGGCCGGGCTGGGTGCGGAAATTCGGGAGGTTTCCTTGCCTGCCCTGCCTTACGGCATAGCCGCTTATTATATTCTGGCCACGGCGGAGGCAAGCACCAATCTGGCCCGCTACGACGGGATGCGCTTCGGTCTGCGCGTGCCGGGCGGGGATCTTACGGAAACTTACGCGGCCTCGCGCGCCAAAGGTTTCGGGGAAGAGGTGCAGCGGCGCATTCTGCTTGGCACCTATGCCCTGTCTTCCGGATATTATGACGCCTATTACACGAAGGCGGCCAAGGTGCGCCGGATTATAGCCGGAGAGTTCGCTAAAGCGCTTGAGCGGTGCGACGCCCTGCTTGCCCCGGTAAGCCCGGTGGTCGCCTGGAAGCCGGGCAGCCTGCCTGACCCGCTTTCCCTTTACAAGATGGATATTTTGACTATCGGCCTCAACCTGGCCGGGTTGCCCGGCCTGTCTCTTCCGGCCGGCCTGGGCGGGGAATCCGGCATGCCCGTGGGTTTGCAGATTTTCGGGCGGGCCTTCGACGAAGCCGGCATAATCGGCATCGCCTCAGCCCTTGAGGCGGCCCTGCCCGCACTGGGTGAGCCGGAAGACGTCAGCGACGCCGGATTTAACTGAGCGTTGAAAAACTCTTGAAAATATCCGGTCGTATATCTCTGCGGCAATGAGCGCGATATGAGCGTAGGCAGGCAATCAGAGCGACTTGGCGTGATGTGGATATCGTATGATCAGCTTCCCTGGGGCATGGTGCATACGTTGTGGATGAACGTTGTGGACGAAGATTCGCGCATCGCCGAACTCAGGTGAAACCTGTCCAGACAATGGGGACACTTCTATGTGATTTCTGTGGAAATCAGTAAATGGGGCGCACCTTGCAGCCGTGAGCGCGCAAAAAGTCTTTGATCCCGCGGATGCTATATTCGCCGTAATGTACGATGGAGGCGATCAGGGCAGCCGATGCCCTTCCCTTGGTCAGCGCGTCCAGCATATGTCCTGGGGTGCCAGCCCCGCCTGAGGCTATTACGGGGACGCGCACGGCCTCCGTTATGGCCCTGGTCAGGGTCAGCTCGTACCCCTCCCTGGTACCGTCCGCGTCAATGGAGTTCACGCAGAGCTCGCCCGCCCCCAGGCGCTCGCAACGCGCGGCCCATTCCACGGCGTCTATGCCCGTGGGCTTGCGCCCGCCCTGGATAACTATCTCGTAGCCGGAAGGGATTTGTTCGCCGGCCTGCGTCCGTTTCACATCCATACCCACGACGATGGCCTGGGAGCCGAAGGCCTCCGCGCCTTCGGAGATCAAACGCGGGTTGATCACGGCCGCTGAGTTGACGGATATTTTTTCCGCCCCGGCGAGGAGCACAGCGCGCATGTCCGAGATCGAGGAGATGCCGCCGCCCACGGAAAAGGGGATGAATATGTTCTCGGCCACGCGTTCCACGACTTCAAGAAAGATGCCGCGCCCCTCGGCCGAAGCGGTGATGTCGTAGAAAACAATCTCGTCCGCCCCTTCCTCGTAATAGCGCCGCGCCGTTTCCACCGGATCGCCTATGTCCACGTTGCCCATGAACTTGACGCCCTTGGTCAGTTGCCCGTCGCGCACGTCCAGACAGGGGATGACGCGTTTGCTCAGCATTGTTCGTCTCTCTCCCCGTTCGCCTGCCCGGTTTCCCCCCCGATGTCCGGCCCGGCCTGCCGCTTTGCCTTTTGGCAGTGGCGGTAGAAATTCCTCAGAAGGGTCAGTCCGGCGGGGCCGCTTTTTTCCGGGTGGAACTGAACGGCCCAGAGGCCGTCTTTGCCGTAGACGGAACAGAAATCCAGGCCGTGGCGGGTTTGCGCCAGGACCAGTTCAGGTTCCGGCTCCACGTAATAGGCGTGGACGAAATAAAATTCCGCGCCGGGGTCAATGCCGCAAAGAAGCGGTGTGTCCCGCAACGGACGCAGGCTGTTCCAGCCCATGTGCGGGATGTTTATGGGTCTGCCCTCCTCGTCGCGCAGATCCCCGGAGAAGCGTCTGCATCCGCCCCTGATTATTCCCAGGGTGCTGGTGTCGCCTTCGTCGCTGTGCTCCAGAAGGATTTGGCAGCCCAGGCAGATGCCGAGCAAAGGTTTGCCGGATTCGGTCAAATCGCGCAAAACCCCGGCCAGACCGCTGTCCCTGAGATGGCGCATGGCCTGCCCGGCCGCGCCCACGCCGGGGAAGATGATCCCCGAGGCGGAAAACAGGTCGGAGTCTTGCGCCGTAATCTTGCCTGGTATGTCGAGATGGCGCAGGGCGCGCAGCACGCTGGTCTGATTGCCGGCCTTGTAGTCCAGGATGGCGAGCATCAGGCGTTCTTCTCCATTTCCAGACTTCGTTCACAGGCCGCGCGCACGGCGTCCACCACCAGCCCTCGCGCCCCGCCCCGGTCCAAAACATTGATCCCGGCGATGGTCGTCCCGGCCGGGGATGTGACCTGTTCGCGCAAAAGCGCCGGGTGCAGGCCGCTTTTTGCGGCCATTTCCGCAGACCCGCGCAACAGCTCAAGGGCGATGGCGGCGGCGTTCCCGCGGTCCAGGCCGACGCTTACCCCGGCCTCGGCCAGGCTTTCCAGAAAATGGAAAACATACCCCGGCCCGGAGCCGGACAGGGCGGTTATGGCGCTCATCTTGCCTTCTTCCACCTCAATGAGCAGACCCAGTTCTTTCAGCAGACCGCGCACGGCCTCCCTGGATTTTTCCGGGACGTCGGAACCGAAGCAGAGGCCGAATATGCCCCGCCCGACCAGGGCCGGGGTATTGGGCATGATCCGGCCCGTCGGGCAGCGGCCTTTGCTGTGCTCGCGCAGAAAGTCCAGGGTTACGCCCGCGGCTATGCTCAGCAGCAAATGATCGTTTCGCAGTTTCGGCTCTATCTCCCGCAGCAACGGGGCGACGTGGTTGGGCTTTACAGCTATGAGAACGAAATCCGCGTCTTCGACCAGGGCCGGGGCGGTTTGCGCGCAAACAATCCCTGAATCCGCCGCGGCTGCGGCGGAGACGGGATTGTTTTCATATACCGCAAGGGAGAACTCCCGGTTCAGGCGCTCGTTTCCCGAAATTCCCAGGGCCAGAGCCCTCCCCATGTTGCCGTAGCCGATAATTCCCAAAGTCAGACGCGCGTCGCGCATGGGTGAATCCTTGTTTTAGGCGTGAGGTGAATCAGCGGCCGGGAACAAGGCGTACGCCGTCTTCCCCGTCCAGAGATGAGATCAGCACGTCCACGCGGTCGTTTTTGTCCGTTTCAAGGCGTATCCCGATATAGTCCGGATGGATGGGCAGTTCGCGATGCCCGCGGTCAACCAGCGCGAGAAGTTCAACGCGCCCCGGCCGCCCGAAATCGGCCAGCGCTTCCATTGCCGCGCGCACCGTGCGTCCCGTGTAGAGGACGTCGTCCACCAGGATCAGGTTTTTCCCGTCCACGTCAAAGGGAATGTCCGTCTTCTTGATGACGGGCTTTATGGAGCCGGCCGTCCAGTCGTCGCGATAGAGGGTGATGTCCAGGGAACCGACCGGGATGTCCAGACCCGGCGCAAGGGACATGAGGGAGTGGAGCCGTTCGGCTATCAGCGCTCCGCGGCGTTGTATGCCGATCAGCGCGATGTTTTCGCAGCTTCCATGTCTTGCGGCCAGATCGGCGGCCAGACGGGACAGGCATTCGCCGAGTTCCGCCGCCGTCATCAGCGGCGCGTTTGCATCCCTTGCGGGGCGGGGGACGGACATAGGCATCTCCAGTCCAGTTTTCGTCGCCCGGCGCGTACAGCGTCTTTCAGACCTGCGGGCGCCGGCGGATGAAATATTCGCCCGAACAGATAAAGGCGGCTTCCCCGGTCATGTAAACCGTGTTGTCGTCCGCCCATTCGATTTCCAGTTCTCCACCGGGCAATTCGACAAGCGCCTTGCGTCCCGTCCACTTGTTGAGGGCGCAAGCCACCAGGACGGCGCAGGCTCCGGTGCCGCAGGCCAGGGTTTCTCCGGAGCCGCGTTCCCAAACGCGCATACGGATGCGGTCGCGTCCCGCCACCTGGATGAACTCCGTGTTCACCCTGCACGGGAAAAGGGCATGATGTTCGAAGAGGGGACCGATCCGCGACAGGTCGAGACTGTCCAATCCGGGAACGGGAACGACCAGATGCGGATTGCCCATGGAAACCGCCGTGCCCCGGTACATGCGGCCCTGGGCCATGATGTCCCTGTCTATGAAGTTCTCGCCGTCAAAGCGCATAGGCAGGTCCGCCGGAGCCAGACGCGGCTGTCCCATGTCCACGCAAACGCGCGAGACGCGCGCCCCGTCAGTGTAGAGCCGGATTTTGCGGACCCCGCTCAGGGTTTCCAGGTTGAACTCGTGGTCGTGTACCAAACCTTTCTCATACAGATATTTTCCGATACAGCGTGAGGCGTTGCCGCACATTTCCGCCTCCGAACCGTCGGAGTTGAAGATGCGCATGCGAAAATCCGCCCCGCTGCCATCTTGCCCTTTGCCGATCAGCACCAGCCCGTCGCTTCCGATGCCGAAATGCCGGTCGCTCAGCGCGACGGCCAGGGGACCGGGGTCGGCGAAGGGTTTTTCAAATTCCTCCACATAGATGTAGTCGTTGCCCAGCCCCTGCATCTTGGTGAAGGCGAGGCGGTCAGGCAGGCTTGCGTTTTCGCTCAGGCTCTCAAGCGTCGCGAATATTGTCGAAGCGCCCATTTGTGGTCCTTTGCGGTTTGCGTAACGCCAATCCGCTTTCAATATGGCGTTTACGCCTGAGATGCTTGCTTAACGGCGGGCTTTTCCCGCCGTATGCGAACTGTTTCAAGCGTTAACGGCACCAGTACAGGGCCGCCCGGCAGGGATGGAGTCGCCAGCGGGAAACCACGACGCAACGATAGCCCATCAAGGCGGCGGGCTCAATAGGTTGCAGGTTGCGGCAAATATCGGCACGTCCGGCTGTTTTGTCAGGGCAGCAGGGTGACGACTGTGGGCTCAATCGGAGCCCCGGTGAAAACGATGGCTCCGGGCAGCGGCGGGTTGCGGGTCAGGAAGGCGACTTCCCTGTTCATGGGCAGGGTGACCGAGGACATGGCGAGAATTTCCCGCGTAGCGGTCTGCAGGACGCGGATGTTGAAGCGCACGTTCTCCGGGGTCACCACATAGGTTCCGGCCACCAGGGCGGCGGTGCCCACGTTTTTGTCGGCGAGGAGTTTTTCTCTGCGGGTCAGGACTTTTTCTCCCATGTTAAGCTCAACGAGAACGTCTTTGCCCTTGCGGATCTCCTGCACTTCGTAGCCGGCCTGCACAAACCAGCGCGCGATTTCCTCCTGCATCTGCCTGGCCAGGGGATTGGCCTCATCCAGGTTGTTGATGTTCACCGGCGTGGTGATGCTCAGGGAAAGGCCCCGCGCGGGGACGTCACCTTGTTTTTGCCCGAGGCGGACGGCGATCTGCCTGTCCATTTCCCTTCCCGCGGCGGCGGCCGCCTGCGGAACCGGGGCCGCCCGGACGGGGGCGGAGGCGGACAGGACAAACGCAAGACAGAAGATGAGGGGCAAAAAAGTTTTCATCGCAAATTCCTTCAAGGAAGGGGATATCCATCCGACTTCCGTGCTGTCGGGACGAAAATTGTCCGGCGGGAGGGGTCTGACTCTGGATTGAAACATGGTCTTGCTCACCTCAAGGTCAGGATGGACATCTCCACTGCTTTGAGTTCGTTGGCCACCACCCGTCGGGTTTCAGTGTCGCCGCTCTGGGCCAGGGCCAGCAGCAGGTGTTCTTTGGCCAGTTCAAAGCGTCCCTGAGCGGCGTAGGCCCTGCCCTGATACAGGTTAAGCTGGCAGTTGGAGCCGTAGCCGCTGAAGATGCCGGGCTGTTTGAGGTCCGGCGGCTTTTTTGAACAGGCGGCGATAAACCAGGAGGCCATCAGGCAGACGCACAGAAGGATGAGTTTTTTTTTCATATCAGTGCACGTCCTCTCCCAGGTCAAAGGGGGTGAGCGGCGGAGGGGCGGGCGGGTGGACGGCCGCGTCAAAATCGCTGATGCGCATGGTCCCCTGCGTTTCTCCCGTACCTACGGCGCCCGTCCTGGCGCTTCCCGCGCCGATGCGGCGGGCGGTTGTTTCCCTGCTTACGCCTCTATGCAGGAGGGTGTTTACGGTTTCATTGGCTTCAAACACCATGCTGGCCGTGCGCAGGACCTGGCCGTTCGAGGGCTTGACCAGGCGGGCGTTGACGAAAATCGCGCCCGGGCCCCTGGCGTAGGTGCCGACCACAGCCAGGGAGGATCGCGCCGGGACCGACCCGCGTCTGCGCGAGAGAATGAATTCGCCTTCCTTCTTTTTGACGCTCACGGAATTTTCGATACGGTATTCCCGCACCGGGAAACCACGCTGGTTGAATTCAAAATATATTTGTTCGCCCAGCAGCCTTCCGAAGGCGGAAGTCTCGCTGAAGTCGTCAAGGTTGACAAAGGAGACGGGCAGGGCCACCGTGCCGGCAAGAGAGGGATCGCGTATCTCGGCCACCAGCTGGTCCGCCAGTTCGCGCACTTTGAGCCGCAATTCCCGCGCGGCCGTGTAATTCGGGTCCGGACCGGGAACTTTCATGCCTTGAATTGTGATCGAAGGCGGCTTTTGACGGCCGTCATCAAGCAGGGAGGGCGGTTGCGCGCAGGCTGATACGGCCGCGCAAACGGCGGCCAGCGCGGCTGTGATGTGATACGGACGCATGGAATGCTCCTTGCCGGGATCGGGATCAGCCGCATGGCCGATGCGCCGCGCAACGGCGCAAGTCAGCCGGAAACCACGCTTTGCGGCGTGATCCTGGTCTTCTGTCCTCTTATCGGCTGGAGCGGATAAAATATTACGGAGTTCCGCGCAGAAATTGCATGCCCGCCGCTTAT
>JAISZH010000121.1 GCA_031269345.1 Desulfovibrio sp. | reverse complement strand
ATTGCCAGGCATAATGAAAGCCGCGCGGATATGCTGGAAACAATGAAATGGCGTGTGCATAACGTCATGCAGCGCGGCAACGCCGTTGCCGTATTCACCGGGCTTGACTTCGCGCCTGCCAAAAACGCTGATTGACGCGTCTTCTTCATCTGAGCTTCCTTTACTGTTTGAGACCCCGGCCTGAAGGCCCATGCTGCCTTCTCGGTAGCTCCCGCTCTTGCGTGTCCGGCTTGTACGTCGCCGTGGAACATTGCAAAGCGGCAATCCGGGTGCTATCATAATGCGCCTTTCCGGTTGCCGACGCCTCGCGTCCGGTCTGTTCCCGCAGTTTTTCGTCCGCCACAAAAGGAGAGCGCCATGTTCAGAAAATTGTCCGCCTTGGTCATTGCCGCATGTTTCCTCTTCAGCTTCGCCGCCACAGCCGCAGCCGCGGAAAAGCTCATTATCTACACGTCCATGAAAGAATCCCTGATCGGCGAATTGAGCGAGGCCTTCAAAAAGAAAAATCCGGGCGTTGACGTAGACTACCAGAGCGCCGGGGCCGGAAAACTCATGGCGAAGATCGCGGCCGAACGCCAGTCCGGGAAAATCCTCGCCGACCTGATCTGGACCAGCGAGGTGCCCGACTTCTACAACATGAAAAAAGAAGGGCTGCTTGAGCAATACGTTTCGCCGGTGTCCAGCGAAACACTCAATCCTTTCGGGGATTTCGACGGCAGCTTCACGGCCGCGCGCCTGGGCACCCTCGGCATAGCCTACAACACCCGGATCATCAAAAAAGCCCCTGAACAGTGGAGCGACATCTTCAACCCCGAATTCAAGGGCGCCTTCGGCATAGCCAACCCCTCGCTGTCAGGCACCGCCTACATGAGCATAGCCCTGATGGTCAACAAGTTCGGCTGGGAATTCATAGAGAAGATCAGCGCGAACCAGGGCAAGATCGGCAAAGGTTCCGGTCAGGTGGTGGACGACACCGCTTCCGGGGAACTGGCCGGCAGCCTCGCCGTGGACTACATCACCAACGACAAAATTCGGAAAGGGGCCTCCCTGGCCCTGGTCTATCCCCCGGAAATGCTGGTTGTGCCGAGTCCGGTCGCCATATTCAAAGGAACCCGGAACCTCGCGGCGGCGAAAAAATGGGTGGATTTTCTCCTCTCCAAAGACGCCCAAGCGATTATAGCCGGTGAAGGCACCCTGCCCGTGCGCTCCGACGTCGCCCTGCCGGCGCAGTTCAAGCTGCCGGCCCCGGCGGACGCGGTCAAGCGCGCCATCCCTGTGAACTATATAGAGCTGATGGCGCAAAAAGAGGCTATCGTGAAAAAATTCACGGACATCATGCAGGGCAAGAAATAGGCCGGCGGATGGCCACGATTCAGCTGGACGGTGTGGGCAAGCGTTACGGCCAAAAAAACGTGTTCACAGATCTTTCCCTGACCGTCCCGCACGGGGAATGTTTTACCCTGCTCGGCCCCTCCGGCTGCGGAAAAACCGTGCTTCTGCGCCTTATCGCGGGTTTTGAGGACCCGGATTCCGGGGCCATCAGCATCGGAGGGGAGACGGTGGCCTCCGCCTCCGGAGACAATCTCCCCCCCGACCGCCGGGACTTGGGCGTTGTCTTTCAGGATTACGCGGTCTGGCCGCACATGACCGTTTTCCGGAATATTTCCTATCCCCTCAAGCTGGCCGGGATCGGCGGGAAAGAACTTGAGGAGAGAACGCAGCGGGCCGTGGATCTGGTCAATCTGGGCGGGCTGGAGCAGCGGCTGCCTTCGGAGCTCTCCGGCGGTCAGCAGCAGCGCGTGGCCTTGGCCAGGGCCCTTGTGGCCAACCCCTCCCTGATGTTGCTGGACGAGCCCCTGTCCAACCTGGACGCCAACCTGCGCGAGGAAATGCGCTTTGAGATAAAGGAGCTGCAACGCAAGCTGGACATAACCATCTTCTATGTGACCCACGATCAGGAGATCGCTCTGGCTATCTCGGACCGCATCGCCATAATGGACGACAAAGGGCGGATAAGCCAGATCGGCGCCCCGGCCGACATCTATGAGCGTCCGGCGAATATTTTCGTATTCAGCTTCATGGGGATGGCCAATTTTCTCCCCCTGCGCAGGGCCGGCGAAAACCTCACGGCCGGCGACGGACAGCCTTTCCCCTTCGCGCCGCCGGGCGGAGACGATTATGTGGCCGGCTTCAGGCCCTCGGACGTCATCCTGGTCAGGCCGGACAAAGCGGGCGCCGGCTTTTTGCGCGGACGCGTCAGGCGGACGAGCTTTCTCGGAGCCATGCTTGATTATCTGGTGGAAATCGACGGGGTTTTACTGCGCACGGCTCTGGAGAGTCATTTCGCCCTGGAGCGGGGATTGGTCTTCTCCGAAGGTGAGGAATGCGCCGTCGGCTTTCACAGCCTGCACTGGTTCACAAGGACCGAGGCCGCTAAGGCGGGGATCGCATGAGCGCGCGGGGAGCCGGAGGACTGCGTGGGGGAGGGGGCTTCGGGGCGGCCGGGGTCATCCTCACGCTGTCCATCGGCATCCTGATCATTGTCGTGGCCGTGCCGGTGCTGCTGATATTTTTCAACGCCTTCTGGGCGGACGGTTCCTTCAACGTCAGAGACGTCATCCGGGTGCTGCGGGAGCCGGACACCTACCAGGCCCTGCTGAACTCCCTGCTCATCGCCTGCGGCACGACCACCGGCAGCACAATCATCGGCACCTTTTTCGCCTGGCTGGTGACGCGCACGGATTTGCCCTTCAAACGCTTCATGAAGGGCATGTTCCTTGTGCCCTTCATGCTCCCTTCCTTTATCGGGGCACTGGCGTGGAAAATGCTGTTCTCCCCGCGCGCCGGGTACATCAACCGCTTTTTCATGGACACTCTGGGCTTTGAAAACCCGATATTCAACATTTACAGCTATGCGGGGATAATCGCCGTAGAATGCATGTACCTTTTCCCCTTCGTCTTCATCCAGGTCTGCGGGGCACTGGAGCGCATGGACCCCACCCTGGAGGAATCCGCCCGCATCTCCGGGGCCGGGCTTTTCACGATCACCACCCGCATCACCATTCCCCTGGTTCTGCCGAGCATCCTTTCCGGCGCCTTGCTGATCATGCTCTATTCCATGGCCCATTTCGGAACAGTGGCCGTCCTGGGCATTGAAAACGGCATTTTCAACATCCCCACCCTGATCTACGAGCGCATCCATCAAAGCGCGGGCTCCTTTGCCTCCATACGCACCGGCACGGTTCTGGCATCGGTGCTGGTCGTGTCCGCCGCCTGCATCATCTGGCTGCAAAACCGCATCCTGACCCGGGGGCGCTACCAGATTATAGCCGGGAAAAGCTTCCGGCCCATGGAGCTTAAACTGCGCGGCCTGCGTCTGCCCCTGCTTTTCTTCTGCGTGGCCTACATCTGCTTTACCATAGTTTTGCCCACAGTGGTCATCTTTCTGGTAGGGGGACTGAAAACTTACGGGTTGCCCTTCACCCTGGAAAACCTCTCTCTCGCCAACTACAAATTCATCCTCTTCGAACACAAACTGACCCGCGACGCCATTTTCAACAGCGTGAGCCTGGGGCTTGGCGCCGCCCTGATCACAATGTTCGCCGGGGTCATGATCTCCTATGTCATCGTGAAAATGAAGACGCGGGGCAAAGGCATCCTGGAATTTCTCGGCATGCTGCCCTTTTCCGTGCCCGGCTCGGTGATCGCCCTGGGCGTGATTCTCGCCTGGAGCGGCAAATACGGGATCAACCTCTACAACACAGTCTGGATTATCCTGGTGGCCTATATAGCCCGCTACATGGCCTTTTCCCTGAAAGCCAACTCCGCCGCGCTGGAACAGGTGCACGATTCCCTGGTGGAGGCGGCCAGGGCTTCCGGGGCAAGCATGTGGCAGGCCCTGCGCGATATCGTACTGCCTCTGGTGCGGCCGGGCATGCTGGCGGCCTTTTTCCTGATCTTCCTCCCCTCGCTGCGCGAGCTGACCGTGTCCATCATGCTCTACGCGCCCACCACGCGCACTATCGGGGTGGCCATTTATACCCTGAACGAGGACGGAGAAACCGTGATTTCCGCTGCCCTGGCTGGCGTGGCCCTGATTTTGATCATAAGCGGTCAGACGCTTATCAATCGCTTCACGGAAAGCGCTTCATCCGGCAAGGGTTGAATATGTCCTACATAAGACTTGAGGATGTGACCCGGCGCTTTGGCGCGATTACGGCGGTGGACCGTCTGAACCTTTCCATAAGCCGGGGGGAATGTTTTTCCCTGCTCGGCCCCTCCGGCTGCGGCAAAACCACCACCCTGCGCATGCTGGCCGGCTTCGAGGACCTGGATGAAGGCGAAATCCATGTAGGGGACCGTCTGCTTTCCTCCAAAAAAAGCGGCTATTACCTGCCCCCGGAAAAACGCGATTTCGGCATGGTTTTCCAGGCCTTTGCCGTGTGGCCCCATCTTTCCGTATACGAGAACGTGGCTTTTCCTTTGCGCGTCCGCAAAACCCCGGCCGCCGAACTGGACAAACGCGTCAGGGAGGCTTTGTCTCACACCAATCTGACGGACGCGGCCAAAGCGAGCCCGGCCGATTTGTCCGGCGGGGGCAAACAGCGCGTGGCACTGGCCAGGGCATTGGCCATCAACCCGGATGTCATGCTTCTGGATGAACCCCTCTCCAGCCTGGACCCGCATCTGCGTGAGGAAATGCGCTTTGAAATAAAGGATTTGCAGCGCCGTTTCGGTTTTTCCATCATCTATGTCACCCATGACCAGTCCGAGGCCATGGCCCTGTCCGACCGTGTCCTCGTGATGCGCCTTGGCGTGGCCCAACAGGTTGATACGCCGGTGAACGTCTATACCCGGCCGGCCAACAAATTCGTATTCTCCTTCATCGGGCTGTCCAACTTTCTGGATGTGGAAGGGGACGGGACAAACTTCAAAACCAGCCGGGGCGGCCTGCCTCTGCCCTGCGCGCCGCCCCCTGAACTGGCGAACGGACCTTCCTGTCTGGCCTGCCGGCCCTCGGAAGTCGAATTCACTGGCGAAGAAGGTCTGACAGGGGTGGTCGCGCGCAAGTCGTTTCTGGGGGAAAGCATAGACTACCGGATCAGTATCGGGGAACAAAGCCTGCGAGTGCAAAAAGGCAGACGCAGCACGGGTCCCGAACCGGGAGAAACGTGCCGTCTGCGTTTTATCCGCCCCCTGTGGTACCCGGCGGACTGATCCCAATCAGGCAAATCAGTTGATGTAGACCCCGCCGTACAGGCGCTGGTCTTCCAGGGTCTTGCCCGTCCCGCGCACTACGGTCGTCAGGGGATCGGAGTCGGTTATGATGTTCAGGCCGGTGCTTTTGTGCAGAAGCGAATCCAGTCCTTTAAGCAGCGCTCCGCCCCCGGTCAGCATGATGCCGTTGTCCATCAGGTCGGCGGCCAGTTCCGGAGGGGTTTTTTCCAGGGCTTTATGCACGGCCAGAAGTATGGCCCGCACCGGGTCGGTGAGGGCTTCGCGCAGGTGCCCGTCGGTCACGCGCACTGAACGCGGGGCGCCGGAAACCATGTCTTTTCCGGCCACTTCCACCACCAGTTGTTCCGGGAGCGGGAAGGCCGATCCCACCGCCATCTTGATGCGCTCGGACATGTTTTCGCCTATGAAAAGCTGAAATTCGCTCTGGAAATAGCGCTGGACGGCCAAGTTCATGGCATCGCCCGCCACCCGCACGGATTCCGCATAAGCTATGGCCGAGAGGGAAATCACCGCGACTTCCGTGGTGCCTCCGCCTATGTCCACGACCATGTTGCCGAGCGGCAGATGGAAAGGCAATCCCGCGCCGATGGCCGCGGCCATCGGTTCCTCCACCAGACGCACGTCGGCCGCTCCCGCCTGTTGCGCGGATTCGACCACGGCCCTTTTTTCCACCTGGGTGATGCCGGTAGGCACACAGATCACTATGCTCGGTCGGACCAGACTGAAGCCGACGATTACCTTTTTGATGAAAAAGGCGATCATCTGGCGTGTGACCTCAAAATCCGCAATCACGCCGTCGCGCATGGGGCGGATGGCTTTGATGCGCTTGGGGGTGCGCCCGAGGAATTCCTTGGCCTCCCGGCCGACGGCCAGAACGTTGCCGCGTTCCGTGTCCAGGGCTACCACCGAGGGTTCGTTCAGTACTATGCCGTTTTTGCGGGTATAGAGCAAGGTGTTGGCGGTACCCAGGTCCATCGCCAAATCTTTTCGGAAGATGCTGAATAATTTGCTGAACATGCCTGCGTCCGCCTTTCCGCATCCGGATTTACGCGCATAGTATATGCTGTGCGTTCTATCCGCAAGGGGGGCGGCGCCGGAAGTGATTGGGAAAATTCTGCCGGGAGCGCATTATCGGCTTGACATTGGTACGCGCCTTGGGCGCAGCCCA
>JAISZH010000028.1 GCA_031269345.1 Desulfovibrio sp. | reverse complement strand
CGGGTTTCCTCTTCGATCTCCAGGATCCTCGCCGCGTCCACCCTGGATCTGTCCCGGATCTCGGCCATGCTCCGCGCGTCAATCACCCCCAACCGAGTCCAGGCTTCGCATACCGCAAGCTCAACCTCAAGCCAAGTCGCGAACTTTTGCTCCTGAGTCCAGAGGGCGCTCATTTCCGGGCGTGAATAGCGGTCGATCATACATTTTAGATGTTACAGCGTACTAGAACAATTAGCGCTTGAAACAGTCCGTTTACGGCGGGCAAAGCCCGCCTGCTCCTGTTTCGCGGCAAGGATTTGCCCGCAAATCCTTGCAGAGCGGTTCACTCGTATCATTCGTGAACCGCTCTAACAGGAATTTCGCCGATGACGCCATTTTTTGCGCATAATTATGGGAAGGCGAACAAAATTTACCGATATTTGCTGAAGATCCAACAAGCTTATTGGTGTCTTATATGTTATTATTTGAAATTATAAACTTTTTTAAATTTTGTGCAAGGCCGTTTTTAATAGGTTTCCTCGTATTTATCCCGTCTGCCCAAACCCGCAAGTTCTCTGGCGCTTGACACACGCCGGGGGAATACATATTGAGAGCTTGCGGACCATCCCCACGGGCTTACCATTTTTCCGTGTGTATGCGGGATGCGTCAAATCGCTCTGTCGCCGCAGCCTTGGAACGCGGGTAGCCTAAGACCACGAGAGCCAGGGGAAGGATAGTTTCCGGGATGTCCAGCAGGCGGCGGAAGCCCTCAATACGGTCCCGCTCCGGGTAAATCCCGGTCCATACCGCTCCCAGGCCGATCACATGCGCTGCCAGCAAGATATTCTGCGTGCAGGCGGAAACGTCCAGAATGCCGTTGCCGGGAAACTTTTCGCGCTCGGTGTTCACGCATGTGAGTAAGGCTACCGGGGCATTTTTGGCAAACGTAGCGTACTTGTTGATGCCGCCGATCCGGGCTAAGGTTTCCCGGTCACGGATGACAACGAATTCCCACGGCTGTTCGTTGCCGGCGCTCGGTGCGGCCATGCCCGCAGTCAACAGGGTATTGATAATCTCGTCATCGACCGCTTGTTCTGTGTAGTGTCGAATACTCCGACGGGTTTGAATGGCCGTGAGGGCGTTCATCACAATTTCCTTTATGGTCTGTCTCCCTTCAGGAATGAGGGAAAGGCTGCGTTCTGCGCCCACACTACACAGGGCGGAAGTTGGCGTCAACACGGCAGTCGCGCCGCTTTAGAGCAATTAACGCTTGAACCGCTCTGCAAGGATTTGCGGGAAAAATCCCGCCTGCTCCAGTTTCATGGCAAGGATTTGCCCTGCAAACCTTCTGAAAAGAAGCGTTTCGCCTCCATGCCCGGCGGGCGGCGATACGCTTGCCCAAAGCGCAACCACTATTTGAATTCTTTGCAAAGATGAAACAACCTTCCGGCCATTCTTTTCTCATCGAACAAGCTCAGACCCTCTGCCGCGAACATGGGGCTTCGCTGCTTTTTCTGACGCTTTTTGGCTCCACCCTGTACGGCACGGAAACGCCGGGAAAGTCCGATGTGGACGTGCGGGGGATTTTTCTGCCGTCTCCAGAATCCCTGGCTCTGAACAAGGCTCCAAAAAGCCTGCATTTTTCCACCGGCAACAATGAGCGACGCAATCTGGCCGGGGATGTGGATATCGACCTGTGGTCAGCGCAGCACTGGCTGCTGAAGCTCCTGCCCTCCGGCGACACCGGCGCGCTGGACGTGCTGTTCGCGCCGTCGCATGCGTCCCGCACGCTATACCGGCATCCGGCTTTGGATGAAGTTTTCGCTAATCCGTTGCGTCTTATGGATACAGGCAAAGGCCGGGCCTACGCCGAATACAGCCTGGGCCAGGCGAAGAAATACGGCATCAAAGGCTCCCGCGTGGGCGCGCTGAGGACAGTACGGGTCTGGCTGCAAGAGCATTGCCCGGAGCCGCATTCCAACGAGCGGCTGGGCGATTATCTGGATGCCCTGGCCGCGTCCTGCGCGGATGATCGTTTTTGCTCCATTGTCGCCGTGCAGGAAGAACGCGCTCTGCAACTGTGCGGCAAGCTGCATATGGGCACGATCCGTATGGAGGAATTGGCCCGCCGGGTGGAGGCGGACATGCGGCGTTACGGCGCGCGGGCCGAGGATGCCGAGCGCAACGAGGGCCTGGACTTCAAGGCCCTCTCCCACGCCCTGCGCGCCTTGGATCAGATGGAAGAGTTGCTGCAAACCGGCAGGATCGTCTTTCCCCTGCGGAACCGGGAAGAATTGATTGCCGTCAAAGAGGGCAGGTATCCCTGGCGGGACGTGGAGCCGCGCATCCTGGAACGACTGGCGGCGGTGGATGCGCTGCGGGAAAACGCGCCTTTCACAGGCGCATACGATGCCGCTTTTGCCGAGACCTGCCTGCTGGCCTGCTATGAGGGAGGCAAAACGCCTCCCGCCGCCTCGACCTGCGCCACCCGCTTTGTCGAGGGTTTTTCCGTTCCAGCCGCTACCGTGGCCGCCATCCAGGCCAAATTGGACGCCATTGAGCGCGAACACAACGTCAAAGTCCTGTACGCCGTGGAATCGGGCAGCCGAGGCTGGGGTTTTGCCTCCGAGGATTCCGATTTTGACGTGCGCTTCATCTATGCCTGTAAGCCGGAATGGTATCTCGGCGTCGCCCCGGAAGAAAGGCGTGATGTTCTGGAACTGGGCATCGAAATGACGCCGGTGGGCGAACTGGACATCAACGGCTGGGAACTGCGCAAGGCGCTCAAGCTGTTCCGGTTGTCCAATCCGCCCCTTCTTGAGTGGCTCAGCTCTCCGCTTGTGTACCGGGAGGCCGGGCCTCTGGCCACGCTCCTGCGTAATGCCGCGCCGTCCTGCACGTCACCCGTCCGGACCTGGCACCATTACCGCAGTCTGATGAAAAAAAGCCGGGCGCGCTATTGGGAAAAGAAAGCCTCCGTCAAGGCCTGGTTCTATCTGTTGCGGCCTTTGTTCGCCATGCGCTGGATTGAACTGGGCAAAGGCGTTCCACCCATGCGGTTTGACCTGCTTATGGATGGCGTCGTTGCTGATGCCACCTTGCGGCAAGAACTGGATGCCCTGGCGGAAGCCAAACGCAGGGGCGGCGAGCAAGACGGCTTTACTCCGCCTCCGCTGACGGAAGCTTTTGTCTGTGGCGAATGGGACCGGCTGGAACGTGAGATCCCGACATTGGCCGTTGAGCGACAAAAAGCCGATCTGGATGATGTGTTCAAAACAGTGCTCGCTGCTGCCTGGCCGCAGGGAAATGTGTTATGGAAGCGGTAATCTTTTGCGGCATCCAGGGGGCTGGAAAGAGCACTTTTTTCAAAGACCGTTTCTTTCGTACCCATATGAGGAATACGAAACTTTTCTGCTCAGATTCCTGAATGGCTAACCGCTTGCCGCTCAGAGCAATTTCAAAGTGAAATTGCTCTGGCTGTTTAGCGCACGCTTTCCCAATCCAAACCGAATGATGCCAAATACTTACGCAGCCTGTCCGCATCATTGGGGCGGGCTTTTTTCTTGCGGGATTCAGCGAACAGAACCCGCCCCGCTTCGGAGAGACTGCGAGTCTCGCGGCAGGCGCGGATGACGCAGGCCAACTGCGGCCGGTCAAAAAGATCCAATTCGGCGTAGCGTGTTCCCAGAAGATCACGCAACAAGGCGGCATCGTCATGCATTGCCACGTTTGTACGGCCTTTCAAGAGCAGTTCTCTTTCCGGTACGTCTTGCCAGCCGCCTTGCAGGCGCCGCCATTCCTCTTTGACGATCTCGGCGGTTATGCGCCCGCCGCGCGCCAGCGTGCCCATACGCATCACTCCCGCGGACAAATCCCGGAAGTTGCCGTGCCAGAGAGCCTCAGGGGAAGTGGCCAACGACAGGAACAGTTCTCGGGCCTCCCGGTTGAAGCGGGCCTGTTTGCCGCTGCGTTCCGCGTGGCGGTCCAGCTCATAGTCAAGGTTGGGCTCGATGTCTTCAGGACGCTGGGCCAAGCCCGGCAGGCGGAAAGTCCAGATATTGACGCGCGCCAGCAGGTCTTCGCGGAATTTCCCCTCGGCGGCCATTTGTTCCAGAGGACGGTTGCTGCCGCAAATGAGCTGGAAATCGCTGCCGCTTTCCTCATCCGAGCCCAGAGGATAGAACCGTTTGGCCTCGATGGCCCGCAGCAGCATGGCCTGTTCGTCGCTTCCCAGTTCCCCGACTTCGTCCAGAAATAATACCCCGCCGTCAGCCTGGCGCAAGAGTCCGTTCCTGTCGGTTATCGCACCGGTGAACGCGCCTTTTTTGTGCCCGAACAGAGTGGACATGGCCGCGTCCCCACGCAACGTGGCGCAGTTGACCTCCACAAAATTCCCCCGCACCAGACGCCGCTGTTTGCGTAACTCGTAAATGAGCCGCGCCAGACGCGATTTACCGGCTCCGGTGGGACCGGTGAGCAGGATGGGGTCCACCGATTCCGCACTCACCTCCTCAATACGTTCGATCATGGAGTTGAAAGCGATATTGCGGGTCTCAATGCCTGATTTGAGGAAACTCAGGTCTCTCCGCGTCTGCTGCTTGAAGCGTTCCGCCAGTTTGTCATAGCGTGACAAATCCAGATCAATAATGCCGTACGTCCCTGCGGGATTCCCTTCTCGCTTGGGTGACGGTCCGGTTTGGATGAGCTTGGCAGGAATGTGCCGGGATTCGATCAGAAGAAACAGGCAAATCTGGATGACGTGCGTGCCGGTGGTGATATGGACAAAGTATTCTTCTTTCTCCGGATCAAAAGGGTACGAACGGGCAAAATCGTAGAGCGCGGCGTAAACTTCCTCAAAGTCCCACGGGTTGACTACCTCAAAGTTGTGCCGGACAACGGATGTCTCCGGAGCAACAACGCCAAGATCCTCCGCCACGGTGTCGGCAAGACGCTTGTGGGCTTCGCTGTATAGCAGGTCCAGCCTGTTGATCAGCAGATCCGGGTGTTGGCCCAAAGCTACGGTAGGACGCCAGCGATCCCATCGTTGTTGCGAACCCCCCTGATCCAGCGTGGTGCCGAGCATGCCGATGACAACTATTTTCTGTGTCATAATATTATCTTTTTTTATATTGTTTTATTTTTTTATATACTTCAGAAAAGCATTTTTACGCAAGCGAGTAATGTTTTTATTATATTTCAGTATGATACAAGGACGTGTTTTTTGGCACGTTTGCTGCTATATTGTCCGCATATTCTATAGCAATTTCATTTTGAAACTGCTCCGGAGGCCGCGAGAGCGGACGCCCGCCGCGAAGGCGCAAGCGCAATTTATTTGCGCTGTTAAACGCCGGGGCGGGCGTAGGCTGGAGAGGGCCGGGTGCATCATTTCAAAGGTAAAATGCTATAGATAACGACAAGCCCCGCACGCGGCCTTTACCGGCAGACGGCGTGCGGGGCGGGGGCGGGAAAAATTATGAGTACTGTGCATGTGGACGGCAGCCTGGGGGAAGGCGGCGGACAGGTTTTGCGGGCTTCTTTGGCTCTTTCCATGGCCCTTGGCCGTCCCTTCCGCATGACCAGCATCCGCGCCAACCGGCCGAAGCCCGGCCTTAAGCGCCAGCACCTGACCTGCGTGCGTGCGGCGCAACAAATTTGCGGAGCGGAAGTTGCGGGAGATTCCATAAACTCCACGGAAATATGCTTTGCGCCCGGCGCCGTCAGGCCGGGGAACTACTGTTTTGATATCGGCAGCGGCGGAAGCTGCACAATGGTTTTGCAAGCCCTGGTTCCGCCTCTCCTGGTGGCGTCCGGACCTTCGCGCCTGACCGTCACCGGCGGCACCCATGTACCTTTTGCCCCGCCTTTTGAATTTTTACGGGACACGTTGTTCCCGTGGCTGGCAAAGCTTGGCCCTCGCCTCAGCGCGCATATGGACCAACCCGGCTTCATGCAGGTCGGGGGCGGCAGCATTACAGTGGAGATTGATCCGGTCCCGGCCTTGCAGCCTCTGGATTCCTGCGAAGGCGGCGCATTTGTTGGAGCGACGGGGCATATTCTGCTGTGCAACCTGGGTGCGGACATCGCGAAACGTGAAAAAGCCGCGCTGTTGGCCGAAAATCTGCGTGTCCTGGGTTTAACGGAAAAAACCATACACATTGAAACAAAATCGCGCTCTGTGGAAGGTCTCGGCAACGCGGTGCTGGTGACGGTGGTGCGTGAATCAGGAGTAACGGTCTGTACCGGCATCGGCCAACTGGGTGTCGCGGCAAAATCGGTGGCGCGGCACGCGGCGGATCGGGCCAGATCATTCCTGCGGTCCGAAGTGCCTGTGGAAAAACACTTGGCGGATCAGTTGCTGGTGCCCATGGCGCTGGCGGGCAGCGGGACTTTCCTGACGGAAAAGCCATCGCTTCATACAAAAACTTGTATGGCAGTGCTGCCGCTTTTTATGGATGTCACAGCGCGCGCTGTGCAACTGAACGCCAGGGCATGGCGCATAACGCTGTCATAAGGATATGAATATGATTAGCTCTAAAGAAATGAACGAACTGGGGCTGCCGAACCATCCGGCGATAATGCCCTTGGCCATGAAGACTATCAATCAGGCCATCGCGGCGGGAGCGGATGCCTTTGCAACCATGGAACGGCTGAACAAACTGATCGCCAACCCGCGCAGCATGGTGGAGGACGATCTGCTCAGTCCCTTGGCGGAAGCGGTGTTACACGTTTTTCCAGCCGGAATTCGTTTCATTCCGCGCGAGGAACCAGCCCCCTGGAAGCAATGGGGGGATATAGCCCTTGAGGAAACGGCGGTCGCGCAGATGCGTAATGCCTCCATGCTGCCCGTGGCGGTAAAGGGCGCGCTCATGCCCGACGCGCATATCGGTTACGGTCTGCCCATCGGTGGAGTGCTGGCAGTGAAGGATGTGGTCATCCCCTATGCCGTGGGCGTGGATATCGCCTGCCGTATGCGGCTTACCGTGCTGGATATGCCGGTTTCCGCGCTGACACAAAAACGCGAGTGGCTGATCCGGGCCATTGAGGAAGAAACCCGCTTCGGCATGGGCGCGGCTTTTGAAAAGAATGAACGGCGCGAACACGCGGTCATGGAAGAAGATTGGAGCGCCGGCCGCGTCACTGCCCGTTTGAAGGACAAAGCCTGGAAACAACTGGGCACCAGCGGCGGAGGCAACCATTTTGTGGAGTTCGGCGAATTGCATCTCGAAAACCCCGCTCTGGGCCTGGAAAAAGGCGTGTACCCGGCGCTGCTCAGCCATTCTGGCAGCCGGGGGACCGGAGAAGAGACGGCCTCACACTACAGCAAGCTGGCTCAAGGCTTACGGCCCTATTTGCCGCGGGAGCTAATGCGCCTTGCCTGGCTGGACCTGAAAAGCTCTGAAGGCCAGGAGTATTGGGCCGCCATGCAGCTTATGGGCAAATACGCTTCGGCCAACCACGAACTGATTCACCGGCACGTGCTGGCGAATCTCGGAGCGGCGTCATTGGCGGCGGTGGAGAACCACCACAACTTCGCCTGGGAGGAAGAACATGGCGGCGAGACGGTCATTGTCCATCGTAAAGGGGCGACTCCGGCGGGCAAGGGTGTGCTGGGCGTTGTGCCAGGCTCCATGGGCAGCCCTGGTTTTGTGGTCCAAGGCAAGGGCAATGCGGATGCGCTGAATTCCTGCTCTCATGGGGCGGGGCGGCTGATGAGCCGCACGGCGGCCATAAAACAGCTCAAGCGCGACGAGGTGCGCCGATTCCTGGAAGACGCTGGCGTGCATCTGATCTCCGGCGGCCTGGACGAAGCGCCCACGGCTTATAAGGACATCCATGCGGTCATGGCCGCCCAGAGCGATCTTGTGGATATCGTGGGGCGTTTTGAGCCGCGCCTGGTCAAGATGGCCCCTGGTGAAGGCGGCAATGCCAGGCGCAAGACCAGGAAGAAGCAGCAGGACTGTTTGTGATGCGTATGCGGACATAGCATTACACACTTGAAATGCTCTGCCGTCGGCAGCAGTTATTAGAAAATTTCGAATAACTGAGACCCTCGGTCAGCTCGCTGTCCGCAAAGATTTTTTTTCAGATGGCAGTTGATGGTAGGCAGTTCCACATCGTACAGCACAGCCAGCATTTTCTGCGTCAGCCGGATAGGCGTGGCATCCGGAAGGCGTAGACAGCACATCTTGACTGTAGCCACATAATGTATATACTTAGAGCAAGCAATGGAATTGGAATGGGATGAAGCAAAACGGGTAGGCAATCTCGCCAAACATGGTCTAGATCTGGCTGTTTCCCGGGAATTGTTCGCCGACTATTTTATGGAGCGGCTGGACACTCGCAAGGATTACGGCGAAGACCGCTGGATAGCCTTGGGGATGATTCGCGGTCAGGTCGTGGTTTTGGTCTACACAGAGCGCAACGACAAACTGAGGCCCATTTCTCTTCGCAAAGCCACCGTGCAGGAACGGAGTATTTATGAACAAACAAGACAAAAGTATGTGGGATAAGGTCGCCGCCATGTCCGATGAGCAGGCCGAGGTCGCCGCCATGTCCGACCCGGACAACGCCCCCACGGACGCCATGTTCTGGGTCGATGTGGACATGCAGGAGCCGGACGCCCGCAAGGTGCCCATACACATTCGTGTAGCCCCGGATGTGTTGGACTTCTTCAAAAAAGACGGTCCCGGCTACCAAACCCGCATTAACCGCGTGTTGGAACAGTATGTAAATTGGCAGCAGCGTTAGTCTATCGTGGACAAGGAAAAGCTCAATATCTTGCAGCGCGGCGCGGCCCGGCATCTGCTGACCATGCTGGTCTATCTGGCCTGCCTTGGCGGCATGGCCTTTATCATTGATGCCCTTGAAAAGAGCCGTTTCGCCGTTGTCGCCCAGCGGGCCGCAACACAAAACATACTCCCTGCCAATGTCCTGGAAGACTTTACAGTCTTCATTAACAATACGGACAGCAGCGTCATATTTATGGTTTTTTTGTTGATTCTGCCCGGCGTTGCCATCGGCCTGTTTCTTATCAAGCTATCCACCAAACTCAATATTGTCTGGCCCGTCACCTTGCCGCAGGCCGTTGAATTCTCATCCGCCACGCTTTTCTCAATGCGGAGATTCATTCCATGCTGCTTCGCCGCTATAAGGAACAGGCAAAAGCCGATTATGTGTTTCCCGCCGAAGGGGGCAAGCTGCGCGAATGAAGGCGTAACGGACGCGCGGCAAAAGGTGGTTTTTCATACCTTGCGGCATACCTTCGCGTCATGGCAGGTCATGCGCGGCGTGCCGCTGTACGATGTCGCAAAGCTCATGGGGCGCAATACGATCGTCATGACGCAACGGTACGCGACCTTGCCCCGGACAGACTCAGGGCGTCCGCCCTGGTCTGAGCGGTATTCTTGACAAAAAGCCGGGGCCGGTCAAGCGGCGTGGGGCCGGTTTCGGAATTTGTGGATGATTTGCTGGTGTGAGCGCAACCCCAGTGGCTGACCTTGCGGCTGCTTGGGATAGCATGGAAATCTGGTTTTAACAGGAGGGGAGGCATCATGAAACTCGCGGAAGCGCTTATTCTTCGTGTGGACGAACAGAAACGGATCGCCAGGCTCCGGGAGCGGCTTCTTTTAAATGCCAAGGTTCAAGCCGGGGACTCCCCCGCTGAAGATCCTGAAAGCCTCATGCGGGATCTTGAGCAGGCGACGGATTCCCTCATTGGTCTGATTCAGAAAATCAACAAGACAAATATGGCTACCGTCGTCAATGGCAAAACCATTGCCGACCTCTTGGCTGAACGGGATGCCAGGACGACGCAGGTCAATATCATCCGGGATTTTTTGAAAGAAGCGTCTGAAAAGGTCGATCGATACTCCACAAAAGAGATTGCCTCTGTCAGCACAGTTAATGTTGCTGAAAAGCAAAAATATCTCGATAAACTTTCAAAGGCTATCCGTGAAATGGACACCAAAATCCAGGAATTGAACTGGACGACTGAAATCGTATAATTCAGGTTGTGTAGCAACGCCAAGGGCGGATATGCTGCCTCAGGGCACACTGACAGCCGCAATGCGGAGCAATTGCATGACAACAGAATTGCTCAGTACAGTCACATAAGTACTGTCACAACGTATTGTTACTACCACATATCGACTTGCGCTGCGAGGGCGGGTTTGGGGATATCTGAATTATGCGAAGGGTTATGTTTTTGAGCATATAATGCTGCCATTTCAATGAGCGTCTCTGGCCCTGCATGCCGATCGCCATATCCTCCTCGAACACGCTCAAGCCCTTTGTCACGAGCATGGGGGGGCAGACCACCGTGCCGGCAAACCATTCGGGCAGGGATTCTTTGGAAACAGCGTCAACCATCCTGTTCAAAACGGCATAGAGAAAATATTCACCGATGCTTGGTCCGTCGTTGCTATCGATCTTGAAAAAACTATCAACAATAGCTGCCAGGCCGAATGACTTTTCAATCTGGTCAGCCACCCAGAGCGAGCCGAAACTCTTGGATTGGATTTTGGTGATGGGGGAATTTCCGCTTGTAGCCATACGCATGATATTGGCCACAGAACCCAGATAAACGGAGTTCACGGTTTTGGGTTTGCCGTTTACCCTGGCAGTTTCGCGGATATACCAGTATTCGTGCCCACCAATGATTTGTTTGTTGAGACTTGCCATGGAGAGAGCATGCGCTGTTATTAATACATTGTCAAGGGTTTTTTATTAAAAAGCTTTAAAAAGCTTGTAAATATGTACTTGATATAATTTATAAATTAGTAATACGTTTTTATATTATAAAAAATCTCTTGAAATTAAGAGATTAAATTATAAATTATGCCCTATTTGCGGAAACTTGAGCTAGAGTTTTCCGTTCACCACGCGACCACAGAGTTTCCTGTCGCCCGCACGGGCTGACGGGTACGCATGCCAGTTTTCAAGACCGTAAACGCCCTATCCTTGATTTCTCCAGTCTCTTCAGGCATATTGCCCACAGGTGCTGATAACACCTTCATCCAGAGGCGGAACCGCTACCGACCATGCGGGATTACTCTTGTTCAGACGAGAGTGATCGTTTTACTGCGTGTGCATGTCGGGAGTGGGTGAATAAAAGACCTTTTCGGAGGGAATAATCCCGCCGTCCTCTGGCGGTTATCAGCTCCCGGCAATTTGCCCTTTTGGCGGTTGCCTGCAAGCAACGCCGGAGGACAGAATGCCAAACATTTTCTCTTCTTCTAAAACCCCCCATGATGATGCTGAATTGCGTTTTTCCCGTGTTCTTGAAGCCGCAGGCTGTCAGACCCAGACTGAGTTAGCTGCCTTTTTTGATATCAGGCAGTCATCAGTTGCGGATGCGAAAAAACGGGGCAGCGTTCCGCCAGATTGGCTGGTAAAGCTGGTACTGTACAAACTTATACATCCTCATTGGGTTTTGACCGGGGAGGGGCCGCGCATGTTGCAGCCGGTGGATGCAATGGCAATGCCCCTGCCCAAATTGGTATATCGCGTAAAACCTCCGGAAGACTGCACAGTGGAAGAACTTGTAACCGAGGTGATCCGTCGTTCCTTGGAGAATCTGTAGCTGCACGCTTATGCCAGAGGCCAACTCTCGGTTTCAAAATATTAAGGCGGCGATTCAGCCGTAGTAGTTCAACCCGCCCCGACAATCAGAAAAGACAGTAAATCACACTTGTAAAGTATGTTTTGGGGAGATCGAGCCTTTCTAGCCTAGCCAAGCCTTGTTTGTACCTCCTCGGGCTTTGATACGTTCTCTATAGGGTCGCTTGCCATACGGAGGTTTCAGTTATCAGCATCTTAGTGGTCGTAAAGCAGTTTTTTGCTGTATTTATAAAGCTATATCGCTTTCTGCTATAGAGATGGACCTCATTCCTTTTTTTTCGCAGTTTATGAAGCTCATTCTGCAAATTTGCTGAAATAATATTTTCAGCAAACGCTGTATCAATAATCCAATGCATACCACATAAAGAGATTTTTTCATGGGCATTATGATACGTACAATTGATTGGATATTGCGGTTTTTTTGCTAAGGTATGTGGAGGGTATTTTCTCTTTTTTTGCACCAGCATATCAACAAGTATAGCTTCGCATACAGCGCCATGTTCAGAAATTTGTGCTCTAACCAGCGCCAACAGTTCATCTCCTTGTGACAAGGTGACAAGACCTAATTTGTATACAAATAGAGTACCATAAAGTACTTCTGCTATTGTTTGGCGTAGAGCCACGTCGCTAACATGTTTGATTTCGTTTTGCCATTCAGTCACCGATGGGATATTTTTCGCTGAAAAATCATGAATTGTCGCAAGGATAGAATTTCCCAAAATTTCTTGTACAGTTCTTTTTCCTGGCACATCAAGATGCTTTATATCCATATTAACACCTTCCTGCTAAATGCTTGTCTTAATGCACATACATATAATGAAATTAGCAGCGCATCCGTACGGTATCGCCACAATGCCACATTTTGCATATCCTGCAACTCGGCAACCCGATGCATACCCCGCCAAGTTCAATGGAGGTTAGACTCACTTTACCCACTTATCCGCAACGCATCAACAAGGGTGCTGGCGCAGGCATTAGCGACGGGCTCACCACCAGGGAGATTTCTGGCTCCCAGGAGGACACATAGCCCGGTTCCTCCTGCATTCGTTGCAGCTCCCGTATTATTGCCCCGTGGTTTTCGCGCACCAGGGCCAATTCATCCTTTTGCGGAAACTCCTTGCCCAACGCCGCTTTCACAGTTTCCAATTCAGCGGTTTCTCTTCGAGCCGTTTCGCGAGCCGCTTCCACCGACTCGTCCAATCCCTTTGCCAGAAAGTTATCCATGCGCTGGAACAACCCGGTCAGGCTGATTTTGTCGTCAAAACCGTAAATCAGGTTATCCGGTTGAAATTCTTTATCCCCGGCACCCTGGAGCGCAAAACGGAAACCGCCGCTGCCGCCGAATGAGGTGTGGCGCATGATGTGCATCTCAAAGCCGCGATAGGCCCCGAACAATGCCCTTCTGCTGAATTTTCGGGTCACTTCGGTAACACCGTCGCGCAGAAGGTCTTTCATGCGGTCACTGTCCTTGTCCCCGAGAACTTTGCCGTCAACCAACAGTTCAACGCGGATTTTATCTTTGTCCTTTTCCTTTATGGAGCGCGTATTGGCATCCCTGCGCCGAATATTTTCGGTATAGATGGCTTCTGCGTCGGCCAGCCGCTTCTCCGTGCCGCCAAGCCATTTCAGGCTGTCCCGCAGACGATGCTGCCCACGTTGATGTTGAGAATACAGCGCTTCCAACTTGCGGAGATCGCTGGCCAGTTTTACCTGCATGAGAATCAGCGGGTTGCCGGAAGCCGCCGCTTTCATGTCGGCGGCATTGGCGGCCTCGGATTGCACATCGTCAATGACGCGCTGCAGGAGGTCGCCTTTCCGGAACTGCTCGATGGCCGCGGCCTTAATTTCTATGGTCTGCCACATCCTGGCGTCGTAGGTCTGTTTGGTGGCGTAATTGAAAATTCTGACTGAAAAATTGTTCGGATCGCGCTCGTAAAACATGTTGCCCTGGCGGATAATACGTCCGTTCCGCTGTTCCAGGTCGGACGGGCGCCACGGCGCATCCAGGTGATGCGCGGCCACAAGGCGCTTTTGCACATTCATGCCCGCGCCCATTTTGGCCGTGGACCCGAGCAGAATCCGTACATGCCCGG
>JAISZH010000111.1 GCA_031269345.1 Desulfovibrio sp. | reverse complement strand
CGGGCGCGCGCGTTGTGTAAGCGGGGCTTTGCCCCGCTGTTCGGCGCAGCCGAACACATAAGCGCGGCGTGCCTTTCTGAAAAAGTCGTTTCACGACTTTTTCAGCATCGACTATTTATAGAACCACAGGCAGGCAAAGCCCGCCCCCTGCAAAAACCTACGGTTTTGACGCCTGTACGGGCAGGCGCAATTCCAATACCGGATAAAATTAAAGCAATTTTATCCGGTATTGGAATTATCCGGCTGAAGCTCCGGGCCGGAAGCGCAGGCCGGGTGCGTGCAGCCGGAGGAGTGCACTATGCCGCCGGAATGCTGCATGTCGGCCAGCGGGCAGGCGTGCAGGTGCGGGCCGAAAAGAGCCGCGAGACTTTCCGGGGTCAGGGAGGCGTCGGGAATCCGGGTCAGGCGGCGGTTCACAAACACCGCATGGTCGAAGAACGGCGAAACCATATACAGATCATGGCTCGCCACCACAACGCTTATCCCCCCACGCAGCCCGCCCAAAAATTCGTAAAAGCAGAAAGCGCCCTCCGCGTCTATCCCCGCGGTCGGCTCATCCAGAAGCAGCAAAAAGGGGAATTCCGGTTCTCCGGCTCCAGGGCGCAGGATGAATTCTTCCGGACCTCCCATCAGCGCCCTGGCCACCAGCGCCCGGCGTCTCTGCCCCCCGGAAAGGGCGGAAAGGGGAAGTTTCGCGCATTGGGCAAGCCCGAAAATGTCGAGGTAGGCCAAAGCCTTTTCCTTTGCCGGCCGGTCTTCGCCCCAACTGCCGCCGCGCACACCCGGCACGGCCGCTCCCATCAAAGTCATCTCCAGAACCGTAGCGGGAAAGGCGTTGCTTAAGGCGGAAAACTGCGGCACATAACCTATCTGACGGCGGGCCGCCGCCGGGGCGCCGCCGAAAACCTTCACCGTCCCGCGCCCCGGACGCAAAAGCCCGGAGATCAGGCGCAAGAGCGTGCTCTTGCCGCCCCCGTTGGGGCCGATCAAGGCCAGGAACTCCCCGGCCCGCATCTCGAACGAAACCTCCTCAAGCGCGGGTTCCCCGCCGCCGTGGGAAAAGGTTAGCCCGGCCGCTTCCACGGCCATAACCTCAGGGCCTGGAGCACTCAAGGATCGCATCCGCCATATTCCTGAAGACAAATTCAAGATCCTCGCCCAATGGATCCACCCGCACAATGCGCGCCATAAGGGCTTTCGCCACCGCTGTGGCGGAAGGACCGGAAAACCGCTCTTCGATGAAAACGCACTTTATGCCGTGCCTTTTCGCCTCGTCCGCAATGTTTTGCAGGGTCCTCGGACCGGCCTCTCTGCCTTCGGGCGCAAGGCACAACTCCTCCAGGCCGTAGTTCATGGCGAAATAACGCCAGGCAGGGTGCAGGGTCAGAAAGGCCCGCCGCCCCGCTTCCAAACCCTCCAGCTTCCCGGCGATCTCCGCGTCCAACTCTTCCAGTTCGGCGGCATAGGCCGCCGCCCGTTCGTCAAACAGATCCGCCTTGTCCGGCAAAATCTCAGCCAGCGCCCGCGCCGTTTCAGGCAAAAAGGCCCGCACCAGACGCGGCGAAAGCCAGACGTGCGGGTCCTCTTCCTTTTGTTCCCGCCCCCCGTCTCCCCCTTCCGGAAGAGGAAGACGCCGTATGCCGCGAATCATGGAAACCACGCGCAACCCCCCGGCCGCATCCGTCAGTCGCGGGATCAGAGACTCCTCAAAAGGCAACCCTATGGTGAACCAGACGCGGGAAGCGGCTGCCGCGCGCATCTGCGCTGGACCGGGCTCCCAGACGTGCGGGTCGGCTCCCGGGCGCAAAAGAACCTCCACGCTGACGAGATCCCCGGCTATGCGCTCCACCATGTGTTTTTGCGGGGGGATGCTCACCAGCACCGGCGCCTGCGCGCGGGCGGTCGCGCAAAACAGGAAAAACGAGGACAGAAAAAGGAAAAGCGCCTTGAACATCAGCTGCGTCCTGTCTTTGAGCATTTTACTTTTGAGATGACGCGCCCGGCCCTCTCCAGCTTACGTCCGCTTCGGCGTTATCAGCGCAAATAAACTGCGCTCACGCCCGCTTCGGCGTTATCAGCGCAAATAAACTGCGCTCACGCCCGCTTCGGCGTTATCAGCGCAAATAAACTGCGCTCACGCCTTCGCGGCGGGCGTCCGCTCCCGCGGCCGCCGGAGCAATTTCAAAGTGAAACCGCTCTAGCTTATTTCCACCAGTAAAGGTTCTTCTTCCAGTTCCTCCAGGAACTTGTCAGGACGCTCCTTCTGTTCCGGCACCAGGATGTCCGCATGCACGTATTCCCTGAACCCGGTGCCCGCGGGAATGAGGCGGCCGACGATGACGTTCTCCTTAAGCCCGCGCAGGGCGTCGGATTTCCCGCGCAGGGCGGCTTCAGTCAGCACCTTGGTCGTTTCCTGGAAAGAGGCCGCGGAAATAAAGCTGAATGTGGTCAAAGAAGCCTGGGTTATGCCCAGAACCAACGGCTCGGCAGTAGCCGGGGCGCGGCCTTCGGCAAGGGCCTTGGCGTTCTCTTCCTTGAACTCCTGCTTGTCCACCTGCTCGCCCACCAAAAAACTGGTCATGCCGGGATCGATGATCTGCACCTTGCGCAGCATCTGGCGCACGATCACTTCTATATGCTTGTCGTCTATGCCCACCCCCTGGAAACGGTACACGTCCTGTATCTCGTCCACCAGATAGGCCGCCAGGTATTTTTCGCCCTTGGTGCGCAAAATGTCATGCAGTTCCGGGTGTCCTTCGGTGAGCAATTCCCCGGCCTCCACGAAATCCCCGTCGCCGACGGTGATGTGCTTGCCCTTGGGCACCAGATATTCCCTGGCCTCACCAGCCTCCGGGGTCACAATGAGCTTGCGTTTGCCCTTGGCTTCCCCGGCATAGGACACCGTGCCGTCGATTTCGGAGACGACGGCCATATCTTTGGGTTTGCGCACTTCAAAAAGCTCGGCCACGCGCGGCAGACCGCCCACGATGTCCTTGGTCTTGGAAGTTTCGCGCGGTTTTCTGGCCATGACCTCTCCGGCCTCGATGGCCTGGCCGTCCCGGACCATAAGCAGCGCTCCAACCGGCAAGGGATAGGCGGCCGGTATGCTTGAGCCCGGCCTGCTCTTCACCTCTCCGTTCGCGTCGCAAATGGAAATGGCCGGACGATAGTTTGTGGTACGGTATTCAATGATGGCGCGCGTGGTCATCAGCGTGGTCTCGTCCACCTTTTCCTGGAAGGTTTTTCCTTCAAGAATGTCCGTATATTTGATGAACCCGTCCACCTCGGAGACAAACGGCTCGTTGAAGGGATCCCATTCCGCAATCAGGGCGTCCTTTTTCACTTCCTCGTTCTCGCGCACCTTGAGCCTGGAACCGTTGGGCAGAAGATATTTTTCCCTCTCCCGGCCCTGTTCGTCCACGATGCTCACCTGGCCGCTCTTGCCAAGCACCATGCTGTCACCGTCCTTGGTCACAACGGCTTTTACCCTGGAAAAGATGACGCGGCCGGCATGCTGGGCTGTGAGGCTGGTGCGTTCGATCTCGCGCGAAGCCGTGCCGCCTATGTGGAAGGTACGCATGGTCAACTGGGTGCCGGGCTCTCCGATGGACTGGGCGGCGATGATGCCCACAGTCTCGCCCACGTTGACCAGATGCCCGCGCGCCAGATCCCGGCCGTAGCAATGGGCGCATACCCCGCGTTCGGAGCTGCAGGTCAGGGCCGAGCGGATGGTCAGAGAATTGATGCCCGCCTCGTCCAGAGCCTGGGCCACTTTCTCGTCCACAAGGGTGTTGGCCGGGAAAAGCTCCTCTCCGCTTTCCGGATGCAGGACAGGATAAAGGGTCACGCGTCCGACCGCCCTCTCGGACAGGCGTATCTTGATGTCTCCGCCTTTGGCCAGATGGGTGAGTTCGATGCCGTCCACGGTGCCGCAGTCTTCCTCGCTGACGATCACGTCCTGCACGACGTCCACGAGCCGGCGCGTGAGATACCCGGAATTGGCCGTCTTCAGGGCCGTGTCCGCGAGCCCTTTGCGCGCCCCGTGCGTGGAGTTGAAGTACTGCGACACGTCCAGACCCTCGCGGAAGCAGGAAATAATGGGCGTTTCTATAATTTCCCCGGAAGGTTTGGCCATCAGGCCGCGCATCCCGGCAAGCTGGCGCATCTGGTCCTGGTTGCCGCGCGCCCCGGAGGTGGACATCATGAAGATGGGGTTGAAACTGTGGTTCAGCCTTTCGTTCCCCTTGTCGTCCGTAACCTTGTCAAAGGAAATGGCCTTGACCATCTCCGCGGAAACGTCCTGAGTGGCCTTGGTCCAGACGTCCACCACCTTGTTGTATTTTTCGGTGCGGGTGATGATGCCGTCCCTGTATTGGCGCTCAATGTCCTCCACCTCCGCCCTGGCCGTGGAGATGATCTGCTTTTTGGCCTCGGGAATTTTGAGATCCTTCACCCCTATGGTCACGCCGGCCTTGGTGGCGTATTCGTAGCCCAGATCCTTCAGTCGATCGCAAAGTATGACCGTGGCCTTGGTGCCCACGTCCCGGTAAGCGGAGCCTACCAGACGGCCGATGCTCTTTTTGTTCAGCACGCAGTTGACGTGCTCGAAAGGTATGCCTTCGGGCAGGACGTCGCGCACCAGTATGCGCCCCGGCGTGGTTTCGACCAGTTCCCCGTCAAGGCGCACCTTGATCTTGGCGTGCAGGGCCACGGCCCCGGAATCATAGGCCGCTATGACCTCCCAGGGATCGCAGAAAATTTTGCCCTCGCCCTTTTCAAAATCCCGGTCCACAGTCATATAGTAGAGACCGAGCACTATGTCCTGACTCGGCACGATGACCGGGCTGCCGTTGGCCGGGGAAAGAATGTTGTTGGTGCTCATCATCAGCACCCGGCACTCGATCTGCGCTTCCAGGGACAGGGGCAGATGCACGGCCATCTGGTCGCCGTCAAAGTCCGCGTTGTAGGCGGAGCAGACCAGGGGATGGAGCTGGATCGCCTTGCCTTCCACCAGAAGCGGCTCAAACGCCTGAATGCCCAGGCGGTGCAAAGTGGGCGCGCGGTTCAGCATAATGGGATACTCGCGCACGACCTCTTCCAGAATATCCCAGACCACAAGCTCTTCACGTTCCACCATCTTTTTGGCGCTTTTGATCGTGGAGGCCAGTCCTCTTTCCTCAAGTTTGGCATAGATAAAGGGCTTGAACAGCTCCAGGGCCATTTTCTTGGGCAGGCCGCACTGGTGCAGTTTGAGCTTGGGGCCGACCACGATCACCGAGCGCCCGGAATAGTCCACGCGCTTGCCGAGCAGGTTCTGGCGGAACCTACCCTGCTTGCCCTTGATCATGTCCGAGAGGGACTTCAGCGGGCGGCCGTTGGTGCCTGTGATGGCCCGTCCGCGCCGTCCGTTGTCGAAAAGGGCGTCCACCGCTTCCTGAAGCATGCGTTTCTCGTTGCGGATGATGATGTCCGGGGCGCCCAGTTCGATGAGGCGCTTTAAGCGGTTGTTGCGGTTAATCACCCGGCGGTAGAGGTCGTTGAGATCCGATGTGGCGAAGCGCCCGCCGTCCAGGGGCACGAGAGGGCGCAACTCGGGCGGGATGACCGGGATGGCCTCCATGATCATCCACTCCGGCCTGTTGCCGGATTCCAAGAAAGCCTCCACTATTTTCAGACGTTTGGTAAGCTTTTTCTTTTTGGTCTGGGAGCGGGTGCTCTGGGACTCGTCGCGCAACTGCGTCCGCAGTTCGTCCAGGTTGAGCTCTTCAAGCAGTGAACGCACGGCTTCGGCGCCCATGCCCACGCCCAGGCTCTCGTCTTCTCCGTAATGATCAATCACCTGCAAATACTGATCCTCGGAAATGACCTGGAGTTTCTGAAGGGGGGTGCGGCCTGGGGCCAGGACGATATAGGAATCGAAATAGAGCACCTTTTCCAGATCGGCCATGGTAATGTCCAGAAGTGTGCCGATTTTGGAAGGCAGGGTCTTGAGAAACCAGATGTGGGCAACCGGCGCGGCCAGCTCTATATGCCCCATGCGCTCGCGCCTGACCTTGGAGGCTATGACCTCCACACCGCACTTTTCGCACACTATGCCGCGGTGCTTCATGCGCTTGTATTTGCCGCAGTTGCATTCGAAATCCTTCACCGGCCCAAAAATCTTGGCGCAGAACAGCCCGTCGCGCTCGGGCTTGAAGGTCCGGTAGTTTATGGTTTCGGGCTTTTTCACCTCGCCGTAAGACCAGGCGCGTATCGCCTCGGGCGAGGCTATGGAGACCTGTATGGATTTCAAATTCCTTATGTTCGCTACGGAAGCGGATGAAGCCCTGCCCGTAAAAAGATCGTCCAATGTCATTTTATCCGTCCTTTATGGAATTATTCGTCGTCCGCATCCCCATCGTCGTCCGCTTTGCGCCTGTCGCCGGAATCGGCGTCGTCTTCCCCATCCTCATCCGGACGCGCGAAGACCATTGTCTTGCGGTCAAATTCCCTGTCCAGCTCATCATCTTCGCCGTCAAAGAAGTCTTCGGCCGAATCCCGTTCGGCAAGCGCACCGCGCGCCTCTTCAAAGGACTCCCGCGCTTCGCGCAAGGCGGCGCGTTCCGCGACCGGATCGGACCATGCCTCATCCTCGCCCTGGAAGTAGAAACCGCCGCGTTTCGGACGTTTCTTGCCTTCCTCCTGGTGCAACGTCACATCAAGGCACAGGCTCATCAGCTCCTTCACCAGCACGTTGAAGGACTCCGGCAGCCCGGCCTCAAGGAAATTCTCCCCCTTGACAATTTTTTCATACATCTTCACGCGCCCGGTCACATCGTCGGACTTGACCGTCAGAAATTCCTGCAGCAAATAAGCCGCCCCGTAGGCCTCAAGCGCCCATACCTCCATTTCCCCGAGCCTCTGGCCGCCGAACTGGGCCTTTCCGCCCAAGGGCTGCTGCGTGACCAGGGAATAGGGGCCGGTGGAACGCGCGTGCAGCTTCTCGTCCACCAGGTGATGGAGTTTCAGCATATACATGACCCCGGTGGTGACCTTGTTGTGGAAAGGTTCCCCGGTGCGCCCGTCATAGAGAGTGATCTTGCCGTCGTCGGGGAGTCCGGCCTTTTCCAGCCAGCGCCAGATCTCGTCTTCCGTGGCCCCGTCAAAAACCGGGGTCTTGGTCACTATGCCCCGGCGCATCCCGCGCACCGCTTCCACAAATTCCTCGTCACCAAGCCCGTCGATGAACTCGGAGGCGGATTCGCTGTCGAAAACGCTCTTGACCTCCTCGCGCAGGGCGGCCACGGCGGCCCCGCTTTCCAGAAGGGCGTTGAGCTGTCCGCCCAGTTCCTTGGCCGCCCAGCCCAGATGGGTTTCCATGATCTGCCCGATATTCATGCGCGAAGGTACGCCAAGCGGGTTCAAAACTATGTCCACAGGCCGCCCGTCCGCGAAAAACGGCATATCCTCCACCGGCAGGATGCAGGACACCACACCCTTGTTTCCATGCCGTCCGGCCATCTTGTCGCCCACATTGAGCTTGCGCTTGACGGCCACGTAGACCTTGACCATGCGGATCACGCCCGGAGGCAGATCGTCGCCTTCCGTGGCCTTGGCCCGTTTGGAATCGTAGACGGACTTTATAAAGTCAACCTGGCGCCCGTAGGTCTCCAGAATGGAGGAAATGTTCTCGTTGAGTCCCTTGCTCCGGAAAAGCCCGACGAACTTTTTCACCGGCAGATCGGCCAGCACCCGGGGTTCCGGAACGCTGCCCGCTTCGGCCAGGATTTCCCCTTTCTTTTTGCCGGAGATATTTCCCGCAAGCTGTTTGCCGGCGCAAAGCCCCATGATGCGGTCACGCGTGGAATTCGTGAGGGCACGGAGGTGATCCGCCTCACGCCGGCGCAGACCTTCAAGCTCATAGCCCTCAATGTCTCTGGTCCGCTCATCCTTTTCCCCGGAGCGGCGGTTGAACACCTTGACCTCTATCACCGTACCCTCAATGCCGGGCGGCACTTTGAGCGAGGTGTTTTTGACATCGCGGGCCTTGTCTCCGAAAATCGCGCGCAGAAGCTTTTCTTCCGGGGTGAGCTGGGTCTCGCCCTTGGGCGTGATCTTACCGATCAGGATGTCGTCCGGCTTCACGTTCGCCCCGATTCGGATGATGCCGGAAAGGTCCAGGTTGCGCAGCATATCTTCGCCGACATTGGGAATGTCGCGGGTTATTTCCTCAGGCCCGAGTTTGGTGTCGCGCGCCACTACCTCAAATTCCTCGATGTGCACCGAAGTGAAGGTGTCTTCCTTGACGCAACGCTCAGAAATGAGAATGGAATCTTCAAAATTGAACCCGCCCCAGGGCATGAAGGCCACGGTCAGGTTTTTGCCAAGCGCCAGCTCTCCGCCTTCTATACCCGGCCCGTCCGCCAGAACGTCGCCCTTGAGCACCGCCTGTCCCGGCCGGCAGGACGTGCGCTGTCCGAAACAGGAATTCTGGTTTGACTTGTGGAATTTTTGCAGCACATAGGCGCGCACCCCGCCGGTTTCCGGGCATTGTTCCGGCGCGTAGCTCACAATGATGCGATCCGCGTCCGCATAGCGCACTATGCCGTCCGCCTCGGCCAGAATACAGGCCCCGGAATCCCTGGCCACGTCCCGCTCCATGCCGGTTCCCACCAATGGCCGCATGCTGCGCAGCAGCGGCACAGCCTGTCTTTGCATGTTCGATCCCATGAGGGCGCGGTTGGCGTCGTCATGCTCCAGAAAAGGAATGAGGGCCGCGGATATGGAAACCATCTGGCTCGGAGAGATGTCCATGTGCGTAACGTCGTCGCGCGGGCAGTTCACAACGTCCCCATGCGAGCGGGCCGTCACGAACCTGTCCAGAAGCCGTCCTTCCCTGTCCAGGGCCACGTTGGCCTGGGCGATGATCTCGTCGGTCTCGCGCGAGGCGTCCATGTACACTATGTCATCAGAGACCCGCCCCTCGCGCACGATGCGGTAGGGGGTTTCTATGAATCCGAAGTCGTTGACCCTGGCGTAAGTGGTCAAGGACACGATCAGCCCGATGTTCGGACCCTCGGGGGTCTCAATGGGGCAGATGCGGCCGTAATGCGAGGTATGCACGTCGCGTACCTCGAAACCCGCCCGCTCACGCGTAAGGCCGCCCGGCCCAAGGGCCGAGAGGCGGCGCTTGTGGGTGACCTCGGAGAGGGAATTGGTCTGATCCATGAACTGGGAAAGCTGCGAGGTGCCGAAAAATTCCTTGAGCACCGCCGCCACCGGTTTGGGATTGATGAGATCGTGGGGCATCAGGCTCCCCACCTCCTGCAGACTCATGCGCTCTTTAATCGCCCGCTCCATGCGTACAAGCCCGATGCGGTACTGGTTCTCGACAAGCTCTCCCACAGGACGCACGCGGCGGTTGCCAAGGTGGTCTATGTCGTCGGCCGGGCCGTGGGAATCCTTCAACTGGGCCAGAATTTTGATGGCCGCCAGAATGTCGTTGTCAGTAAGCACGCGCATATCCGCGGGTTCGTTGACGCCAAGGCGCTGGTTCAACTTGTAGCGCCCCACCGGGGAAAGATCGTAATAGTCGGGCGAACGGAAAAGATTGTCGAAAAAACCGGCGGCTATCTCCGGAGTCGGCGGAGACGAGGGCCGCAGACGCCGGTATATCTCCACCTGGGCGCTCTCCTTGTCGGTGGTTTTGTCCAGTACCAGAGTGTCGCGGATGGACGAGGACGTGTCCGCACCTCTGGTGTGCAGCACGGCCAGACGCTTAACGCCCAAATCGCGCAAGCTCTGGATGAGCGGCACGGTCAGTTCCTCGGCGGCCCTGGCGATCAGCGCCTCGCCCTCCTGTCCCTTGTCCCCGGCCTGCGCGGACGTATCGTAGATATCCTCGGCCAGGTAGAGGCCCTCAAGGGTCTCCGGAGCGATACGCACCTTCTTTACCCCGGCGTCGCTCAACTGGCGCAGAATCTTCTTGCTCACGGTCCTGCCAGCCTTGAGCAGCACGTTGCCCTGCCCGTCCTCCACATCCGTGAAGGCGTTTTCCTTGGTGTAGAGGTCCGTGTCCAGATCGCGCGTTACAGACCCGTCATCCTCCAGGTTGAAGTATTCGGTCCTGTAGAAGGTGCGCAAAATGTCCGCCGCGCTCAAACCCATGGCCCTGAAGAGCACGGTGGCAGGCATCTTGCGCCTGCGGTCTATGCGCACATAGAGTATGTCCTTGTGATCGTAGTCAAAGTCCAGCCAGCTCCCGCGCATGGGTATGATGCGGCATGAATACAAAACCTTGCGGCTGGAGTGGGTCTTGCCGGAATCGTGTTCAAAGATGATGCCGGGCGAGCGCTGCAACTGGTTGACGATTACCCGCTCGGTGCCGTTGATGATAAAGGTTCCCTTCTCCGTCATCAAAGGCAGGGCGCCGAAATAAATATCCTGCTCCTTGATGTCGCGGATGCTGCGGCTGCCGCTTTCTTCGTCCACGTCGTACACGACCAGACGCACTTTTATGCGGATCGGCGCCTCATAGGGCAATCCCTTGCTTATGCACTCGTCCTGATCGTACTTGGGTTCGCCAATCTCATAGCTGACGAACTCCAGGCTGGCCGTGCGGTTAAAATCCTCTATAGGGAAAACGGAACGAAAGACGCCCTCCAGCCCCTCCCCCGGCTTGCGATCCAAAGCGCCTTCCTGCAGAAACTTCTTGTAGGAATCCACCTGAAGATTGAGCAGATGCGGGGTGGGAAGGGCCACGTCTATCTTTCCGAATTTTTTTTCGAGCTGGACCATGATTCACCTCAGATAATAAGGTCGTCCGGAAGTGGGATGTCACAAAAACTCTAGGCGCCGGCGCGGCATCCTGACGCGCGTGTCAGTTCCAAATGTGTGCGGGCATACTGTGTCTGGCTTGGCATAAGCCGCGTGTAACGGCAGGAACGTTTACGACGGAAGCTCTCCAAAAGAAAAGCAATAAGCCGGACCGGAGGCGTAAAAATACGACCGACCGGACCGGCAATCAGCTATTGTGCGACAATGGTTACATGCACCTGCAACCCGATTTTACAGCGATGTTGTTCAGCATGCGGCAAAGAGACATTTATAGTACAAAAAAAAAATATCCGCAAGCTTTTTTAAACTTTTTTCCCGGGGTGGTCAATTTTTTTCCTGCGCCTCCTCCCCGGCCATGCGCGCCAGTTCCGCCGGAACCTGGGTGGGGCTCAAATGTCTGCACAAGGCGTAGGTCTGCCCTTCCCTGACCTCCTTGCTCACGACAAAATGTCGTCCGGCCTTAGCGGCCAGTTGCGGCCAGTGGGTGATGAGCAGCATCTGCCGGGAGGAAGAAAGCCTCTCCAGCGCCGCTCCCACCCGGTTCAGGGTCAATCCGCCTATTCCGGCGTCTATCTCGTCAAAGATCAGGGTCGGGCGCTCCGCGCCGTTTTTGCTCGCCAGACTGACCACGGCCAGCAGAAAACGCGAAAGCTCTCCCCCGGAGGCGATGCGGTCCAACGGCTGAGGGGGATGTCCCGGGTTCGGGCTCCAGAAAATGCGCGGGACCAGTTCTTGCAGCCCGTTTTTCCCCGCGTAAAGCTCATGCGGGGCGAATTCGAAAAAGACCCGGATATGCTCGGAAAAACCCAAAAGGCGCAGTTCGGCCTCCAAGGCCCGGGAAAGTTCCGCGGCAGCCTTTTGGCGCAAAGGATTGAGTTCGTCCAGAACAGCGGCCAGGGCCGCGCCTGTCTCTTCCTCCTCCCGTTCAAGCTGCCTGCGATCCAGGGCGCTGTGATCCAGGAAATCCAGGTTGCGGGCGATCTCCGCGTATAGATCGAGGATGGAATCCAAAGGGCGCCTGAGTTTGCGCTTCAACTGAGCCAAAGCGAAAAGACGGGCTTCCAGGGCCTCGACATCTTCGCCCTCGCCGGATGCGCGCCGCAGGCGGCGCAGCCTTTTCTCCAGGTCCAGCAAGAGTTCGCGCGCTCCGGCAAGTTGCTCCGGGATCGGGGCGAATTCTTCAAGCATGCCGGACAAAACTTCCAGGCTGCGTTCCAGTTGGGCCAGATTCCGAAAAACCCCCGGCGCGTCCCCCTCCCCGTGCAAGGCAGCCAGCGCCCTCCCGGATTCCTCCGCAAGCGCCGCCTGGTTGCGTAAACGGGCGCGGCGCGTCTCCAGTTCCTCCTCCTCTCCCGGCTTCGGGGCGACCTTGTCTATTTCCGCGCGCTGGTACTCGAGAAGATCCCGCTTTTCCTCCAGGGCCAGGCGATCCGCCTCCAGCTTTCTGATTTCCGCGCCAATCCGGGCGAGCTTGACGCAAAGCCCGTCCTTGGCGGACAGCAGGTCAGGCCGGCGCAAAAAACCGTCAAGCAAAGCGCACTGGAAAGACGCCTGGAGGAGCTTCTGCTGCCCGTGCTGGGCGCTGTGCAGGATCAGGCGGGGGCGCAGATCCCGCACGGTTTCCTGGGAGCAAAGGCGGTCGTTGAGATAAACGCGGCCGCGCCCCCCGTCCGCGGGCAGTTCGCGGCGCAGAATGCACTCCTCGTTCTCCAGGACGAATACCGCCTCCACCGCGGCCTTTTTCCGGCCGGGACGCACCATGTCCGCCCCGATCTTCTCCCCGGTGAGGAAATTAAGAGCCTTCAGGATAAAACTCTTCCCCGCCCCGGTCTCGCCCGTAAGCACGTTCATGCCGGGCGAAAATTCCAGTTCCAGGTCCTCGATGAGGGCCAGATCGCGTATTCGCAAAAGTTCAAGCATTGTCCGGTCTTGTGGCGGATTTACCTTGTGGCTTCCCCCGGTGATGCGGAAATCCGCGCGTTGCTCAACGTGTAATATGCGAGGCGATGATCGCGCGCTGGATCTGGTTGGTGCCTTCGAAGATCTGGAATATCTTGGCGTCACGCAGGAGTTTTTCCACCGGAAAATCGCGGCTGTACCCGTAGCCGCCCATAACCTGGATTGCGTCCAGGGCGTTTTGCACCGCGATGTCGGCGGAGTAACACTTGGCGATGGCCCCGTCCAGGCCGAAGGGAAGACCCCGCTGGGCCAGGGTCAGGGCGTGCGCGGCCATCTGCCGGGCGGTTTCCGTGCGGATGGCCATATCCGCCAACATGAACTGGATGGCCTGCAATGTGACAATGGGTTTGCCGAACTGAACGCGGCTCTTGGCGTACGCCACGGCTTCCTCCTGCGCCCGCCGGGCGATGCCGACGGCAAAGGGGCCGATGGCGCAACGGGCCAGTTCCAGGGTCTTCATGGCCAGTTTGAAACCCCCTCCCTCATGCCCCACCAAGTTGGAAGCCGGGATGCGCGCGTCCTGGAACACCAGTTCAGCGGTGTTGCTAAGGCGAATGCCCATCTTGTTTTCTTCCTTGCCGCTGACAAAACCCGGAGTGCCCTTTTCCACGATGAAACAGGAGAGCCCGCGGATGCCTCTGGAAGGATCGGTGAGGGCAAAAATCGTATAGATGTCGGCGACACCTCCGTTGGTGATGAAGCATTTTGTTCCGTTCAGGACGTATTCGTCGCCCTTTTTGATGGCCGTGGTGCTGACGGCCCCGGCGTCGGAGCCAGCGCCCGGCTCGGTCAGGCCGAAGGCGGCGAATTTGCCTTCCATGATTTTATCCACATAGAGCTTGTTCTGCTCCTCATTGCCGCCCAGCAGGACGGGCTTGTAGCCCAGGGTGGAGGCGGCCATGCCCACGCCGAAGCCGGCGTCCACGCGGCCAATTTCCTCGTATATGGCCGCGATGGTGATGTAATCCACCCCCGGGCCGCCGTAGCGCACGGGCATTTCCAGCGAGTTCAGACCCAGTTCCGCGGCCCGCCGGTACAGTTCAAAGGGAAATTCGCCGCTTCGGTCATATTCCGCCACTTTGGGTTTCAGTTCGTTCTCCGCGAACTCCCTGGCCGTTTGCACCAGAAGCCTGCCTTCCTCATCCAGTAAATAACCGCTCATCGTCATCTCCTTGACATTATTTTCCCTCTTATCCGAATTCCAAATCAAAACTGCGTCCATGCAGTTTTGATCTGGCGGCAGGGCGAAAGCGCTGTTTCGCCTTGCCGCTCTGAATGCTTCGCATTTCGGCGTGACATCCTGTCACTCTTTCCATTTCCAGGTCAAAAATGCTCCCTTTTTTGACCTGGAAATGGAATTATAATGTGCCGCTTATTGATACCCGCATGGAAAAGTAAACTGTTCCCTGCGGAGGATCGTCGGCCGAAAACGCGGTTTTCGGCCGACTTGCGCCGCTTCGCGGCGACAGCGGCCACTATCCGGATTTCCACGCGGAAATCTGTAACACAACTCATTCGCTCTGTTTCAGGCGATAAAATCGCACGGCAAAAAACGCGGTTTTTGCCGTGCTCCGCCGCCTGCGGCGGCGTCCCTTGCGGGCTTGCCGCTATCGCCGCTTGACGCGACACCGGCCGGGCGCTCATCTCAAAAGTTAAATGCTCCAGGACGGTCGCCATGATGGAACCGTCATTCAATTTCCCCCGATGCGGAGACAAAATACATCAGAACCCGCGCATTGGCAATAATGAAGCCGCCGACACCCCGCAAGGGCCGCCGCCGCAGACGGTGGAACGGGCTCACCCCGGAATGGCAGGCAGGAAATAAAAAGCTTGACTGTGAAACAGCTTGCCTTGAACCTCGGGAACCGGATATAGCTGAATCCGCCCTCGCTTTCCGTCAACCGCAAAGGAGCTGCCGATGAAAGTGCTCAAAATGTCAGATCTGCCTCTGGCCGGCAAGCGCGTACTGATCCGCGAAGACCTGAATGTGCCGATCAAAGACGGAATGGTGGCGGGCGAAGCCCGCATCCTCGCCTCTTTGCCCGGCATACGCGCGGCAATGGACGCGGAGGCCAGAGTTCTGCTGATGTCCCACCTCGGCCGCCCCAAGGAAGGAGTCTTCAGCGCCGAAGATTCTCTTGCGCCGGTCGCCGCCCGCCTGAGCGAACTTCTGGGATTTCACGTGCCTCTGGTCGGCGACTACCTGGAACGGGAAGTGAAGGCGGAGCCCGGCCGGGTCGTTCTTTGCGAAAACGTGCGCTTCAACAAGGGCGAAGGCAAGGACAGCGAGGAACTGGGGAAGAAATACGCCGCCCTCTGCGATATCTTCGTCATGGACGCTTTCGGCACCGCTCACCGCGCCCAGGCCTCCACAAGCGCCGTGGCCCGCTTCGCCCCGATAGCCTGCGCCGGTCCCTTGCTCTACAGCGAACTTGAAGCCCTGAACCGCTCCATGTCCGGGGCCGTGCACCCTCTGGTGGCCGTGATAGGCGGCTCCAAGGTCTCCACCAAGCTGACCATCCTGGACAGCCTGAGCGCCAAGGTGGACCGCCTGATAGTGGGCGGGGGCATAGCCAACAATTTCATAAAGGCGGCCGGGTTCGCCATAGGGAAATCGCTCTGCGAGGACGATCTGGTGGACGAGGCCAAACGTCTGATGGAGGCCTCGAAAAATGCCGGAGGGGAGATACCTTTGCCTCTGGACGTGGTGGTAGGGCGGGAATTTTCCCCCGACAGCCCGGCCGTCGTGAAAAAAATCCACGAAGTTGCGCCAGACGACATGATCCTCGACATAGGACCGGAAACCTCCGCGCTATACGCGAGGATACTGGCCGAGGCAAAAACCATCATCTGGAACGGGCCCGTGGGGGCGTTTGAAATCGATCAGTTCGGCAAAGGCACAAAAGCCTTGTGCGAGGCCATAGCCGCCAGCCCGGCCTTTTCCCTGGCGGGCGGAGGCGACACGCTGACCGCCATCGAAAAATACGGACAGGAAAACGGCATATCCTATATGTCTACCGGAGGCGGGGCTTTCCTGGAATTTCTGGAGGGCAGGACCCTGCCGGCCGTGGCGGTGCTTGAGGAGCGCGCGCGATGAACCCGCCACTCTCCTTGTCCCCGGAAACGCCAAGTTGGCCGCCCCTGCCAGACGCAACGGGAAAAGGCGGGAAAACAGCCGCCTCGGACCGGGCCGCGTCCGCCCAGCCCCCAGGCGAGGCCTGGCTGCGCGTCCCCCTAGGTCCGGAGCCGAAAAAACCCTGGCGCAAACGCCATCCTTTCCTTTTCTTCCTGTTCCTTATGGTTCTGCTGGGCGCGGTCTTCAGCGCCGGGGTCATAATCGGCGACGGCAAAGCCTTGAAGCCGTCCATAGCCGTAATCAACCTGGAAGGACTGATCCTGGATTCCGGAGCGATTACCCGCTTTATCGCGAAAATCCTGGCCGACCCCAATGTGAAGGGCGCGGTGTTGCGCATAAATTCCCCCGGAGGCGCCGTCGGCCCTTCACAGGAAATCTTCGCCTCCGTGAAACGCCTGGCCCACGTCAAACCGCTTGCCGCCTCCATGGGGGCGGTCGCGGCCTCGGGCGGATATTACGCGGCTCTCGGGGCGAAAAAGATCTTCGCCAACCCCTCCACCCTGACCGGAAGCATCGGGGTCAAAATGCAGATCCCCAACCTGGGCGGCCTGCTGAGCACCATCGGCGTCTCCGAAAAGACCCTGACCACGGGAAAACTCAAGGACACCGGCAACATAACCCGCGAGATGCGCCCGGAGGAAGAAGAATACCTGCGCGCCCTGCTCAAGGACATGTACGATGAGTTTGTCGATTCCGTCTCCAGAGAACGCTCCCTTCCAAAAGACAGGGTGCTGGAGACGGCGGACGGCCGGGCGCTGACCGGCCGCCGGGCTTTGGAACTCGGACTGGTGGACGAAATGGGCGACATCAATGACGCCCTGCGTTACGTTCAGACCCAGTGCGGGCTTTTGGACGGAGAATTCAAAATAGTATACGGACCGAAGAAGAAAACCTCCCTGCTTGCCGAGTTCGCGGATGCCCTGCTGGAGACGGTCGTGAGCAGAAGCCGGGAGGCGGAACAGGTGCAATTCATGTATTAAACGCATTAATTCATGTATTAAACGCATTATGGAAACGCTGATTAATTGGGGCTCCGCCCCAAACCCCGCCGGGGGAAATGATTTCCCCCGGACCCCCTCAGTTGTAACCATCTGAAATATCAACCGGGAATGCAGGGAAATCCTTCCCCTGCCGGGGGGAGCGTGAGGAGGCTTTGCCTCCTCACTGGAATACATCAATGTTTCCTTAAACGTATTAACTGCTTCATTAAACATATTAACTGCTTTATTTACTGATATATGCGTTGAAAAGTAAATTTTTCAACGCGGGATCGTCAGCCGAAAAGCGTTGTTTTCGGCCGAGTAACGCCGCTTCGCGGCGCAGCGGCCTTGCGGCCGGTGTTTACCGATTTCCGCGGGAATCAATAACTATGCGAAACTTCGGAGTGCTGCTGCACATTTCCTCCCTGCCCTCGGCATACGGGATCGGCGATCTCGGACCGGCCGCCTTCGCCTTCGCCGATCTTCTGGCCCGGATCCGCGCCTCGGTCTGGCAAGTTCTCCCCCTGCACCCCACCTCGACCTTCATCGGCAACTCGCCTTACTCTTCTCCCTCGGCCTTTGCCGGCAACCCCCTGTTCATCAGCCCGGAACTCCTGCTGGAGCAGGGACGCGTTTCCAGAGCGGATTTGGAAACGTCCCTGAACTGTACAGAAAACCGCGCCCTTTCCAGCGATCCGTCCAAGGTGGACTTCAGGGCGGTGGAGACGCACCGCGCCCATCTGCTGACAGCGGCCTTTGAGCGTAGCGCCCCCGGTCTGGCGGACGATCCGGATTTTCAGGACTTTTGCCGAAGACACGTCTATTGGCTGCATGATTTCGCGCGCTTTGCCACCATCAAACGCGCCCACTCCGAGGCCCCCTGGTTCGAATGGCCCGCGCCCCTGCGCCTGCGCGCGCCCGGCGCCCTTGCTGAATGGGACGAAAAAGCCTCCCGCCCCATGCTGCGGGAAAAATTCATCCAATACCTTTTTTACGCGCAATGGCAGGGTCTGCGCTCATATTGCGCAAAACACGGCATTCTGCTCCTCGGCGACGCCCCGATCTACGTGACCCACGACAGCGCGGACTGCTGGGCCAACCCGCATTATTTCAACCTGGACGCCGAACTGCGCCCGATAACCGTTTCCGGGGTTCCGCCGGATTATTTCAGCGCCACGGGGCAGCGCTGGGGAACGCCCATCTACCGATGGGACGTCATGCGTGAAGACGGCTTCGACTGGTGGAAAAAACGCCTGGGCCACGCCCTGACTCTCGTCGATCGCATACGCCTCGACCACTTCCGCGGCTTCTGCGCGTACTGGGAGGTGCCGGAAAAAGAAAAAACCGCCGTGAACGGACAATGGCGCAAAGCTCCGGCCGCGGAGTTTCTTGAGGCCCTGCGCGCCCATTTCGGCTCTCTGCCCATCCTGGCAGAGGATTTGGGCGTCATCACCCCCGAAGTGCGCGAGGTCATGTCCCGCTTTGGCCTGCCGGGCATGCACGTCCTGCAATTCGCCTTCGGCGGGGAAATCGGGGAAAATTCAAATATTCCGCATAACCACAACAAACTGTCCTGCGTCTATACAGGCACGCACGACAATGCCCCCACCAGGGCCTGGTTCTCCGCCATATGCCCGGAGGAGAGGGAAAACTTCAGGTTTTACAGCGGCGTCGCGATCGACGCCGAAGAAGCGACCCGGGTCCTGGTCCGTCTGGCCTTTTCCTCGGTAGGGGAATGCTGCATCCTGCCCGCCCAGGACGCCCTTAACCTGGAAGAGCAGGCGCGCATGAACACCCCCGGTCTGGCCCAAGGCAACTGGAACTGGCGGCTTACCCCCGGACAGACCGCCCCCGACGCCTGGATATGGCTTGCCGACCTGGCGCGCCTGTACGGCCGCCTTGGGAAAAGACCGGAAGCCGGAGACCTGGACGGGCAGACCCCGGATACGCCTTCCGCCTGACCGCGCCGCGGCCGCAAAGGCAGACCAGCGTGGCGCGGGTTCCCGCTTGGGATTGCGGTCCCGCCTTCAGCCTGATCCGCCGGATACCGAGGGTTCAAGCCCCTTCCGCTCCGCCAAATTTCAGAAATACAGATTGTGTGCATGTGCCAATGTGGTGGACAAGACAGGTGCGGATGTATAGAGTACTGCAGGAGGGAAAGGATGCTCAAGCGCATAGCGGACTGGCTGGAGAAAGTGAGTGTGGCGGCTTTCGCTGTAGGGTTGTTTCAGGGGCAATGGGCATGGGGATTGGCTGTGGCCTTTGCAACCTTGTTTGGCAGCCTTCTCTTAACCAGGAAACTAGGAGGGTGAGGTAATGGATTCGACGACCACAACCTGGTTGGCGGCGCTCATATTCGTCTTGGCGGTGTTCTGCTTTGGCCTCTACCTGGCCCATAAGGACAAGCGGCATTGAGGATGATTGGAGGTGGGCAGCAAGCATTGGCGCGGAGCGGCTTTTCTCTCTGACGGGATATGGCGTCTGCGACACGGAAACGGCCCCGCCAATACCCCTTTGCCTTGGTCAGGTTTTTTTCCGTTCCTCACACGCCAAATCTCACGGCGGTGAATTGACGCCAATATTGTAGGATTGCCAAGGTAGACCCCACGCCCATATCCGCTGCGCCTCAACCCCACCCCTGCCTCTGACAGCGCTTCCCTAAGACCTGTTTACTTCCCATCCCTCCCCATACTGTAGAAGCGCATATACACCAAAAGAGAGGACTGGTATGAAAAAGGTCATAGGTCTGCTGATATTACTGGTGATAATGGTTATTCCTCAAGTGGCGCAGGGGGCCACTCCAATCGGGCGTGTGTTCAGGCCAAAAGGTTAGGTGGAGTAGCCCCATTTGAACCGGACAGGGGTCCAGCCAAGAGGTAGGTCCGGACTGTGTCTGGATATAGTTTAGAGCCTGTGTGCGGTGTGTGCCAATCATGTGCTCAATAGGAGCCTGTAGGACAATAGGCGTCATTAACATATAACATACTGAAATAACTCATAATAGATATTTAGCGCTCCACAGTCTATGGTAAATAATTTCAGTATGTTATCCTGATGGACATCGCTTTGTCCGACAGGCTCCTAAATAGAGATAAAAGCGTGTCTTTTTTGGTGACACGCGTAACGCAAACGCCTTAAGAGTCAATAGATACGCGCTGTTACTGATATCCGCATTGAAAAGTAAACTTTTCCCCGCGGAGGATCGTCAGCCGAAAACGCGGTTTTCGGCTGACTTGCGCCGCTTTGCGGCGACAGCGGCCGCCGGGCCGCTGTTCA
>JAISZH010000077.1 GCA_031269345.1 Desulfovibrio sp. | reverse complement strand
TTCGAAGTGGTGAGCTGCGCTTCGGGACGAATGGCCCAGCCTTGCAGCACATAGCCGTGCGGGTCCACCAGGTAGCCGTCCTTGTTGAAGGTAAAGTTGCCGGCCCTGGTGTAATAATTGACGTTGTTGTTCAGCGGCTTCACGCAGAAAAAGCCGTTGCCGTTGATAACGATGTCCGTGGCGCCCGTGGTGGTTTCCGTGGCGCCCTGGGAAAAGTCGTTGAAAATCAAGCCTACGCCCACGCCCCGGCCTACCTGCCCCATGCCGCCCGCCGTGCCGATATACTGGTAGACGAAATCCTGAAAATCCATGCGCTGCTGCTTGAAGCCGACCGTATTGACGTTGGCTATGTTGTTGCCGACCACGTTCATCTTTTCGCCGTGCGTGATCAGGCCCGATACGCTTGTCCACAAGCTTGCCGTAAGACTCATTTTTCCCTCCGGTTGCGCCGCCTTTTTCGGGCGGGGTGTTAGCTTTAAGGGTTGAACTCCGTTTTTTCACGCGCGCGGCTACATGGCGGTGCGTACGAGGCGTTGCCGTATCCGTGCGATTTTGATTTGGCGGCTGCGACCGGAACGCCGGCTGCGACCGGAACGCCGGTTGCGGCCAAAATCCCGTTTTTCCCCGCCTCCAGCAATGTTTCACGTTCCGGCGCGACATCCCGTCACGTTTTCTCTTCCGGTTCGAAATGAGAACATCTTGAACCGGAAACGAAATTACGCGTCCCCATCAGAATCGCCTGTTCCGTCCCCATCGGAACCGTCCGTCGTCTGCCCGCTGCCGGAGGACACATAATCCATGATCAGCTCGATCTGGTTGTACTGCACCGTGCGCCCGTCCTGGAGATAGAGGAGGTGGTTGCCGTCGGAGGACATTTCCACTCCCACCACCACCCCGGCGGAGGAGGTGGATACAAGTATGCTCTCGCCTGTCGCGGTCTTGGCGGTGATGTTGACGATATAGGTTCCGTTGGGCATGGGGTTGCCGTTGAAATCCTGTCCGTGCCAGCGGCCGGTGTGGGTTCCGGCCTGGAATCCCGGCATGGTCGTGCTGTAGACCATGCTTCCGATGCTGCCGTCCGCGTTGGTTTCATAAATGCTGAGTGTGCCTTCCGCGCTCTGCTCGGGCAGGGTGAAGTAGAAGGCCGGATAATCGTCCTCGCTGGTGAAGCTGGAGGCGTTTGCCAGGGTTAAGTTGTCACCGCCGGCCACGACCATCTTGTTGATCAGAGTCGCGGCATTGGTGGCCTGCTGGTTCAAGTACGCCGTATTCAGGTCCTTCACCCCGGAGTTTATGTTCTGCAGCTCCTCAACTGTGGTGAACTGGGCGAGCTGGGCGATGAATTCCTTGTCTTCCACGGGGTTCAGCGGGTCCTGGTTCGAAAGCTGGGCGACAAGGAGCTTCAGAAAGGTATCCTTGTCCGTGGCTATGCGGTCCGTGCCCGAAGCCCCGGTGAGGGACTGGGTGGTCTCGTACTGTCCGATTATGTTGCTTGCTATGGCCATGATTTACCTCTTTTCAGGCGACGAGATGCAGGCCGCCGTCCATTCCCGTCCAAGGAACAGTTTCATGTTTTCCGGCCGAAGCCGCGTCTTCGCCTTCCGCCCGCCACAGGCGGGAGAGACGCAGGAAGCGGTCGCGTTCGTTCGCGTCCCGCATAAGATTGTGTTCCTCGCCGCCTTCCCAGGTTTCGGCGAAAGAGCCGTCGGAGAGCGAGGTCTGCACGTCAAGCTCCGCCACCTTGATGCCCGCCTCTTCCAGGCTGGCCTTGAGTTCGGAAAGACGCTCCATGAGAACCTCCGCGCTTTGCGCGCGCTCCGTCCGGATGCTGGCCCTGAGTTCTCCGTCACTGTAACGCAGCACCAGGGTCATGCTTCCCAGTTCGGCCGGGTCGAGCTGCAAGGTCAGCATCTGCGCCCCCTGCCGCGCGCCCTGGAGTATGCCCTGTTCCACCTGGGCAAAAATTTCCCCGCGGTAGAGATGGGCGGAATTTTCCGCGCGCCCGGCGAAAGCCTGGCTTTGGGTCTGGCTGGGTCCGGAGACGGCGGCGTTTATTATGACTTCGGAAAATCTGGAGACACCGTCGGCCGCCTTGCCGGCCGCCTGATCGGACGTCTTGCCGGAGGCTTTGTCAGAGGATTTGTCCGCGAACGGGCCGTTTTTCCCATCCGCGTCTTTGGTGTGGAACTCGAAACCGCGTTTTTCATTCCCGGCATCGTGCCCCGTCCCGTCCGCGCCTGATTCGGATTCGGCGTCCGCGTTTTTGGAGGGGTCAAGAATGGCGTCCAGGCCGACCTTGTCGCGCAGGCTTTTTTGCATCAGGGCCTCGCTTTGTTCCGAGGCGCGGCTGCCCCTGTTGTTCTCCACCGGGGCCGAGCGTTTGTTCAGTTCGGCCTTGGCCAGCGCGGCGTTCAGGGCTTCGCGCATCTGCCGTCCGGCATGGGCGTTTGCCAGATCCCGTTCCGCGATATCCCCCGCGACCGGAGCCAGCGCTTCCTTCAGGGACGCGCCGTCAAAGGACGCTCCGTCTTTGGCGAGAATGGGCGCGAGGGTCGCCAGGGTTTTGCCGGAAAGGTCCAGGCCTTTGAGCAGGGCGGAAAGTTCCGCGGCGGTGAACCCGGGGTCGTCCTCCAGGTTGTCAAGCGCCGCGCTTATGCGCCGCCACATGGTCGATACGTCGCCGGAGTCGCTCAGGGCGAGCATTTCTTCCTGGGCTTCCTTGTCAAAGCCGGCCTTTTGCAGGAAATCTTTCAGGGCCGCGCCTTCTTCCTCGGAGAGGGGGGAAGACGCCCTGGAGCGCCCGGAGAGCGCGCTGAATATGGACGAGGCGCTTAAAGGCCGTCCGGAGGCGGCAAGTTGATTGAGCCGCTCCAGGTTGGTATCCGCCACCTTGCGGTTGCCGAGCTCTTTTTTGAGGACGTCCAGTTCTTCCTTGTTCACCGGGTCGGCGGAAGCCTGATCGTAGGCGGCGAACCCCGCCGGACGGCCGCAGTAGTCTTCCCGGCCTTCCTCAATGAAGGAACGCAGGGTACTGTAGAATTCCTTGTCATTGGCTGAATTCTGGTCCAGTTCCAGCGCGTCGGTCTTTATTTCCGCGATGTTTTCTACAGTGGGCAAAATTTGCATGGTCCTCTCCTTGCCTGGAGGCAGATACAAAGCTCGTGCCAAGGGGAGGGGAGGGCGCGTTTGTTCCTTATAACATGCCGTATATATGAGGGAAAAAAATCAGAAAACAGAGAGGGAGGGGCGTTTTGCCGGGAAAAAAAGACCGGGTTATACCGATTTGCTTTCGCCGGAGCATTTCACACTTGAAATGCCCTGCAAGGATTTGCCCCGCAAATCCTTGCCGTGAAACAGGAGCAGGCGGGTTTTGCCCGCCGTAAGCGAACTGTTTCATGCGTAAAATGCCCAGGAAAGCGAATTGGATGGCAGAGGCGAAGCCGCCGCCCGCAAGTTTTCGCAAAATCAGGCTTGGCCTGTTTTTCAAAAAATTTGGCGTCTTGCATTCAAACTCGTTTGAATGCAAACCGGTATTACTGTCCGATAATTTCTTTGAGGGTAATCTCGTCCAGAAAGTCCTGTATCCGGACGGAGATATTGTCCCAGTTGGAGCAGGCCGCGCATTCGCTTTGCGTCGGGCAGTCGGACAAGCGCGTCGCGCGGCATCCTTTGAAGTCCGCGCCGTCGCCGAAGCAGCGCATCAGCTTTCCGACCGTGATGTCGGAGAGGGGCAGGGCGAGCCTGATGCCGCCTCTGGCGCCGCACAAGGCCTCGGTTATGCCGTGCCGGCGCAGCACCGCGTGTACGGTCTCCACGGCGCGCAGGGAGAGTCCGATTTGTTCAGAGATGCTGGCGGCGCTTACCGGTTGGGGGATCTCGCTGAGCGCCGAAATAAGGCGTATGGCGTACTTGGTGTTTACTGAAAGCTGCATGGCTGTGTTACGATTCAGACGGGTTTGGGCGCATTGGCATAAGGCTTGCGAACGCGCGAAATCCTGCTCAACTATAGCGAAATTGAAAAAAAGCGGCAAGCATCAATTCCATTTCCGGATTAAAGATGTTATGGTTAACGGCTGTCAGCGTTCATGTCCTCCGGAATGTCTGAATCGCTCGGAGTAACTGACACCTGCCGTGGAGCTTGACGGCGAAGGAGGAAAAAACCATGGAGAAACGTGAACTGGAAATCTGCACCCGCCTTACGCGTGAAGACGTGGCGGGGATAGTTGAAGATCTGATAGAAGGACTGAAGGACGGCTGCCTCAAGGTGCATAAGGGCGGGGAATACCTGCAAGTTGATGTGCCGCGGGTTGTCGATCTCAAAGTGGAGACGGATACGGACGAGGTGAGGGCTGGGCTGAGAGTGGAAGTGTCCTGGCGCACCGGCAGCAGGGCGAACCCGGACAATGTGCCGGACGAGCCGCCTTTGGAAGCTCCCGTAAAGAGCGCCGGCGCGCGCCGGGCCAGGAGTCCCGCCTCAAGGGGCGGCAAGCGCCCGAAATCCGTTGCGCCGGGAGAAGACGCGTAAAACCGGTTTGCGCGCAAATCCCTGCCGCGAGGTCGGCATGACCTGAGTCGGACTTGTCAACACCCTGAAGGAAACAACCATCTCGGCGGTTTTTTGCCGGGATGTCACAGCGTGACCAACGCCGGGGAATATCGCCCGGTCATACAAGTCCACGGTAAAAATTATAACAATTTTTACCGTGGACTTGTATGTGCTTTCTGTCGGATCAACGGAAGGTTACGCGCCCGCGGAGCAAGCGGCGTCAAGCACGGCCTGCGCCGTGATCTGCGCGGCGTACGCGCCGAGCACGTTGACGTCGACGACCGGGCCGGTGTTGGATGCCAGCGTGAACAACGTATCGCCGTCAAAAAGCAGATGGGCGGGGAATATCGCGCGCGCTATGCCCGCTGCGGCCATGCGGCTTACCCGGAAGGCTCCGAGTTTGTCCAGCCGGGCATTCGTGCCCACGACAACCAGTACAGTGTGACCGGGGGCGCCGTCGCCCATACGGCCCGCCGCGTCTTTTACCGCAGCCAGGATTTCGCCGTGGGAGGCAAGGCTGCCATCGGGACGGCGCAGGCCGGACACTATCCGGCCGTCGGCCGGGTCCACCACGCTCCCCAAAGGATTGACCACCGCCAGGGCGGCGAGTTGCAGGCCGTCGTCAGTCATCCCGGCGGAGCCTATGCCCGAAGGGCTTGAACGCTCATGCCCGCCGATTTTGCCTGATCGCGCGGACACGCCCGCCCCGTGCGGGCCGCGCATACACGCCTTGCCGCCCGCGGCCCGGGCCGCCCTGTAGCCCATGTCCTCATCCGGCAGCAGCCCTTGCGACTTGTTGCCCGGATAATCATAAATCACGGCTCCCGGCACCAAAGGAACCCTGATCGCGCCCGTATCCAGGCCGACGCCTTGTTCACGCAGAAAACGCACTATGCCCGAAGCCGCGGACAACCCGAACGCGCTTCCGCCCGCAAGCAGCAAACCGTGAATCTCCTGCGGGGAACTTTCCGGGCGCAGAAGAGCCGTTTCCCGGCTGCCCGGCGCGAATCCGGGAGTATAGACCGATGCCGAGGCTCCCGCCGGGGTCAGAACCGCCGTACAACCCGTTCCCGCTTCGCGGTCTTCAGCATGGCCTACCAAAAACCCGTCCACAAAACGCAAATCAATAACGTCCACGCAAAAACTCCACAGGTATCCGCCCGGTGAAAAACAGCTCAATTCAAGTCAAAGCCATCATCTGAGCTTCCTTTACGATTTGAAACCCCGGCCTTCAGGCCGGATAGCCCGATCCCGCCCAAGCGCAAGACGCATGGGCCTGAAGGCCCATGCTACCTTCTTGGTAGCCGGAGGGCGATGATGAGGCATTGGCGCTGCCTCATTCCAAGACGGCACAAACAGGCCAAAATGGCCGGGGCTGACGGCAAAAACAAGAGACGCCGGAGCGTCTGCCCACCCTTTTGGTGTGCCGAAACCAAACAGCGAGCGCATGAGCAGGCCGAAATTCAGAGCAATTTCACTTTGAAATTGCTCTGAAAGGCGCGGTTTCAAGGTTTTCTTACGTCAAACAGCTTCCCCCTCACTACGGCCTCATCGCCGAATTTCCCGCGCAGATTGTCCAGGGCGGCGTCAAGGGCGGCATCGCGCTCTTTGTCCCGCTTCGTGAGGTTGGCAAGAAGCCGCAACTGCCGCGCCTGCGCCTCAAATTTCGATACTCCTGTGCCGATCAGGCGCAGGGGACGCAAGGGGGCGAATTCTTGCAGCAGTTCCATGGCTGTTTCATAGATGAGACGCGTGGAATGCACGGGTTCGTCCAGAGTGCGGCTTTTGGTGCGCTGGGTGAAATCGGAGTATTTTACCTTCAAGGTTATCGTGCGCCCGGACAAACCCTGCCGGCGCAGGCTCCTTCCCACCCGCTCCGCCTGACGCATGAGCCAGACCGAGAGCAGGGCCGGGTCCGCCGTGTCTTCGGCAAAGGTGTTCTCGGCGCTTTCCGATTTCGGTTCTGACCGGGGCTGCACCATACGGGGGTCAATACCCCCGGCCCGCTCGTAAAGCATAACTCCCGTCCTGCCGAAATGCTTTTCCCAGAAAGCCGCCGGAAACCGCCGCGCCTCGCTCGCGAAACGCACGTTCATCAGTTCGAGCTTTTTCAGCATGGCCGGACCTACGCCAGGTATCTTCCCGATCGGCAGTTTTTCCAGAAAGGCCGGGACCTCCTCGTGGCGCAGAACCGTCAGTCCCGCAGGCTTGTTCAGGTCGGAGGCGATTTTGGCAAGGAATTTGACCGGGGCAAGCCCGATGGAACAGCTTAACCCGCTGCTTTCGAAAATGTCCTTTTGCAAGATTTTCGCCATATTTTCCGCCGAAGAGAACACCAGTTCGAGCCCGGTCGCGTCAAGATACGCCTCGTCGATGGAAGCGGGTTCTACCAGGGGGGAGTAAAGCTTAAGCCGTTCCATGATCTCCCACGATTTTTCCGCATAGCGCCGCATGCGCCCGGGAAGGAAGATCCCCTTGGGACAAAGCCTGCGCGCCTCAAAAATCGGCATGGCCGACCGCACCCCGTATTTTCTGGCTTCATAGGAAGCGGTGGAGACTACGCCGCGCTCCGCGCCTCCTACAATGACCGGCAAACCGCGCAGGTTTGGACGGTCGAGCTGCTCCACGGCGGCGAAAAAGGCATCCATGTCCAGATGCAGGATCCAGCGCGGCGACGATTTGTCCATAATTGCCCGGGTGCGGAATAAGGGAAAAGCCCAAAATCTTATTGAAATGTATTATGGAGCTTTTGCATAACATCTTGTCGCACAAGGATATTTTAGACTTAATCCACCATAGCATACTTTTTCCCCGGACGCTATCTCCCATTCCCGGACGTCGCCTGCTCTGGTCGAGGTCCACATGCCACGGAACTGAATTTGCTGAACTTGACGTGCGCAACTACGCGTCAGGGTGCCGCATGCAGGAAACGACGATTTTTCGCAACTTGGCGGAGGAACGCATTACCGCTCTCCGGCAAACTTCCCCGCGCGATGACGGATAAAAAAGGAGCCCCGGCGCTTTTACTTCCCGGACAGCACGACATCAAGGTCCACCTGTGGAAAAAGTTCAGGATGAGGTTGGGGCGTGTGGGAACCGTGCAGGCGTCCCCAAGAGCTGACCGACGATATTTGCAAGAACAGGAGCGTAGGGGAGCAAAACGCCGTCCGTTTCCCTGCCGCACTCGGCAATGAAAACTTGGATAAGTTCCGCGTCCCATAGGGGAATATCCTCAACAGGATGAAACTCCAGCGAATACAGCAACGCGTCCAAGGCGTTTTTCCTCTTGTGGCGCAAAACGGGACTGTCCAGATTCAAAACATCAAGCGTTACCTGTGCCTTGGGGGTAAGAGCTCTGACCTTGCCTGATGCATAAAACCGAAGCTCTGTCTCGCATTCCGGCATCAATGGCGTCAGTGGAATATCGTTTTGCCCTTGGCTACCGCCACAATGTTCAACAGCCATGCAACTGGCGACGAGATTGGCCCAGCTGAGGGACTGTCGAGGATAGCGCGCCTGACTACGGATATGAGCGTTGTGACCGCTGTCCACTGTGATTGAACAGCAACAAAAGGCGCAAAGCCCTTTTTGTTCCTCAAGACAAGCGGTTCGAACGGCGCGCCGTTCCCTTTCGGGGAGGTCTTGATAGCGCGCCCCCTGATTATGCCGTCGCCACCGAGTCAATTCCGGAGGAGGAACCGCCTTAGTGATTTTTCGCATGGAGCACTTCTTGACGACGGAGGAAAATATCCGCCCGCACAAGTTCCCGATGATTTGACGGCAAGATGGTTCCAAGCTCCTGACGCAGAGCTTTGGCTGCTCCCCAGTTTCCCTCTTGAATGGCGTCCATCAGGGCGTCGATCTTCTCTTGCAGTGCCGGGTCGCGTAGAGAGGTATCCATAATTTCCAAAAACACCTGCTCCACATCCATGCCATAAAGATTGGGCAGTTCGCGTATCTCTCCGGCTTTCAGAGCCAGTACCTGAACATTGTCAGGATCGCTGATGACCAGAGGAGAATGCGTCGTCAAAATGAACTGGCAATTGGGAAAGGTTTCCCGAAGGCGGCGCACGATGGTGCGCTGCCAGCGCGGGTGCAGATGCAGATCAATCTCGTCAATAAGGACAATGCCCTCGCCGAGCAACGGCGTCTCATGCCCCGGATTCATTATGGCAAGGCGGCGGGCGATATCGCCGACCAGAGCGAGCAGAGACCTTTCCCCTTGAGAAAGTTGCAGTATATTAAAAGATTGTCCGTTTTTGTCTATCAGCATCCGCATTCGCGGCCTTCGCTCAATGCGAAGACCTGTATACTCCGGCATAAAACTTTTGAGAGCATGCAACACTGCAAAATATTGCGGATCATTCAGCAACATATCTCTATTTTGTATGCGGTTGTATAATGAGATGTTATACTTTTTGAGCTTTTCCTCATTCAACAAGGAAAATATTTCTTCAAAAAAAGGGGCACGCTTGTTTTCCTGGTTTTTCCAAAAAGATGCCAATCGTTCCTGGTCAATAAAGGAAAAAATCTCTGCTAAATCGATCTTTCCCTCATTACGCGTATCTTCACGATCCCTGAACCATTCAAAAAAACGCCTGAAGTCGATGCCTCTGGTAAGAGCACCGTCATATCCATCTATTTGTTCAAACGTATGTCTTGTTCTTATTTTATGGGGAATATCAATGACATATCGTTCAGTCGGATAATATCCGATAAGGGGCAGTGAGCATTTTGCATTGTCCGTATAACTAGCTGAAAGTTCAGAGGCCAAACTTGAAACGCCTTTTAGCGAACTTTCCACTTTAGCTCTTTTTCCTTTCGCCGCCTTTGCCAGACTCCAGGTATACTCTCCCCCCCGGGCTTTAGCGGTCACAGTTACTTCGGCATACGGCAGACCAGTATAAATCTTCAGCTCATCTATTGGAGAACCATCACTTTTTTTGCTGCGAATCCTTGCCGGAAGCCAACTCAGCAAGGTTGTCAGGCCCTCCAGAACGGCGCTTTTCCCAGTTCCATTTTCTCCAATAAGTACAGCTATTTTACGATCAGGAATTTCTTCCGACCACAAATTTACAGTGGCTTTTCTGAAGGGGCCATAGCCCAAAAGTTCCAGTTTTTTTACGAACATGTTTCATCCACGCCTAGCTCCTTCCGCCGAGTGACTGCTCCACCTCGACGGACAGGAGCCGGGTAGATTGCCCCTCCCTGGAGGGAAGGGGTACCGGGAAGGTAGTTCCGGCTTTGCCGGGGGTCAGCCAAGTATCTCCCTGAAGGGAGGGGTTCAAACCATAAAAGGAAATTTTGCTAAAAATTCAGGTGGCCGTGGACGGGGCAGGCTCGAATCCCGGTATCGCCAGGAGCCATCGGCATTCCCCGCGGACATATGGCCGCCATGCATTTCACTTTTTTCCCAATACCGTACTTGCTATCATCTGGCTATCATTATTTTTTTGTCGCTCCAGACAGCACGACATCAAGATGTACCCGTGGAAAGACATCCAGAGCCGAACGGCGGCTGGCGTTATAGATGGTTACGCCCCGCTTCCGGCATTCCCGCGCGGCATAGGCACAGGATCGCGCCAGCATGGCTACCCTCGGGACAAGGCCCGCGCCACACCTCCCCTGTAACTTCTACCCCGGGCCGATCCAAAATTAAACTGGACCGAAAAAACCAGGCACGTCAGCAATATATGTATTTTTTATTTTTTCCCGGCAGGGTGTAACTGTGGTCAACGCCCAGGAGGTAAATGTCCTTGAACCCCATATGCGCCGCCACATAAATTCAAAAAATCCTTGACTCACTGGGCGGGCCTATACATGGTCAAGGGATAGAAATTCTCGCGAAAAACAAGCTGATCACACTTCGACTCATCAGGTTGGAAGAATTGAATGACCCTGCTTCAGGGATGTCTCCGCTTGACGCCCGGCCTGGCCGGGCATACCCTCAGTCGACGCGCGACGGAGGCCCGTATGCCGAAGAAAAACATTCCGCAGCAGGTGGAGTTTCCATTGAGCCGAGCCTTTACCTTTGTCGAATCAGGGCCGGTTCTTCTGATCTCCACATCTCACAAGGGCAAAAGCAATCTGATGACCGTCAGTTGCCATGCGTCAATGGGCTTTGAACCGACTCTCGGCATCTGCCTCGGTCCCTGGAATTTCAGCTATACCGCTCTGGTGGAAACGGGAGAGTGCGTTGTCGCCGTCCCTCATGCCGGAATATTGGAACAGGTCGTGGACATAGGAAACTGCTCCGGTGAGGATATCGACAAATTCGCGGAATTCGGCCTGCACGCACAAGCGTCCGGGGATGTCGCCGCGCCTCTGGTGGCCGAATGTCTGTACAATCTGGAATGCCGCATCGTGAATCGCAAGCTTGCGGGCGAATACAACTTCTTTGTCCTGCAAGGCGTCAGGGCGTGGATGAACCCGGAACCGGCGGACGCCCGTTCATTTCATGCCGTCGGTGACGGCACGTTCATCATTGACGGTGAAACTGTGAACCTCCGCCACAAGATGGCGAAATGGCAGGATTGCATTTGAATACCGCAGTACAGCAGCTTCAAGACATTTTTATGGCTCATGCCGACGCGGAGAAGGCGCGGCACCTTATGAGGTTTTTCAAAACCGGCGCCGGCCAGTACGGTTACGGCGACAAATTCATCGGTCTTCCGGTTCCGGTCTCCCGCTCTTTGATCAAGCCGTTCAAAGGAAAACTTGATTTTTCAGATTTTGAGCTGCTCCTTGAATCCCCCTGGCATGAAATACGTCTGGCGTCGCTGCTTCTCATGGTTGAAGCGGCAAATACAATGCTGAAAACGAAAGATTTGCCCAAGCTGCAAACCCTTGCGGAACTCTATGATCGACGCCTGGAGCGGGCCAACAACTGGGATTTGGTCGATCTGTCCGCTTACAACATTATGGGCGCGTATTGGCAAGGCGCGAAAACGCCATCCGAAGAAAGGCGGCGTTTTTTGAAAGTCTGGGCGGACAGTGGAAACCTCTGGCGAGAGCGCGCCGCCATAGTATCCACAAACGCCACGATCCGGCTTGGCAGCCTTGATGAAACCTTCTGGCTGGCCGAATATTTCATCGATCATCCGCACGATCTCATGCACAAGGCCACAGGCTGGATGCTCCGCGAAACAGGCAAAAAGAACCTTGACGCTCTCAGAGCCTTTCTCTCAAAATTTCATAAACGTCTGCCAAGGACGGCTTTGCGCTATGCCATTGAGCGCATGGACCAGAATGAACGCAGGATATGGATGGAAAAATGAAAAACCGCAAAAAGTCCTCCCTCATCTTGTGGACGCGGAGGTTGCCAGCGGGGCCATCCAGCCTCCGCCCAAAGCCTTGAACAGGGTCAGCGCGGTGTTTTCGCGCTGGAGTCTGGTGGCGATAAAACCCTGTTGAGCGGCATAGAGGGAGCGTTGCGCATCCAGGACGTTCAGATAACTGTCCACTCCCGCCTCATAGCGGGTTGAGGCCAGATTGTAAGTCGTGGCCGCCGATTTGAGGAGTGAGCCGTCCGCGTCAAGTTGTTCCCCTATATAGCGGCGCTGCACCAAGGCATCGGCCACTTCCCGGAAAGCCGTCTGTATGGTTTTCTCGTACTCCGCCGCGGCTATTCTGAGTTCGGCCTCGGAAACCTCAAGCAGGGCTATATTGCGGCCGGTGTCGAAGAGGGGAATGGTCACCGACGGCATAAAGCTCCAGAACCCCGCCCCGCCTTCAAAGAGCCTGGATGCGTCGGCGCTGATTGAGCCGAAGGCGGAAGTCAGGCGTATGGAGGGGAAAAAATTGGCCCGTGCCGCCCCGATATTGGCGTTTGCCGCTTTCAGCCTGTGCTCCGCCGCCTGGATGTCAGGCCTGCGTTCAAGCAGGGAGGAGGGCAGTCCCTCGGGGACATCGGCCAGACTGCTTATCCCGTTCAGCCTGCGCACCTCGGGCAGGTCGGCCGGCAGGGGGGAGCCGAGCAGCAGAACGAGCAGATTTTCGTCCTGCCCCACGCGGGTGGAGTAGCGCGCCACATTGGAGCGCGCTTCCTCCATGATGCCCCGCGCCTGGCTGACCTCAAGCCTGGAGGCTACTCCGGCGGCGAATTTGTTGCGTACCAGATCATGCTGGTTCTTGCGGTTTTTATAGGTGGCGCGGGTGATGTCCAGAAGCTCGCGGTCGGCCACGAGCTGGAGATAGACCGCCGCGATTTCGGAGATCAGGGCCATGCGGGCGCTTGCGGCGTCATTCTCCGCTGAATAGAAGGTTTCCAGGGCGGCTTCGCTTAAACTGCGCAATCTGCCCCAAAGGTCCAGTTCAAAGTTGGTGACTCCCACCCCGGCCTGCTGTTGGCGCACTATATATCTTCTGCCAACCCCCGAGAGATCGGCGGGCAGGCTCTGATTGTCCGACCGGGCGTCGGCGCTGACGGTGGGCAGGATGTCCGCCCTCTGAATGTGGTATTGGGCTCTGACCCTGTCCACGTTTTCCACGATGGCGCGCAGGTTGCGGTTGTTCTGCAGGGCGAGCACAATCAGCCTGTGCAGCGTCGGATCTTTAAAAAAGGCCTGCCATTCCGGCAGGGGGGAGAAAGAACCGGCCATGCCGGCGTTGAAGGAAGAAGGCACAGGCATGTCGGGGCGCTCATAAACAGGGGCCAGAGCGCAGGCCGCAAGCGCGAGACAAGGGCAGACCAAGGCGGCCGCGCGCGTGAACAGCGAAAAAAAACTCATCCGGGTCTCCTTCTGTTTGCCGCTCCACGCGTAAGGCGTTACGGCCCGGCCGGGGTCTTCCGGCAACTTCCGCAAAATCTCTCGTTTCATTCGTGAACTGCTCTATCTCTTGTCGGCCGCGCCTTTTACCGGTTTGCCTGACAGGATCTTGCTCTTTTCCTCAAAGAGCACCAAATCGCCGGCCTTAACGCCGTGAGGGATGAGCCACCTGTCGCCGATGGCCCGGGTCGCGCCCAATATGACAGAATTGACGTTATAAATGTCCTGTTCATTCTCAAGCGTGGAGTTTTTTGTCAGCAGCCTGACCACAGGCTGGCCCCGGTTGTTGCGGACAATCGCTTCGCGCGGCAGGAGAATGGCGTTTTCCTGAATGCCTTCCTCAAGGACGGCGCGCACATACATGCCCGGCAGCAGCACGCCCTCGGGATTTGGGAAAACAGCTCTGATGGTGACCGTGCCGGTGCTCTGCTCGACATTCACCTCGGAAAATTTCAGAAGGCCGTAAATGGGCTTTGGGGTCTCTTCCCCTCTCTTTTCGGATGCCGCGCTTTGGTAAAGGCTGCCGTCCTCCAGGCGCAAGGCCACGCGAGTCCCGTCCGCTCCGCCGGATTTGAGCCGGCCGCTGGCATAGTCTTTTTTCAACCGCAGAAGCTTCTCGCTGGACTGGGAGACGTCCACATACATGGGGTCAAGTTTCTGGATCACAGCCAGGGGGATCGGCTGGTTCTGGGTGACCAGGGCGCCGGGGGTGACCGAGGAGCGCCCGATGCGTCCGGATATGGGGGCGGTGACCCTTGTGTACTGTAAATTTATGGCGGCTGCCTCCAGAGCGGCCTGTGCCGCCTTTAACTCGGCTCCGGCCTGCGCTTGGGCGGCAAGGGCGTTGTCATAGTCCTGCCTGCTTACGGCGTTTACCTGCACTACTTCGCTGTAACGCCCGGCCAGGAGATCCGCGGCTTGCTGGTTGGCCCTGGCCTTTTCCAGACCGGCTTTGGCGTTGTCGTAAGCCGCCTGGTAGAGGGAGGGATCAATCTGGTAGAGGACGTCTCCACGCTTTACCTCCGAACCTTCCACAAAGAGCCTCTGCAATATGATGCCGCTCACCTGCGGACGGACTTCCGCAACCAGACAGGCAGAGGTGCGTCCGGGCAGTTCGCTGGTCAGCGTGACGTTTTGGGCTTGGGCTACTATAAAAGTGACTTCCGGCAAAGATTGGTCCGTCTGCTCCACCTTGTCGCAGGCGGCGGAAAACAGAAGGGCCAGACAAAGCGCAAACGCGCTCCCGGCGTGTCGGCTGGCGTAAGACATAGGTTTCCTGTTGCTCGTTTTATGAGAGTGTGAGGAGGTTTGGCCGCTCACTGGAATAAATCAGCGTTTCCTTAGTCTTCAATGCGGATATCGGTAAGGCGCTTCAGGAATAGCTGAACATCTCCATCAGGCTCAGCACGTTTGCGTCAAGCTCGTTGCAATAGCCGTGGATGTTGTCGATGTTCAGTCCGGTTTTTTCCCAGGCGAAATCCGGCAGGGCGGGCAGGAAACGTTCTCCGCTGCCGCCGTAGCCGATGGCTTGGGTAAGTGTGTTGGCTGTAGGAAGAATAGCGTCCTCCACGCTGCAATTTTCATGCAGTCGCTTGTGATGCTTGAAAACCCTCTGGACAAGATCCGCCGGACAGTTCCAGACGTTCAGCAACTCCGCGCCGAGTTCGTCATGGGTATAGCCCAGGGCCTCGTGTTCCATTTCACGCAGGGTTACGTTCCTGCGTCTGGCTTCGCTGATTATGTACAGGGAGTGGTTTGGAAGCTGGGCGTAGATCAGAAGACGCGCTATGTCGTGCAGGAGCCCGGCTACAAAGTAACTTTCGGCATTTCTCACATCGCGCAGGGTACAGAGCAGGCGGCAGGCGGCACCGCAACTCAGAGAGTGCATCCAGTAAGACTGCATGTTCACGTGCGAGGAGGTCAGGCCTTTGAAAGCCGAGACCAAAGTCGCCCCCATGGCGAGCATCACAAGCTGCTTGGTTCCGACTATGATCACAGCGCGCGATATGCTGTCAATCTTGTAGGGCAGACCGACAAAGGGACTGTTCACCAGTTTCAGGAGCTTGGCGGTCATGGCGGAGTCCGTTGCGATGACCTTGGCCAGTTCCTCGGAGCTGACCACCGTTTTGTTGATCATTTCAATGAGCCGGTGAAAAATTACGGGCAGGGTGCCCATGCGATGGCTGGTTTCCAGCAGGCGGTTCATGGATATACGGGGCGGACATTCGACTTTGGGCGGGTCCGGGGGCTTTTGCAGACCGATGGGGAGTTTTCCCCCCTTGTTCATGGCGATTTTCATCTGTCGTTCAATCGCCATGTCGAAGAGAATCCGCACATGCGGCTCCTCAATGTTCAGCAGTTGGAACCGCTCCGTCGTGGCGTCGTGAATGCTCGCCTCAAGGCTTTCTTCCTCCGGGCTGCGGGCAGGGGCGCTTGCGGCGCTGTGATAAACCACAGGGGTCGTTTGCCGATTCTGATTCTGCCCCCGTTCAGGACCCGCGGGTTCCGGGAAGCCTGGGACCGGGTGTTTGCCTTTGCCTCTGTCGTCGGATTCAGGTAGCAGCACCACTGTCGTGATCCCGTTTTCCCGCATGATCTCCAGGTGTTTTTCGGTAAGAACCTGTCCGGGGGGGAAGAGCAGTATTCCGTCCAGATCGAAAACCGGTCTTGCCAGCCTTCTGCCGGGATTGGTCGCGCTGATTCCTAGTGTTTCCATACAGTGCGTTTTTGAGAATCGGCCATATACCGTATTGTTGATTATTAGTCGGCTTCTAGCACGGCTGTTGCTACTTGGCAACTGCAAATCCCCGGGCTGTTGCTACCTGGCAACTGCAAATCCCCGGAGCGGGCGCACCGGGATATTCTCATCTGAGCTGCCTTCTTTGGTCGTCCGCAGGGAAAAGTTTGCTTTTCAATGCGGGTATCAATACTGTCGCGTCAAGCGACAATAGTCGCACCCCGCAAGGCCGATGTTTACTGGTTTCTGCGGAAATCGGCAACTGCCGCAGCGTACGGATGGGAGTAAGCAAAAAAACAGGCGTATCAGGGGTTTTCCCGGTCTTTGGGGTCGGCGCGCAAAAGGTCGGCGGTCGCGTGAGCGGGCGCAGGTTTTCTGGAGCGGGAGACGGGATTTGAACCCGCGACTTCAACCTTGGCAAGGTTGCACTCTACCACTGAGTTACTCCCGCCCGCCGTCAAGTAAGCATCTCAAGCGTAACTGCTGTAATTGCAAAAATAACGAATATATTTTTGTGGTTATTTTTGCAGGATCGTCGGCGGAAAAACGTGGTTTTCCGTCGACTCACGCCGCCTGCGGCGGTGCGTGCCCCTTGCGGGGTTGCGGCTAGTGTCGCGGCGGGGTTGCGGCTAGTGTCGCGTGGCGCGACACTAGCCTTGTGGTCACTGGCTGTCAAGAAAAAAGGCCGAAAATCGCGCTTTTCTGGCTGACCTCCGAATCGCCCCAAAAGGGGTCACGAGCCGGATTTATCTTTGTCGCAGGCCGCTTTTTCCTTTTCCTCGTGTTCTTTGATGAACAGGTTCGCCAAGCCCATGCAGCAGCGCGGGCTGTAATATTCGGGTGTGGCGATGCGCATGGCGGCTATGCCAAGCACAACGAGCAAAACTATAAAAAGAAACGTCCACATGGCGTCCTCCTCTGTTGTTTTGATCTTACGTCCCAATCGCCGCGCGCGCAAGTCCTTTTCACGTCCTTTTCACGTCCTGTGCCGGAACTTCCTTCGTCCCAATCGCCGCTCGCGCAAGTCCTTTTCACGTCCTGTGCCGGAACTTCCTTAAGGGAACCTCTTTAAATGTTACAGCGTACCAGTTTGGCCGCTTTGCGGCGCGCTCGCCGTTTGTAACGCCATTTCTCCTTATTCGTCATTTTTCTGTAACATTCTAAGGCCATAAGCAATCTCAAGTCAAAAGTCCAGGCCACGGAGGATGCATGCGATTACAACAACCGACAACGCATGAACCGGCCGGAAAAAACAGGCAACGATGGATGCGCGCGTTCGCGCTCGGCGAAGAAGCCGCGCTTGAAAAAGGGTTGGCCGCTTTTCCGGACTGCCCCCCATATACGTTTTTACGTAAGCCGGAAGCGGGCATGGTCATGCTTGAAGGCAGGGCCGGCAACTCCGGGAGGCGCTTCAATTTCGGCGAAATGCTGGTTACCCGGTGCGCTGTGCGGATGGCGACGGCGGACGGAGAAGTCTCAGGACATGCCTATGTGGCTGGCAACCGCCCCCGGCACGCGGAGGCGGCCGCTGTTCTGGACGCCCTGATGCAACAGCCGGAATATGCGGAGCGGCTTGACAAGGATCTCGTCGCGCCTCTCCTGGCCGCCCGGGAACTGGCCTGCCGCGAAACGGCCGCCGAAACCTCGGCTACCAGGGTTGATTTCTTTACTATGGCGCGGGGGGAAGACACATGATCCACGCCGCTTTGCCCGCAATCCTTCCGGGGTTCGCCTCCCCGGTTCATGATGCCCAGCAGTGTTTCCGCACCTTGCTCGAAGCCATGTCGCGACCCGGAAAACCGGTATGCCTCGGCGTTCTGCCGCCGGTGACCTCTCTTAACGCGGCCATGCCCGCCTCCTGCATCTCGGGTATGGTCGCCATCGCTCTGACCTTGTGCGATGCCGACACACAGATTTGGCTAGACGTCTGCCTTGATACCCCGGCCATGCGGCAGCATCTCCGGTTCCATTGCGGGTGTTCCATCGCTTCCGGCCCGGAAACGGCGAGTTTCGCTTTCATCGGCAACGCGAAAGCAATGCCGCGATTTGCCGCTTTTTCTCCCGGAGAACCTGAATATCCGGACCGTTCGGCCACCCTGATCATTGCCGCCAAGCTCACGGCGGAGGAGCAAGGCTGCCTGATTTCCGGACCCGGCATTTCTCCCGCGCGCAATCCGCAAGGTCTGCCCTTCGGTCCGGGGGGGCTTCCCGCCTGGTTCTGGGAGGAATGGGCCATGAGCCGGGACGGATATCCGCTGGGAGTGGACGTCGTTTTCGTGGATTCTCACCCTTCGGGCGGCAATTTTGTCCGTATTGCAGGGCTGCCGCGTTCCGCGTCCGCCGTTCCGCCAAGCCGGTTCCGTTCCGGCTCCGCCGGGGAGAACAAGATATGTATGTCGCGGTAAAGGGAGGAGAAAAGGCCATTGCCAACGCCCACGCGCTGCTGGCCGAAAAACGCAGAGGCGACCTTTCCGTGCCGGAAGTCGAAACCGCACAGATACGCGAGCAACTTTCACTCGCCGTGGACCGGGTCATGTCCGAAGGGTCGCTCTATGACCGGGATACGGCGGCGCTCGCTATAAAACAGGCCAGGGGGGACCTGGTTGAAGCCGTGTTCCTGGTTCGCGCCTATCGAACGACTCTGCCCCGTTTCGGTTCCGCCGATCCTCTGGACACGGAAAACATGCGCGTTCGCCGCCGCGTCTCGGCGACGTACAAGGACGTTCCCGGCGGCCAGATGCTGGGCCCCACGTTTGATTATACCCATCGACTTCTGGACCCCGCGCTTGCCGGTTCCGGCAATGCTCCGCGGCGTCCGGGGGAGGAGGCCGGCGAAGCTGGAGAAACACCTGTCGAAGCCGTGGGACTATGCCCGAAGGTGCTTTCGTTTCTTGAAAAGGAAGGATTGCTTCCGGAGGAAAGCGATAAGGGAGAGGCGCCCGGAGACCTGACCAGACAACCGCTGCAACTGCCCGCTGACCGGGATATTCGTCTGCAAAGCCTGGCCCGCGGCGACGAAGGGATGCTCCTGGCGCTGGCCTATTCAACCCAGCGCGGGTTCGGCTCCACCCATCCCTTTGCCGGGGAAATCCGCATGGGCGAAGTGGAAGTCGCCTTCACGCCCGAAGAGCTTGGTTTTCCCGTAATCGTCGGCGAAATCACCGTCACCGAGTGCGAGACCGTCAACAAGTTCACCGGAGGCGGTGGCGTTCCGGCCGCGTTTACACGGGGGTACGGGCTGACCTTCGGGGAGGGGGAGCGCAAGGCCATGAGCATGGCCCTGGTTGACCGTTCCCTGCGCTCGGAGGAATTGGGAGAGGCGGTCAAAGGCCCGGCCCAGGATCAGGAATTTGTCCTGTACCACAGTGACAACGTGGAAGCGTCCGGGTTCGTCCAGCATCTGAAACTCCCCCATTACGTCGACTTTCAGGCGGAACTCGAACTGGTGCGCTCGCTCAGGCGCGCGCACGCGGCAAATGCCGCCCGCGATTCCATTTCCAGGCGCGCATCGCCATGACTTGTACCTGGAACTGTTTCAAGCGTTAATTGCTCTAAGGAAAGGATTATCATGCCTGCGGAAAATAGCATCAGTGAAAATCAGCGGGAAACCCCTGTCTATAACTTCGCTTACCTGGACGAACAGACCAAGCGTATGCTGCGGAGGGCCATCCTGAAAGCGGTGGCCGTTCCCGGCTGCCAGGTGCCGTTCGGCGGTCGGGAAATGCCCATGCCTTACGGCTGGGGTACCGGAGGCATCCAGGTCAGCGCCGCGATCATGGGAAAAAACGACGTGCTCAAGGTTATCGATCAAGGATCCGACGACACCACAAACGCCGTGTCCATCCGTTCTTTCTTCAAGCGGGTTGCCGGCATTCCCGTCACCACGTCGACCAGGGAGGCCACCATCATCCAGACGCGCCACCGTATCCCGGAACATCCCCTGCGCGAAGGCCAGATCATCGTCTACCAGGTGCCTGTTCCGGAGCCTCTGCGCTGGATGGAGCCGAGTGAGAAGGAAACCCGCACCATGCATGCGCTGGAGGAATACGGCGTCATGCATGTGAAGCTGTACGAAGACATTGCCAGGCATGGTGAAATCGCCGCCAGCTACGATTATCCCGTCATGGTGGGAGGAAGATATGTCATGAGTCCTTCGCCCCTGCCGAAGTTTGACAACCCCAGAATGCATCAGAGTCCGGCCCTGCAACTCTTCGGCGCGGGCAGGGAAAAGCGGGTTTATGCCGTCCCCCCCTATACGGACGTGAGGAGCCTGGATTTCGAGGATCACCCCTTCAGCGTGCAGCGCTGGGATAAACCGTGCGAGATATGCGGGTCAACCGATACCTATCTGGACGAGATAATCGCCGACGACAAAGGCACGCGCCTGTATGTCTGTTCGGATACCGACCACTGCGCCGCGCGTCTTGCGTCCAAGGAGAACAGGCAGGGAGGCTCCGATGGCTGAACCGGCCGCCATAGGGTTTTCCGTCCCTCCGGCTGGCCGGGGTATGCGGGACGCCAAGGCTCCGCCTCCGGCTGACGGGTCGGAACCTTTTCTTGACTGTGGTCTTCTGCATGTTGAGGGGGTCACCAAGTATTACGGCGGACGCGTCGGATGCGAGGACGTGAGCTTTGATCTCTGGCCGGGAGAAGTGCTGGCCGTAGTCGGCGAGTCCGGTTCCGGGAAAAGTACCTTGCTCAATCTTGTCAGCGGCCGCATGGCCCCGACGTCGGGCAGGGTGCGCTACAGGGAAAGCTCCGGCGCGCTGTGTGACGTCCACAAGCTGCCGGAAGCCAGCCGCCGTCGTCTTCTTCGCACGGAATGGGGATACGTGCACCAGAACCCGCGCGACGGGTTGCGCATGCGCGTTTCCGCCGGGGGAAACATCGGTGAGCGGCTCATGGCTTGCGGGAACCGGCATTACGGCAATATTCGGAAGGCCGGCGTATCGTGGCTGGGCAAAGTGGAAATCGACGCCGACCGCATTGACGACATGCCGGTTTCCTATTCCGGCGGCATGCAGCAGCGGCTGCAGATAGCGCGCAATCTCGTCTCCGCCCCGCGGCTTGTGTTTATGGACGAACCCACGGGCGGACTGGACGTTTCCGTGCAAGCCAGATTGCTCGACCTTATCCGCACGCTCGTGCGGGAAATGGGGCTGTCTGTGGTGCTTGTCACCCACGATCTTGCCGTGGCGCGTCTTCTCGCCCACCGGCTTATGGTCATGCGGCGTGGTGTGGTGGTGGAGGCGGGCCTGGCGGATCAGGTTCTGGACGACCCCCGGCACGAATATACACAGCTCCTGGTTTCCTCCGTTTTGCAAGGCTAGTACCATGTATCACTTAAAACTACGCATCCGCTTCGTTTTAAGTGATAAGATCGCAAAGCAAAAAACGTGGTTTTTGCTTTGCTCCGGCGGCTTCGCCGCCGCGCCGGGCTTTACG
>JAISZH010000194.1 GCA_031269345.1 Desulfovibrio sp. | reverse complement strand
GCGCTTTCGGGGCAAGAGCATTGCGCCCGCGTTTTCAGGGCATGTATGCAAAAAAACCGCCCGCCGGCCGGCAGGGAAGTTCCCCCGCGCGGGGCGCGGGGGAAAAAGGATCAGGCGCTTTCATAGAGGCGCGTCAGAACGAATTCCCGGTGCCCCATCACTTCGGCGGAGGTGTTCCGGCCGTTGCAGGTGCGGATCATCATCTCCAGCAGCTTGTCTCCGGCCTCGTCCAGATTGAACTGGCGTTGCAGGATGCCGGAAACGTCAACGTCGATGTGCTCTATCATGGTGCGCACGGTGCGCGGGTTGGCCGACAGCTTGATCACCGGAAGAATGGGGTTGCCGATGACGTTGCCCTGGCCGGTGGGGAAAAAGTGGACCACAAAACCGGAGGCTGCCGCCAGGGTCACCATCTCCGCCGCGGCCGAAGAAGAATCCATGAACCACAGACCGGGTCCGGTGGGGCTTTCGGCTTTGTCCAGACAACCGATGACCGGAGCTTTCCGCCCGATTTTCTGGACGTTGCCCAAGGCCTTCTCCTCGATGGTGGTCAGGCCGCCTTCAATGTTACCCTTGGTAGGCTGGGAATCGCACAGGTCGTCAACCTTGTGATCGTCCACCACCTTGGCGTAGCGGTCAAAGAAAAACATGAACTTGTCGGCAACTTCCTTGTTGATGCAGCGCTGTACGACGAGATGTTCGCCGCCGGTGATTTCCGTCGTTTCCCCGAACAGGGTGGTCGCGCCATTTTCCCACAGCTTGTCGAACGCGTTGCCTACCGTGGGGTTGGAGGCAAGACCCGAAGTGGTGTCGGATTCGCCGCATTTGCAGGAAACCCACAGTTCTTTCACGTCACACTCGACGCGCTGGTATTCCGTGACCTGGTGCATGAACTCCTTGGCCTTGCGGGAAGCGGCGCAAATGGTGTTGAAATCGCCGTTCTTCTCAATGGCGAAACCGGCGACGGGCTTTCCGGTTTTGGCGATGCCGTCCACAATCCGCTGCGTCCAGAGCGGCTCAATGCCTATTACCACCACGGCCGCGACATTGGGGTTGCATCCCGTGCCGATAAGGGTCCTGAAATGCAGTTCCAGATCCTCGCCGAACTGGATCCTGCCGTAAGGGTGCGGCAGGGCGAGAGTGCCTTTGACGTTGTTTTCCACAGCGAGACAGGCGGCATTGGAAAGGTCGTCCAGAGGCAGGATGATGACATGGTTGCGGATGCCTACACGGCCGTTTTCACGGCGATACCCGAGGAATTTCGTTTGCATGACTTCCTACCACCTCTTGGTCTTGACGTTGTGAATGTGCAGGTGCTCGCCCTGTCTGATGGGCGCCACGACCTTGCCGATATCGGTGCCGTATTTGATTACTGTGTCCCCCACCGCAAAATTTCTGAGCGCGACTTTATGGCCGATGGGAATGCTGTCAAGGATCTTGAATTGAACGGTTTTGTTTTCCAGCATAATCCAGCCGGTGCTGTCCCTGCCTGCCTCCAGGTTTTCGACAACCACCACGCCGACTCCGTCGCCTTCTTCGTGGACTATGAAATCAATGGACATGTTTTCTCCTGCATCGTTGCTGTTGCTGTTACTGACACTGGCGGTAAAAAGCGGGCTTTTCACCGTGATACTCTGACGGATATGCAAGGCATGTTCCAAGACGGCGGATTCATAAATACGCTGGAAGAAAAATAAGTTATGCGGGAACCCGGAAGCGCCGGCACGCTCCGGCGGGAAAGACCCGCCCATATATGGACAAAATGCTCATATATGGGCATCATGATCCGGACAGCCCGAAGCAAAACCTCAGGAGCGAGCCATGACCACCCTTGCCATTCAGGGAAACAGGCGCATTGACGAAATCGGCCGGCAACTCTGCAAGGCGTTGTCCGCCAAGGCCAGACGCAAGCTTTTCTTCAGCACGCTGGCGCGGCTTCTGCAGGAGCAGTTCCATTTTGACCGCCTGTGCATCAACCTGTACGACCAGCAGGGAGAAATGCTCACCTATTTCACGGCTGCGGAAGGTACGGTGGTGAGCACCCTTTCGCCGGTGCGCCCGGCGGAATCCGCCAGCACGGTGGCCGGGCACGTCATTGCCACGCGAAAACCGGTGATCATCACCGACTTTGAGAAGCACTTCTCCGGACCGTTCGTGCATCCCATCGCGGAAGCCGGGCTTACCGCCACCATGGCTTTCCCTCTGATGCTGGATAACGAGATCATCGCCACCCTGCATTGCTCTTTTGCCGAAAAACCCGTCAATTTTTATGAGATCACCTCCTTTCTGCTGGAACTGTGCCCGATGATCGCGGTCTGTCTCGGGGCCATTCTGTCCTTGGAACAGGCGAATTTTCAACGCCTGCACATGCAGAACCCGCCCACGGCCTCCCCCATGAGCGAGGGTACCGTCATCTGCCACAGCAGGCCTATGCGCGACGTTATGCGGCGCGTGAACGCGGCGGCCAAACTCAATATCCCCATCCTGATTCTTGGAGAGACAGGGACGGGCAAAAATTTGCTGGCCCAGGAAATTCATCGCCGCAGTCATAGAAAAGACGCTCCTTTTGTCCGCGTGAACTGTCCTTCCCTGGCCCAGACCCTGTTTGAGAGCGAGCTTTTCGGGCATGCCAAGGGGGCGTTCACCGGCGCGGCGGCGAAGCGTGTCGGGCGTTTTGAACTCGCCAACGGCGGCACCTTGTTTCTGGATGAAATCGTCGAGCTTTCTCCCGAGATGCAGAGCAAGCTCCTGCAGGTGATCGAGGATTCCAGCTTTGAACGGGTGGGTGAAAGCGTTCCCCTGGCGGTTGACGTGCGCATCGTGGCCGCCACCAACGCCAGGGTGGGCGCCATGCTGTCCGAGGGGAAACTGCGCGCCGACCTTTTTTACCGCCTCTCTCCCTGCACCATTGAGCTGCCGCCCCTGCGGGAGCGTTGCGAAGACATCCCCCCTCTTATCGCCGCCCTGTCCAGCCAGCTGGTCGCGATCCTGGGGCTGCCGCCCGTCAGGTTCACGCCCGCCCTGATACAACCCATGCTCGACCACAACTGGCCGGGAAACGTGCGGGAACTGCGCAACATCCTGAGCCATATCCTGATTCATCACAGTATGTACAAGCAGCTCAGCGCTTCACTCGTAAGGGAGATGATCGAAGCGGGCGGCAACTTGCTGCGTAGCGGCAAAGGATCCGAAAAGGAACAAAGGCCGGCCCCTGCGGAGGATGCGACCCCGGCGGGGTCTCCCAGGGCAAGTTCCCCTCCGGCCGGGAGTTCCTCGCCGCAAGGGTGTACCCGGACCCTGGCCGATGTGGAACGCCGCCACATCCTTGAGATTCTCGAGCACACAGGGGGGACCGTCGCCGGACCGGCGGGAGCGGCAGCTCTGCTGGGCATTCCGCGCTCAACTCTCCAGCACCGGATGCGCAAGCTGGGCATCACCGCCGATGGGGACTTTGCCCGCGCGCGCTACCCCCGGCGGGAGACGCGGGGCAATTCGGATGAATGACCGAACGCGTTGATTCATCACCTTCTTTATCGACGCCTTTGCCGACAACGTGATGACCAAACAGGGCCGCCTGACCGCGAACAACCACGTGCCCCTGGACGCCGCCGCGGTAAAAGCCATTTATGAGTCTTTGTACCAGGGTTTGTTGTCACAAGAAACGATGATCCTGCCGGGAACCGGGAATTTTCGCTCCCGGTTCCCGGCGTTCGTTTTGAAATGCTTTGATTTTTCTGCATGTTCGCGGTATATGCCAGGGACTGTTCGAGAATCATGAGGCCAGAAATAACGGCGCGCAGCGCCCCGAATACCCTTGAGGAGAACCACTATGAGCTGGCAAGAGCATTACAAGTCCCGGCTGGTCAGCGCGGCGGAAGCCGCGAGTCACGTCAAATCCGGCTGGAAGATGTCTTTCGGCCACGCTTGCGCGTCTCCCACGGTTCTGATTGACGCGTTGATGGAGCGCAAGGACCAGATCAGCGGCGTGGAGATCCTCCACATGGTCCCCCTGACCCCGGCCCCCTATTGTGAAGAGCCTTATTGTCAGTCTTTCCGCCATGTTTCCGTTTTTTCCGGCGGCAGCACCCGCGGCGCCATCAACGAAGGCCGCGCGGACTTCATCCCCCGCCTGTTCCGCCGCATTCCCTCGCTTTTCACCGAAACCTTCCCGCTTGACGCGGCGTTCATCAAGGTGTCTCCCCCGGACAAACACGGCTACATGAGCCTGGGTATTTCCGTGGACTATTCCAAGGAAGCGGTCAAACGCGCCAAGTTCGTCGTGGCTGAAATTTCCTCCCATGTTCCCCGCACGCTGGGCAACTCTTTCGTGCACGTTTCCGAAGTGGACTACTTCGTGGAAACCAACGCCCCGCTGGTGGAACTTCCCCCGCCTGCCCTGACCGACGTGGAAATGGGCATCGGCAAGAATGTCGCCTCCATCATCACTGACGGCGACTGCCTGCAACTCGGCATCGGCGCCATTCCCGACGCGGTGCTCCGCTTCCTGACCGACAAGAACGACATGGGCATCCACTCGGAAATGATTTCCGACGGCGTGATGGGCCTGATGAAAGCGGGCAACATCAACAACTCCAGGAAGCAACTCCTGCCCGGCTGCTGCGTTATCGGGTTCGCCATGGGCACCAACGAATTCTACAAGTGGCTCGACGACAACCCAGCCACGGAATTCCACCCCATCACCTTTGTCAACGACCCCCTGGTGATCAAACAGAACGACAACGTGGTGTCCGTCAACTCGGCCATCACGGTCGATCTCCTGGGTCAGGTGGCCGCCGACATGATGGGGCCGAAGCAGTTCAGCGCCGTGGGCGGCCAGAACGACTTCGTGCTCGGTGCCATGATGTCCAAGAACGGCCGCAGCATCATCGCGCTGCCTGCGACGGCCGCCAAGGGCAAGGTCTCCCGCATTTCCGCCTCGCTGGAACGCGGTCAGGCCGTTACCACCACGCGTAACGACGTGCAGTACGTGGTGACGGAATACGGAGTGGCTCTGCTGCGCGGCATGACCCTGCGCCAGCGCGCCGCCGCCCTTATCCGCATCTCGGCCCCCGAGTTCCGCGAACAGCTCCGCCAGGACTGCATCGATCTCTACGGCTGGGCTCCGGAAGAATAGAACCCCCGGGACCGGGATTTTTCCGGACCCCTCCAGGGGCGCGTCCCTGGACCTGCACAGGGTGGCCGGAGAAGTGTACGCGTTTTCCGTTCTGCTCGCCCTTTCAGGGCTCGCGTACTTTTGTTGCGGCGGCATAAAAATTGTCTCTTTGAGACCAGTCGGCAACGCCAACACATAGGATAATTGCGCCCAAAATTCGGAAAAACGAGGAATAAGGCGTAAAAAGACAGAAAAAAAGGTAAAAGGGCAGAGCTCCATGCCGAAAAGCAGACAAAATTTTACGAAAAATTTGTGCGCAGCCTATTGGCGGGATAACAAAGCCTTTATGCAATAGTTTTTTATATAGTTTTTCAGGGCCGACTAATTTACCCCTGTAGCGGCACATATTTGCACGGAATTTCGCCCCTAACGGCTTGACTTTAAGGGGGAGGGGGGAGTAAAGACAACTCCTGCCGGCACCTGCCGGCTTGTATACTTTTATCGGATGCGAAGCAATCCGCATCCGCTCAGCGAGGAGCGTTCATGAAAAATATCTTGGTTATTTTGGGTGTTTTGTTCATTCTCGCTGGCGCTTCCATTGCGGAAGCCGCCTGCACCTTCGAGGAAGCCCAGCAGAAGGCCATGGCTTTTACGACGCAGGCGCAGGCCCTTGCCCAGAAAAATCCCCAGAAATACGCGGCAATCATGCAGGATCTCCAGCCTCAGCTTATGAGTATCCAGCAGAATCCCAACGATATTGACAAAATATGCAAATTTTACGATGACGCCATAGCCAAACTCCAGTCCACGCCGTAAACGGAAAAACAGTTCTTTGCCAGATCAATGCCGATGGCGGTAACGGTCCTCATGGGATGGCCTCCTTGCATAGGTTTTACGATGCTCTATGCTATCCGCTTTGTGCGGGTGGGACCATCACATCAGAGCAGATACGCTCAAGTGTGCTCATCACTTCGTCGGCATTGATTGGTTTGCCGAGGTGTCCGTTCATGCCAGCGGCAAGGCATTTTTCCACATCCTCACGGAATACGTTGGCGGTCATGGCAATGATAGGCACAGTCCGCGCCTTTGGCGTACCCATGGCGCGGATGCGTCGTGTTGCTTCGTAGCCGTCCATTTCCGGCATTTGCACATCCATGAAAATCAGGCCATAGCTATCCGGTGCCGCGCTGAACATTCGCACCGCCTCCGCGCCGTTTTCCGCACAGTCGATAATCAGTCCGGTAGGCCCCAGAATGGAGCAGACGATTTCCCGGTTGATCTCCACATCTTCGGCAAGGAGCACACGCTGCCCGGCCAGGGGGCCTGTTTCCGCCTTATTCTTTTCTTTTTCCTCCGGCGTATGGTTCGGGCCAAGGCATTCGTTGAGGCTCTCCACGATGCCGGACGAAAAAATCGGTTTGGGCAGAAATTTATCCACCCCGGCGTTTTTGGCGTCGTCGGCGATTTCGTTCCAGTCTGTGGAGGAAATCATGATCACCACGGAGTTGTCCGGGTGGCGCTCCTTGATGCGTTTTGTCAGTTCCAGGCCGTTCATGCCGGGCATTTTCCAGTCCACAAAATAGACATCGTAGCCGGAATTTCGCGTGTCCATCGCGCAGGCTTCTTCTCCACTCGCGGCCAGATCGCAATGAATGCCAAGCCGTTCCCCTAGATCTCGAATACTTTCCAGAACGTACCGGTCATCGTCCACGGCCAGTACTCGAACGTTACTCCAGGCCACATCGGAGCTCAAAAGGTTGTCCTCTTCCTCCTGGCCGCGCGGAAGCCGCACGGTAAAGGAAAAAACGGATCCCAAACCCGGCTGCGATTCGACCCAGATCCCGCCGTCCATCGCTTCCACGATGTGTTTGGAAATGGTCAATCCCAAGCCTGTGCCGCCAAATTTCCTTGACGTGCTGTTGTCCGCCTGTCCGAAGGAGGTGAAGATACGCTCCTTTTGTTCGTTGTTTATGCCTAAACCGGTATCTGTTACCGTAATTTGGATCGTGCAGATGCCGTTCTCTTCATTTTTCAAGTGCGCGTCCAGAATGATCCGGCCTTTTTCCGGCGTGAATTTCACGGCGTTGGACAGGAGGTTTGTGATTACCTGGGCCAGACGCAGATCGTCGCCGAAAAGCGCATGGGGGAGCTGGCTGTCGATGTGTACCTGCAAATCCTGTTGTTTTTCCTCCAGCGGGAAGTGGATGACATTAACCGCTTTCTGGAGCGTTTTCTCCAAGGAAAAATTGGCGGGCGAAAGTTCCAGTTTGTTTGCCTCTATTTTGGACATATCCAGAATATCGTTAATGACGCTCAAAAGGTGGGTGGAGGCGACGGTGATTTTATTCAGGCAATAATCTTTCCGCTCCTGGTCGGAAGTTGATTGCGCGATGGAGGTCATGCCGATGATGGCGTTCAGGGGGGTGCGAATCTCGTGGCTCATGTTGGCGAGAAATTCCGATTTGGCCTTGCTGGCCATCAAGGCCGCCTCAACGCGCTCCTGCAGCGTGCTGATCATGGCGTTGAGGGCGGCGGCCAGAACTTTGCTCTCCCCTTCGCCGGTGACGGCGAGTTTTTTTTGCAGATCGCTCCGCACGCTTTCCGAAGTTTCGTATTCTCCGCTGGAGATCATGGCCGAAGCTTTGATCAGTTCCTGCATCGGGCGTACGATGCTTCGGGCCAGAAAGCTCAGCGCGCCCAAGGCCAGCAGGAAAAAAACGGCGGAGGCAATAAGGATGGTGCGCAACAAATTATACGATGATTCGAGGAGTTCGCTCTGCTCGAAGATGACGGCGAGCTTCCAGCCGGTGATGTCCATGGTGCGGGTAACTATGTATTCCTCGATGCCCCGTTCGCCAAGGCCGGTGAAGGCTCCGTCAACGGAAGAGGCCATTCGCCTGCGCAGTTCCGGATACTGATCCGGAGACAGGGACAGATATTCGGGATGATGTCCGTCGGTGATGATCTGACCATCGGAGGTAAGAATCACGATATAGCCTGTTTTCAGAATGCGTCGCTCGGAAAGATCCTTAATAAGGCTTTCCAGGCTGTAATCAATCCCCAGCAGGCCCAGGGGCCTGTTTTGCAGGTCACTGGTTCTGGTCATGATGCTGCACACTACGCCGCCTCCGGTGGTCAGATAAGGCGAGGTGACGGTCAATTCCCTTTTGCTGTTCATGGCCTCAATATACCATGAACGCTTGCGCGGATCATACCCCGCCCGTTTGATGTGCCCTTCCGGGGCTTGGGCGTACTGTCCGTCATCATTGGCCATAAAGACCAAACCGTAATTGCCGTTGGAATTTCCCACCCGGATGAATTCATCATAAATGCGCTGTTCATGGGGCGGGTGGTCGACATAGCGCAACGTGGTGGTTTCGGTCGTGCCGAGGTAGCTGGTCAGCTTGCCGCGCGAGTTTCGCACCAGTTCCAGGCCGGCGAGGTATTTCACGCTCATGGCGCCGGGTTCCAGAAAGGTCTTGATGCGCTCCTCAATCCGTTCCACCTGGCTAACGGCCAGAGCATGGAAGGCGGCATGGGAGGCATCCCTGACGGAGAAAAAAACAGTAACCGTAATGAACCCCAAAGTCAGGCCAAGGCAGAGGGAAAAGGTTGTGATGATGCGGGCGCGTATCGACATAGTACGGGGAGAGTGTTTCGCCCCGCAAATGCTTTTGAGGCGCGAAACTGTTACAGGATACCAACGATTTTTAAAAACAGGATACGCCCCACCGCCTGAAAACGCAAACGTTACGTATAACGTATCATTGCTGTCCGGCTAATAGGGTTAACTCCTTGAAATCACTGAACCGAAAATGAGTATGTCCGCTCAGTTTTTCATATTTATCAACCTATTAATATCTATGATTATTTTTGAAATTTGAGAACAAGTTAACCGGACAGCAATGAACGTATATATCCGGCGGGTTATCTCATGCGAAATAGCGGGCGTTGCGGCTCCAGCGTCCGTTCCCTTTCCGCTTCCAGCCGTTTCGCCTCCCAGTGGCGGATGGGGCACACGCTGATCAACCTGTCATGTTTGGCCTTGCAAAGCCTCCGGGACGGCTTTTGGGCCACCCTCGGGACAAGGCCCGCGCCACGCCTCCCCTGCAACTTCTAACCCCGGGCCGATCCAAAATTAAACTAGACCTAAAAAACCGGGCACGTCACGGTGGGTTTGTCGGCAACCCAACAAGCAAAAACTGCAGAAAACGCGAGAGCGTTTTCCTGCCGTTTTGGGCAGGGTGCGCGCACCCTGCCTTGCTTGCCTCAAAACTTGAAGTGCTATATTTGCCTTTTGGCGGGAGGCGCTGTTTGGGTGATTTTTGCCGCTAACCTGTCGAGCGATTCTTGTCTGTGCTGTTTCGTCAGTTCACACTCCCAAACAATGATAACACGCCAGCCGATGATACGGAGTTTGCCGATGTTTTCAACGTCGCGGATTCGGTTGCGGTTTAGTTTCTCCCGCCAGTAGTCTTGATTTGACTTCGGTTGAACAAAGTCAGGGCATCCCTCATGACAGTGCCAGAAACAGCCGTGAACAAAGATGATGGTTTTAAATTTGGGCAGGACTACATCAGGCTTGCCTGGGTAGCGTTTATCGTTCTTGCGATAACGGAATCCCTTTGAATGCAAATACTTTCGGACAATTTCTTCCGGCTGTGTATTCATGCTCCGAATGCGCAACATATTATAGCTCCGCACTTGAGGAGAATGAGTGTCGGCCATTGCCTTCTCCTTTAAGTCATTGACTTGGATAGAGCGTAACTTATGTAGCGGCGGTCTCCAATTTTATCAACGACACCATCGCTTATCATCTCACGAAGGAGCACTCACACTTAAACACTGTTAATACCGAAAGCAATCGCAAAATTTGCAGTTTTCGCTGAGCCGTTTTTTTTTGAGCTAATAGATAACTGCCTATCTGTTATCCAGATAGCATGCTTCATTACTGTCAAGATATTTGCACAGATGTTCTGCGATAGCCAGTGCCAGCATTGGAGGGACAGCGTTTCCTACTTGCTGATATTGTGAGTCTTTGGTTCCGAAAAAGACAAAGCTGTCGGAAAATGTTTGCAATCGAGCTGCTTCACGAACACTTAGGGCTCGATTCAGCACAGGGTGAATCCACATAGACTTGCGGACATTCACAACAGTTCCCGATGGTTCATCGTACTTCAGCCGAAGATAGATTGTATTCTGTGTTCGAGTCGGGTCAGAATAATTAGTCTTGAGTTCCGCATCAAGACTGTGAAAATTATCGCCTTGCTGAATTGCTTTAAAGCGCTTCAGAGCCTCCGGAGTAGTTTCGGTTGTTACATGATTATAAAGGGTGTTGGAATCACGGAGCATTCGACCGAGTGTGCCAAGTTGAGCGCAATATGCTGGAAGAGCAATTCCCGTTTCCCCTTCAGCGGCATTCGTTGTCGTGTTAATGTCTTCAATATCACTTATAGCGTCAAATACAGAACGGTAAGTATTCTCGCTGAACGTCCCATGCGGCAACTGAACGCTCTCTGTGATTGCCTTTTTTACGCCCATAATTACGAATCTCATTCGTTTTTGCGGCACCCCAAAATTTACAGCAGACAGAACTCCTTTTGTGAGCCTGTAGCCATTGCTTGATGCGCCAAGAATAGATTCAATATAGTCAATGACAGCCATTGAGTTTACCCTTGCAACAAGCCCGTGTTCAGTAGAAAACTCTGACACAACAATATCATTATCACGGATTTCTTTAGCTTTAGAAAACATCCGCTGAAGCATAATTACTGGCTCAATAGAGCGGCATATAAAATCCGTGTCGCAGGAGCAAGATTCACTAAAATAATTCGTGATAGCTGTCCCAGCGGATACCTCTGCTCTTGCGATATGGTTATTCGCACACTGGTTGTCAGTAATACGCTTCGCAAGGCTAAGAAGCTTGCTCTTGTTCTTGCTCAGAGACGCTGTTAGATTTTTGGGATTCTTACGATATTTATAAATAGCATTGAGTGCAAGGTAATCATTATCGTTTTTCCATAAGTAACGAACAATTTCATCTGCATCAGCAGCAATGCCGGCAGCGCCGTCGAACATGAACTCGTAATCAAGCAAAGGAATACAGGTTTCCTCTGCCTGAATACCGTATTTGCTTATAATGTCAGCATCGCTGGTATCAACAAAGAAACGGTGAATATTTGACTGAAGCATACTGACGTTTTCCATCACAAACGCCATCGGGTTAAGATGAAGAACTGCTTGGATATATTTCTTCACAAGCGAATTATTTTGGCTGACCGCGTGATTCTTTTGGCGGTTGGCATTGGAGAATCCCTGGCAGGGCGGTCCTCCCATAACCACATCAACTTTGCCAAGCTCTGCAGAGAAAACTTCTGAGACATTGCCATAAACATCCGTATTGGGATGATTGCGCCTGTAAGTTTTTTGGGCATTTGGATTATTCTCAAAAGCGGCGACAATATCATAGCGCTCGGTTTGAAGGAATCCGCAACTAAGCCCCCCGGCTCCGGCGAACAAATCAACCACACGATATTTTTTCTCGCTTGTTGATTTCATAGTTTGAATCCCTCCTCGTATAATCGGTCTACAGCCATAAGCAGCTTCTTGCACTGTGTTGGTGTTGGCATTTTAGCTGGAATTTGCGCGGCAATTCTCATTGCCGTCATTTCATCAGGATTGACAAGCTTCTTTGAGACAGCAAACTCAAGAGCTTCCCGCCATTTCGCCGGAGCGATTTCTATCACTTTTGTCATCGTTTCCGCTTCTGTGACTATTCGCGTATCCTGTCTTGCTTCTCGAGCAGCAGTTCGCATTTCTTCTTTCCCAATCAGACAATTCTCGGTGCCATCTGGAAGCATATACGTTATAATCTGTATACTTTCCCAGCATTTTTCACGCTTACACCACTGGGTAACGTTTTCTACCGCCCGGTTGGGGTCTGTCAGCTTATCATAGACCATTTCCGACAATTCTATGATTGCCGTTTTGATGACTGCTGGAACAGTTTGACGAGACCATATCCCCATCAAATCTAAATCTTGACCGGGATATTGCGTTTGTATCAGCTTGTGCAAGAGCGCCAGAGTATACGTCACAATATTTGCGCGGTAGCCTTGCTGATACCAAGGTTGATGGGGAATCATTGCCTCTGTATATCTGAAAAGTATGCACAGGACAACAGACTCTTGATAATACTTATCTCCGAACAGTAGCCCATCATCTTGTTCGCCCCATTCATCGCTTGTTTTTTGAGCGAAGTCCGAGAAATTGGTCTGTGCGCCTTTGCTGACAAGGTGTGGCAAGCCTTTCCAAGTGTTGCGCACCTTAGCAAGGTCAGTTTTCGTTATCAACTGATTTTTGGGGTGCTGCAAAAGGAATTTCTTTTTCTGCGCTGGTGTTAAGCGCATTTGGCTCTGTAAATACTGACCCCTCGCCCGCTCGTAGAACCAGATAGTGTCGTATTGCGAACCGCCAGTAGCCCTTGCATACAGCCTTTTTGAGCAATTCTCCATTCGCACATGGAATGGATGCGTTGAGAAGAAGTCAGCATCACTGACTTTGTTTTGACTGTTTGATGAACGCGATATATCCTGAACAAGCCCTGTTGCTTCTTCTTCCCGTGTCTTTTCAATCACCGTCAGTTTCATCTGAACGGATATTTTATTAAGGTCAGCCTTGTCTTTGAAGCGAGCATTCGATAAAGACGCTGTAGTCTGTCCGCCGTTAATTATCTGGAAGTCAATTGCTGACGATAAAAACTGTCCGCTTGGTGTTGAATCAATACGAACACTCATAGCAGTCGCCGATATTCCGTTGTTGTAAGCGAAAAACCGTTCTGGTTTTTGTATTATAGTTGTTCTGATTTTCTTATTAACCGCCACTTTTGTTGAGAGGAACGAACGGACATTGCCTTCCAATAGGGAACTGCCATACTTATCGTAAATATCAGCCAGCATCGTGCCTGGAATAATACATAAATAGCTCTTAAATTCGTCAATGGCGGTTCCGCTGGCTTCCATGCAAGGGATACCAGATTCAGAAAGCTCCTTGAAGTCTATTTCGATAATATTTCGTCCCGTCTCGGAGCCGCAAACCTTAAACAGGCGCTCTACATCCCATATTTGGCATTCAGAAGGAACTCCATCTATGTCGCCCGATTCGAGGGCAGTTATCCTTGAGCTTACGTTTGCTGTCGTAAAAATCAGCAACTGGTATTTCCTTATCTCGCTGCGCCTCTCCCGCAACAGGTCAACCAAGTCCGAGGAAGCGCGGCTCATCTCTATTTCTCGGTGAAGCGGCGTGTTTTGAGCATCGTCAACGAAATAGATTAAGCGGTCTTGAAACTGTTTTGCTTGCGTCAATCCAAGGACTCTCTCATCGTCAAAACCATCATAATCTGCGATAATGAGCGCCATTGTTTTGTCAAACTCATCATAAGCGTATCCGTCAACTCGGAGGTGTCGATTTCGTTTGCCTGTTCCCTCAAAATATGATGCAGTAAAGTCCATTAAGTATTCCGCTTCTTGCAGGTAACGTGCAAACTCGTTGACAAAAGACGCGCAAGAACCTTCGCCGGTCGCGGCAGCGTCGGCTTTTACATCTTCAAGGAAGTCTTTTCTGAATTCTTGAGCGTCCATAATATTATCCTTTCAGCCAATTGACAAGAGAAGCAATGTTTATTTCATAATGCACAGCGACTATCTGAGGTGGAACATTGTTCTTGACAAGGCGGGGGAAAGAATCATCAACACCGTAATGCTGAGTGCTGGAGTGCATATATTTTTGTTCAGCATATTCCAGTAAATCCAAATATCCATACGCCATCAGCTTCGTTTGGAACAAATCCAAAGCCTGCGTTTCTGTTGAAATAGTATCCTTAATACGCTGAACAACTTCATAAAGTGAAACCGCTCCCGTACGTTCCGGTGCGGATTTGTCTATACGCATTACAACCAGTTTTCCGCTATCAGTGCGGTCAAGCTGTTCGAGGGACGATATTGATACAGTTGGAGCAGAGGCAACAATACTTTTAATTTCATACCAACCGTCAGAATACATGAAGTCTTGGTCAGCACTTTCGGCACCAGACCAACCTTGAACAGCCTCAAAAGCGGTGTTTGATGTCTGGATTCTCTTCTCCAAGAAAAGCAATTCGCCAAGTAGCCCTTTTCTGCTGTGCTCGTCCATTAACCCGCTTCGCTGGGTTTCAAGTAGTTTGCTCCATTGTTTGTAGCGGTTTATGACCAGCTTCAACGCTTCTTTATCATTTGCCGCAGGTCGTGAATGCTCGATTATATCGCAGCATAAAGTCGCAAAGACACCGTGCTGTTCATCTCGCAAAAGTTCGAAAGAGAGGGTCCAGTGGTTATCTGATTCGCGCCTGCGACGAGTAACCCTCATGGATTTTGAGGAATCTATGGCATCAATTTCTGTGTCGCTGACAAGCAATAGGGTTCGCTGGCGGATGGATTGATAACCAATGTGCCATTCAAGAGGGTGTTGCGTGTCTATTTGCAGAAAACCGCCGTCAGTATATTTAATACTGCCCCATTGTTTTTCGAGGATTTCAGGCGTTATTCTCATTCGTCATCATCCTCCTCCGCGTCGTAGTAATTCTTAAGCTCAACCATATTCACCATATAGTTAGCGATTCTTTCTGTTCCGATTTCCGGAATGCCAATACCCAAAGCATATAGGCAATCTGGAATCTGACACCCTTCGTCAATCTGGGTGCGGAGAATGCCGTGTTCATCTGTTTTTGCCCTGTCAACCGAAACCACATGAAGCATAAGAATAGGGTTGCGGTTGATTTTTAGATAGGCACTATCAGGAATGTGCTTCTTACCGTTAGCACATCTGAACTTATCCTCGGCTTCATCTTTTTGATTTTTGGTCAAACCGAGTCTGGCAACACCGCCAGAACCTACGCGAACCTTGGTTCCGCTGATGCTTATTTGTTCTCTCGTAGCCTTGACAATACGGCTCTCAGTCTTTATGGAGATAGAGTTATCACCGCAAGATAGATTGACTTCATCGCCAGTACCTTCTGCGATTACAACATCCCATGCAACCATATCAGAACAGTCCCTGATAAAATCAGCCAGCGCAGAGCCCTGGAAAGACAAATGCCAGGGATGCGTTTTGAAGTCACGGATAAGCTGTTCAATTTCATCTTTGCTGATGCCCGCCCAGATCTCGACGCCATCTCTTAATACTCTTTGCCCCATTTCGGGCAAATGCATTACAAAGTCCTTGAACGCTGTTTCGTTTTGTTGCAGGGAGGCGGCATCCGCTCTCAGACGCGGAGTTTCAAGTAGTCGACCCGAAACCGTAATAGGTCGTTTTACAGGCGTAGCAGAACGCATTTTGTTTCGCGCAGTAACTATGAGCGAGGCGGGGTCTTGGCGTACTTTCAAACCAAACTCCATCGGGGTCTGGCCAGCATCTCTCATTCGGATTATTTCAATCTTAAGTTCTTCTGCGGCTGCGGTAATGTAGCCATACCAGTCGATGGCATCCGCACTAATCCATATCTTAAACAAATCGTCGTAACCAGGGCGATAACCAAACCAGCGTCCCATTTGTAAAAGCGTATCGTACATTTGTGACCTGCGATAAAAATAGCTGACGCACAACCCTTCGAGCGTCAAACCTCTTGAAAAGCTGTTGCCGCCGATTGCAACTACACGAAGCCCATGTTCTTTGTGGCTGTAATAGTCCAGACCTGTTGAACTGCTTTTCTGATTTACAGCCCGGATGACGGCGGGAGCAACTGCCGCGAATAAATGCTCAGACAGAAATCTGTGCCATGCCATAGGATTGCCTTCTGGACTGACTTTCTCAGAAAGATTGTATTTATACCATACTGATTTCAAGAAAGCAATATTTGGTATCGAATCAGACTCGCCTTCGGATAAACGAGAGTAATTCTGCAAATCTGAGCGCATATTCTCAATAAACCCGTGTACTAAACCGCTAATTTGATTCTGTACATCAGTAAACCTGCTGACATGAATCATCATGGAACGATGCTCCCTCTTATCGCCTCTTATGTCCCTGATCCCATTTACAAGCAGGAAATATGCAATCGCTTCTTTCATACTCGGCGGTAATTCATCAACAATAAGGTCTTTCTTGTGGCTGAACGGGAAGAAAGCGTCCATTTCTTGTGGATGCAATGCTTCGAGAGAATCGGAGAAATGAGCATCCTCTCCAAAAATGCTCTCGGCACCGATGTAGTTGGTCGGGGGAGCCAGTGAATAAATAAAATCTCTCGGAAACAAATCATCTCCCTGCATTTCGGTTACAGTATCAGGATTAATGAAAATGTTAGCATAAGGCGTCGCTGTTATTCCGAGATACGATGCTTGTCGGAATAACTTTAGCAAACGCCTTATTGCAGCATTTATCGCTGTAGGGTCTTCATCTTCCTTTTTGGTGTTGACAGAAGCATTGTCGGCTTCATCATCAATTAGAAGCATAGGAAGGTTAATAGCTCCACGCGCGTCAAGATTATTGCTTTTCAACCACTTAATCAGATTATTTAATATGCTTTTATTCTTCTTTATAACAAAAAGAACAGTAGAATTAACGCTGTGAAGAGAGAGATCCAAGGCACGAAGAATGTTCTTGTCAAAATCTTTTGTGACCGATGTAAATGTTTCAATCCGCTTACCCTGACAGTATTTGCCCACGCCAACCGGAACATTTTCAATTTCCTGTTTCGGGTTAAGGAGATACTGACTCATACGCCCTGAAAATTCTGCATCAAGGCGTTCTTGTGTCTGCTGGCGTAGATTTTCCATCATGCCTGCCAGAATGATAATTACACGGTAGCCAGCATCTGCGGCTTTGTTGCATATAGCGGTATAATTTGCCGTTTTTCCAGACTGTACATCACCTAACACCAACCCACGGCGTTGAAACGGCGCATCGCTCTGAGGGTCTCCCAAATAATCAACGATTTCGTCGGAAACACGCCCAAGGTTGCCAGTAACACGAGGATTCCATTGCTTTACGTCCTCTAAGTACCGTTTGTATCGGTTCCAGAAGAAGAAATCCAGCGATGAGCGCCGTGCCGACAGCCACGGCTGATGTTCCTGCCTGTCCTTTATCAGGACACCCAAATCCATCTGGACGACAATATTTAATTTCAGCTTACGCTTTATCTCGGCGAACTCCTCATCAGTAACGGGATATGTGCCCGTCAAGGATAGCCGGAGCGCATCAACCTTCTGGTCAAATTCCGCTTCTGTAGGCGGCACATCAGGGTACTCTGTGTTAATTGCCGCTGAAATCATACGCTCCAGCGCATCAACCTTACTCCCTGCCATTTGCGATTCCTCCCGCTCTGTATCGTTCAATTATTGTTGGATAATTCACAAATGGGTCAGAAACCGCAAGTCTTGCCAATAGTTCTCCCTTTGCAGTATCTGAGGGCATTTGTTCAAGCAAAGCCCGTAACATATCTTCAACTTCCGGGGCAGTTATTATTGTCTCATTATCAAATTGCTTCTCTGACGTCAAATCAAGGTATAGCTGGTTAAGCGGTATGCTGGACTCTATTGCTGTCAACAACATTTCGATATTGTGCATAACGCTTTGTGCAGCATCATTGAAAACCTCCACAAGCGGGTGATCTCTGTTGATATTATAATAAATGCCGCCATGCCTGCCTTTGAAGCGATTCCAGATATGGACGACACTATCTTGTGTTTCCCTTTTTCCACGGTATACCCATGTTCGCTTGCTTTGTTCAGCAAGCCGCTCAATTACTGAATCCAGATTGTTTCTCACCATTTCAGGTGGTATCGCTGTGGACTTTTTAATATCAAGCGTCCATAAGTAGTCCAGCTCGTTAGGTATATCCACTTGAACGCGAGCCAGCTTGGACAACTCGCCTTGCCGCATCATGTGAAACCAGGTTCCCCAAATCAGTAAGCGCTTATTTCGATAAACATAGAAGCCCTGCCTTTTGCGCAAACCGTCTTTGCCGCCTAATTCGTTGATTTCATCAGAGGTAAGGCTTAAAACGTGCGGCAGGATGTGCGGTCGAATGACGACTTTTGAGCCTTCGATCTCCATCACTTCATCTGCCATAATTTGTGTATTTCGTTTTGTAAGGAAGGGGTCTGCTGGCTCTACCAGATGTTCGTTCATTCGTAACAGAATTCTTTTCAAGCCAGTTTCTCCGCTGAGATAGCGATGGAAAACCAAAGATAGGTGCGCACGGACGGAATTCATCTTCTTGCTCATTGAGCGGCTAAAATCAATTTCGCCAACTCGCAACCTGTCAAGATTTTGCCAGACAACAAGAGTTCCGGATCCATATTCGCGCAATCTGTCTATGCGGGGAATACTGTTTATTTCTTCTTCTGTGTCGAGAACGATTAATGACCATTCGCCCGTATCGGTCACGTAATCAATATCCCAGCGCCGTACTTCTATATGTAAACCCTGTTTGCAAGCAACTGTCAGCGTCCTGCATTGAGATAAAGAGGCCGTTTTCAAACCCAAGCCAAAGCGCCCCAAATCGTTTGCCGCACGCTCTTCCTTTGGATTTTGGCTTCCGTATCTCATCGCGGTATTTAGCTCGTCCGAGGTCATTCCGTAACCGTCATCTAAGACGGCTATGTAGGCTTCACCAATGGGAAAGAAGAAAATGTCGGTGCAGGAAGCTGAGGCCGAAATGCTGTTGTCAACAATATCAGCTATCGCCGATTCGATCGTGTAGCCGATAGCCCTTGTCGACTCAATAAGCGTTGGCGCATACGGAGGCATCGCAAGAGTCTTCATTCAAAAGCTCCTTGGTAACGTTCCATTTTCTTACTGGAGTTTCCTAATAATCGTATTTTTATTCAGATAACTTTGTATAATAACACATAAAATATTTAAAAATACGGTATTATAATTTGTTTTCAGGATTGGCTTTTAGGCGCAGATGGTTCGGGGGGCGGCCACGGCGTTTTGGAGGGGCAGGTTTTATTTTTGTAACCGCTCACAGGGTATAGACAAAGTCTAGAAATTATGTTCCTGTAAAAATCATGCAAACGGACGGCAAGCCAATTATTCCTTTGAGCGCAGAGGTGCTCAGCCGCACAC
>JAISZH010000177.1 GCA_031269345.1 Desulfovibrio sp. | reverse complement strand
GCTCGTGGTCAATTTGTACGCGATCACGGTGAAGGACAACCCTAACCCACATGTGAAGCCATTCCTGGAATGGATGCAGGGCGAGCAGGGACAGGAACTTGTAGAGAAAATCGGGTACGTGCGGCGATAGCGTCTTACCAGGCATTCCCGCAAAAATAAAAAGCCGTTGCCTGAAGCAGCGGCTCTTGTACAACAATATAGTTATCGAAGACCATACTATTGATCATTATTCTCAATTTTTTCATCCTCTTGGGGTATAGAAGAAGTTGTTGGCAAATATATAGGCGGCAATGGTCCTTTAAGTGTCAGTGTATAAAGATACTCACGAACAGCACCATATAAAAGTGACGCCCCATATATAATTGCATGCCAAAGATGTTTTTCAACGGGGACACTTGGATTAACTTCCACTAAACCAACGGTAGTAATAGATACATTATATGCCAAAGGTAAATCATCTTTTTCATCAATAGCCATTTTTAAAGTAACTTGAAATAGTCCTTGGATCCTGAAAAGAAGAATAGTATGCCAGCATGTGATCTACGAACAGGCGAGTTCTTTTGGGAAGTTGACCAGGAGCGGTAACCAGCTTCAGGTCATGTTTACGCCCCATCCATTCTGGAAGTACCCGTACAAGCCTCCCCATTTTTTCATCGTCAGTCGCCAGTTGTTTTCTGAGCATGGTTACTCCAAGTCCCGCAAGGGCGAACTCTCGGCATAGATCAACAGAACTGAAGGTATAGGCAGGTTGTATTTCCAGCGTCACCTGATACCCCTCCTTGCTCAACACCCAATGATATCCCAAGCGCTCAAGTGCAATGCATGGAATGTCATGCAAATCCTGTGGTTCAACCGGTATTCGGAAGCGTTGGAACAACTTGGGAGATGCATACAAAGAAGGTTCTATTGTAAGCATCTTTCTTGCGATGAGAGGCGGGGCAACCGACTGCTCTATCAAAAAGGCCACATCATAAGGATCTGTCCGCATATCCACGGGACGTTCAACAAATGTCACATTTATCTTGATATTCGGCCAACTAGTAGCAAAATCGCATAAGGCAGTCTTCATGAGTTGAAGATATGTATCCGTGAACATGCAAACACGGATTAGACCCGCAGGTTCCATCATGTTAAGTACAACAGAATCATAGGCTTTTTGCATTTCCGTGAGAAGAAACTCACAACGATCAAGCAGGAACACACCGTTTGGAGTCAATTCCACGTTTCGGGTATCTCTGTAAAATAAAAGAACTCCCATCTTTTCTTCCAGCAATCTGATGCGTCTGGAAAGAGTTGAAGCGCCTATATCCAGCACTTCCGCTGCCTTACTGAAGCTTTTCCAGCGAGCTACTTCCACGAGAAGTGGCATATCTTTGAGAAAACTATGCATATTATACTCATTTTTGGAATAGAGTTTTCTTTTTTAGCTATTTATTTTATTTTATGGGCATAATAAGAAAAAATCAATGCCAGCATCGCCCCTAAAGAGGATATTTTTCTGAATTTGACCAAATGAACGATGAGACGGTCAGCCGTGCGAATGCTCGGAACAGGTATCCTTGTAGCTGCGGCGATGCCCGTATGCGTAATTTTATCTGATCTGATTTTTTTGGGGGGAACATATTTGTCGTGGCTATCGCCATTTTTTCTCTACTCCGGAACAAGAGAGATTTTTTATGAAAAATATTGAGAATATAACGGCAATGATTTTTCTCTTTTGCACATCTTCCCTGCTTTTGTCTCTGGCTTCCGGATGTGAAAATAAAAAACATGACACTTCAGTTGTATCTCATGCGAGTGTCCGTTACCAGACTGTTACTGTGGAGAGCATCACCCTTACCCGTGAACTGCCCGGGCGTATTTCCGCGTTCAAGGTATCGGAAGTCCGCCCTCAGGTGGATGGCATTATTCAAACGAGATTATTTGAAGAAGGCGCAGATGTTCTGGCAGGTCAAGTCCTGTACCGGATTGATCCTGCCTTGTACCAGGCTGCCTATAACAAGGCCAAAGCCGATCTGACCCGGGCGCTCGCCAATGAAGAAGCCGCGCGGCTGTTGATGGAACGCTGCGTGCGTCTGGTCAGAACCGGTTCGGTCAGCGTTCAGGAAAGGGATGACGCCATTGCTGCATATCATCAATTACAAGCCGAGATAGAAGCTCACCGGGAAAGCCTTGCGAGCGCGGCCATCAGTCTGGGCTATACCAAAGTTACTGCCCCCGTGAGCGGACGTATAGGCCATTCCTTTGTTACCGAAGGGGCATTAGTCACGCGGAACCAAGTCCAGCCATTGGCGAAGATACAACAGATGAGTCCAGTCTATGTCGATATCAGGCAGCCCAGCAGTCAGCTACTGAAACTCAAGCTGGCACTGGCCTCGGGTACGCTAAAAGCCAGTGACTCGCATGCATCAGGGGTTCGATTACGCTTAGAATACGGCACGCCGTACAAGCACCCCGCCAGTGACATCTGGCTTGAGGGAAAAATGCTCTTTTCCGATATCTCCGTTGATGAAAGTACGGGAACGGTTATCTTGCGGGCGACATTTGATAATCCGGACGGTTTGTTGCTGCCCGGCATGTATGTCCGGGCCACACTGGTTGAAGGCGTGTTGGAAAAAGCGATTTTGGTTCCACAGCGGTGCGTCTTCCGTGATACGCGCAACCTGCCTCAGGTTTTTGTGCTGCAACGTGTTGATAACCAAGACGGCTCTGTTTTATCCGATACCTTTACTGTGGAGGCCAGAACCGTCGTCATTGATCGGGAACACCAGGACCGCTGGCTGCTGTCTTCCGGCCTGAAACCTGGAGAACTGCTGCTTGTGGACGGGCTGCAAAAGGTCCGGCGCGGGCAGACGGTTTACGGAAAATCCGTTACCGCAGAAACGGCGACAGACAAAGAAGCATCCGAAAATATATCTCTCTCTGTGGATTCTCGGCAGGGGAGGTGAGGATATGTCTTCGTTTTTCATCAGCAGACCTATTTTTGCCTGGGTGTTGGCCGTTCTGGTCATGCTCGCCGGCAGTCTGGCCTTCATCACGCTGCCCGTGGCCCAATTTCCGGAAATCGCTTCTCCCCAGGTGGTGGTGACCGCCAAATTCCCCGGCGCGTCAGCGGCAACGATGGAAAGCACAGTAACACAGATAATCGAACAGCAAATTTCCGGCATTGATAACCTCATCTATATGTCTTCCAACAGTGACTCCACAGGAACCTCCCAAATTACCTTCACCTTTGAGAACGGTACGAACGTCGATATCGCTCAGGTTCAGGTGCAGAACAAATTGCAGCTTGCCATGCCCATGTTACCGGAAGAAGTGCAGCGCCAGGGCGTTTCCGTGACCAAATCATCTGTCGGCGTGTTGCTCATCATGGGGTTGACATCCTCCTCCGGCATGACCGGAGAAAATTTGAGCGATTACCTGCGAAGCCATCTTAAAGACCCTTTGAGCCGCATAGCGGGGATAGGTGAAATAATGACCATTGGTGCGCAGTATGCCATGCGCGTCTGGTGCGATCCCACCAAGTTCGAGCAATACGCCTTAAATCCTGCCGATGTTGTTGCCGCGATCCAAGAACAGAATGATCAGACCAAAGGCGGGCAGACCGGTGCTTATCCGCTTGTGGCCGGGCAAGAGATCAATCTGACCGTCAATGCTTCGTCCCGCCTCGAACGTGTGGAACAGTTTGAAAACATCATTCTCCGGACCAAGGCGGACGGTTCCATGCTCCGCCTGCGAGATGTAGCACGTGTTGAACTCAACGGAGAGACATTCAACTTCATTATCAGGAACAACGGAGAGCCTTCGGTCGGTGCGCTCTTTATGCTGGCTCCGGGAGCCAACGCTTTGAAAACCGGGGATGCTGTCAAAAAGCAAATGAAGTCATATTCGGCCTTTTTTCCTCCAGGTATGGATTATGTTTATACATACGACACGATACCCTTTATTGAAATTTCCATACAAGAAGTGTTCAAAACCTTGGGCGAAGCCATCGTTCTTGTGTTTCTGGTTATGTACCTGTTTTTACAAAAATTCAGAGCCACATTCATCCCCACCATTGCCATTCCCGTGGTTATGCTCGGTACTTTTGGCGTTCTGGCGGCGGCAGGATACAGTATCAACACCCTGACCATGTTCGGCATGGTGCTGGCTATCGGCCTGCTGGTAGATGATGCCATCGTGGTGGTGGAAAATGTCGAGCGTCTGATGCGCGAGGAAAATCTGTCGCCAGTTGCAGCCGCCCGCAGGTCCATGACACAGATCAGCGGTGCGCTTGTGGGTGTAGCCATGGTTATAGCGGCGGTTTTCGTCCCCATGGCCTTCATGCCCGGCTCGGTGGGCATTCTGTACCGGCAGTTTTCCCTAACCATTGTCACGGCTATGGCTATGTCGGCTTTGGTGGCCCTGATTCTCTCCCCGGCCCTGTGCGCTACTCTGCTCAAGACCGGGTACTCCGGGAAACAGGGTTTTTTCGACCGCTTCAACCACTGGTTTGAGCGGATATCAGGCAGTTACCAGCAACAGGTGGCCAGGATGCTACATCGACCCCGGTTTGTTTTCATTACCTTTGGACTCGCGTTGCTGCTTGTCGGTTGGCTTTTTTTCCACTTGCCTACCTCGTTTGTCCCCAATGAAGATCAGGGGGCCTTTTACGCTATTGCGCAGTTGCCGCCCGGCGCTACCATGGAAAGAACCGATGCCGTGCTGGCCGAAATTCGGGACTACTTATTGACTGAGGAAAAACTCAGCATCAGAAATGTCCAGACCATGGCCGGGTATTCTTTCATCGGCTCCGGGCAGAATGTGGGGCAAGCCTTTATCAGTCTGCGCCACTGGGATGAACGGACCAAAGCGGAACAGCATGTGGACGCCCTTATCGCCCGGACCCGGCGGCGTTTCAGTGATACCCCCGAAGCCAGGGTTACCGTATTCGGTCCCGCTCCAATTAAGGAGATGGCAAGGGCAAGCGGCTTTGAATTCGAATTGATGGATTTGACCGGACGTGGGCACGACGCTCTTATGGAAGCCAGGAATATTCTTCTGGACAAGGCGCGTAGACAGCCAGCGCTGCGTAACGTCCGCCACGGTGGCCTGGATGACGTGGAACAATACGATCTGCAGATCGATCTGGAGAAAGCCGAAGCGTTGAGCCTGCGCAAAGGAGACATCAACGATGCCGTAGCCGCCTATTGGGGCGGAGTCTATGTGAATGATTTCATGGATCGCGGACGAACGAAAAAGGTTTACTTGCAGGCAGACGCAGATTTTCGCATGCAGGTGAGCGATTTTGACCGTTACCATGTACGCAACGCGTATGGCAAAATGGTGCCGTTCCCATCCTTTCTCACGGTAACGAATTCCAAAGGTTCTCCTTTATTAGAGCGTTATCAGGGAGTTCCAGCGATAAAGATACTCGGGGAAGCGGCTCCCGGCAGAAGCTCGGGTGAAGCCATGGCAGCCATGGAAGACTTGGCTGCTGGATTGCCGGAAGGCTTCGGGTTTCAATGGACGGGGCTTTCCTATCAGGAACGGCAAACTGGCGCACAGGTGGGCTTTTTATATGCCCTGTCTCTTGTGGTTGTTTTCCTGTGTCTGGCTGCTTTGTACGAAAGTTGGACTATCCCGCTTTCCGTGCTTCTGGTGATGCCTTCCGGCGTATTGGGAGCGACTTTGGGAGTCTTTTTACGGGATATGAACAACGACGTATACTTCCATATAGGCATGCTCGCGGTTATGGGCCTGTCTGCGAAAAACTCAATCCTTATCGTGGAATTCGCACGGGAAATGCATAAAAAGGGTGAAAATTTGTTCACAGCGGTGGAAAAAGCCGTCCGTATTCGGCTGCGCCCGATCATTATGACATCCCTTACTTTTGTCCTCGGCGTGCTTCCGCTTGCCTTGAACAGCGGCGCTGGTTCCGGCTCACAGAATGCTGTTGGTACAACTGTGGTTTGTGGTGTTATTTCCGCGACAGTTCTTGGCATATATTTAACTCCTCTGTTTTTTGTCGCAGTAACCAGCCTTTTTGCGAGGAAATAGCATTATAATCATTGGCAACCAGGCAACTTGAGGCGCTTCCTTACAAATTAGCTGAAACAACATCCGCCCAGGCTGCTACGCACAGCAAGGCGTCCACATCAGCATGCCGCGTTGTGCATGAGCGGTGGGTCAAAAAAAAAACACCGCAGGCGGGAAAGTGGACAACCTTTGTTCTGGCTGGCGATAAAAGCGGCCCTGTGGGGCGCTCTTTCTCGATTGGTCGGCAAACTCATTGACAGAATAAATGATAAACGGTTTTAAGATCAAAAGTAAGCCGCTACCTGATATTTTCAGACGCAAGGCAACCAGTAAGTCCATTCACTCTTCATTTTCTTCTTTCCGCAATGCGCGTATTGCGTCCGCCTTGGCTACCGCCAGAAGATAGCACAACTCCACGCCGAGAACTTCCGCCATGCGCGAGGCCGCCACCAGGGAAATATTCTGGAATTTCCCCTCTGTGGCATTGCGCATCAGCCTGAATTTCCCGACAGCCGTTTTCTTCGGCGCTTCGGGCCAGACCCGCACGGCGAACTCGCTGAAGTTTATTTTCCTCTCCTCAAGTATGGCGAGTATTCCCTGGATAAAAAACCTTTCCATCAGATCCGCATAATTTTCTTTCATACCTCGGCCCACCTTGACATTTTTTTTGACCTTACCGGAAATTTTTTCCTTCCGGAAGAGGAAATACCTGCTATGAGAAGAAAAAATTAAACCGTGACAGACGGGAGAGTTTCTATGCAGACAATTCTTGAAAAGCTGTTTGAGCTACTTGGAAGCCATTTCACAGTCGCGGAGCTAGTGCAATACTCGGAGCGGCAATACCTGAATATCAGGCAGAGGCTAGCTCGTGGCGAGGCCCTGAATCCGCGCATTGAGCTTTGGAGACTGACCAAAGACACAATAAGGATCTGGTGTTTGGAAAACCCTATGCGATAGGGAAATAAGAGGTCATGCGCGTGGTTCCGTAACGGCTTTTTTCACGGCATGAACAATCCAATTGTTGAGGCTCATACCCTCAATAGCGGCAGTCCGCGCCGCTTTTTGGTGCAATTCCGGCGTAAGGCGAACATTAAAACGCCCGGAAAAGGGCTTCTGCGGCAATTTATCAACTTCTTTGCACAAATTAAAATAGTCTTCAATGGAATCAGCCAAGGCCGTTTTCAATTCGTCAATAGATCGTCCTTGAAAAGTAACAACATCGGTAATATGCAACACATCACCGTGGAAAATGTCGGCGCCAGGATCATATTCAAAACGCCCTTGATACCCTTTGTAGGTGAGTATGCTCATGGCACTATTCCTATCGTCTTAAAGAAACGTCGTACGGATTTCACCGCTCCCTTGTCTGTGTCCGGCTGTGGATGTGGCCGGTGGGAAGTCGCTACGTCCTTCCCCATGATAAACCAAACGCGTGAACCGCTGCCCTCCTTGATTATACCACCGCAAGCCTTGAACAGACCCTCAATGTCCCTCCAGGCAATCGCGGGGTTGACCGGATCAGTGAAAATCGCCAAGAGGATTTTGCGTTGGCGGTTGTTCATGAGGGATAGTACCATTTTTTGGTTGTAAGTCAAGCCTTGTAACCTTTTTCTTGCGGGCCTCTGCGCCTCAAGCCAGAGCCGCCTGACGGCCTTTCCCGGAGTCCGCCATGCCCGCGAAATACGGCCTGACAACGGCCAAACCCGCCAGAGCCTTCCACTGGCTCTATCTGCCCTTCTTGCTCCTGCTCGGCCTGGAAAGCATGGTTCTCGCCACGCCACGCATCGCGGCCTTCTGGAATTATCAGCCAGCCCTCGGCAAATCCGCTCTTCACCGCCTTCAATCTGCCCTGGTACGCGCTCTGGTCGGCCCTGGAATGGCAAAGCAGTTTCACGGCCCATGACGCCGATGGCTTTATGGAACAGGCCGTTACCCAAAGCCAGGTCCTTTTCCTGCTGCCGCAGTTCGTTATCTTGGGCGTCTGGCTCTGCTTCATGAAAAAGCTCCGTTCCAACGCCAATCTCCACGGTTCGGCCCGGTGGGCGGAAGAGCATGACCGGCAAGACCACGGTGGTGGAGGAAAAGGTGTCTCTTTCCGGCTCAAACTCCGGGCATCTGAAAAACACTTCGGTGAACATGACGGAAACTGCCCGGCCCCTGCTTACCCCTGACGAATGCACGAGGCTGCCCGGCCTGCTGCAAGCCCATGTTTCAATAGATACAACCGGTCAGCCCGCAGGGCCTACCTTCAGAATAGGAAAAACTTGAACCGGCCTGGAAGGTGGGATATCGTCATTACGGCATTGAACAAGGGAAAAACGACCTATGAGGTTATACAATGAAATTTCTGATTGTATCGGGCAATCCCAAAAAAGACGGCCTTTGCCGCAGGATTACGGATGCGATCTCAGAGGGAGCGCGGGAAGGCGGCGCGGAAGTCCATGAAGTCAACGCCAACTGTATATCACTGTGCCATGTCTGCGGTGACGGATGGGGCACATGCCTGCGCGAACACAAATGCGCCTTCGGAGACGATGGATTTGACGCGCTGCAAGATGCCGTCAGAAATGCCGATGCCGTGGCAATGATCACTCCTGTGTATTGGGGCGAAACGGCCGAAGGGATAAAGGCTTTTTGCGACCGTTTCCGCCGCTGTGAAAACTTTCTGATGGGCAATAAGGGGGCGTTGTCAGGCAAAAACATACTGCTTGTCGCCTCTCCCGGCGGCAGCGGTCGCGGCGGTTTGACCGCGCTGTCCCAAATGGAGCGTTTTTGCGAACATACCGGCGCGGTTGTGTTCGATTATATCATCACCAACCGCTGGAACAACGACTACAAAGGCGAAACGGCCCGCACCGCCGCAAAGGCGATGGCTCAGGGCAGAAAGAACGGGGAAACGATCTGAATCCCTTCGGGCGCGGGAGAAAACAGTGTCGTCCTGGAATCCCTGGCACGGCTGCCGCAAATTCAGTCCCGGCTGTCTGAACTGTTATGTGTACCGCATGGACGGCAAGTTCGGGCGCGATCCCTCCCGTTTCAGCCTGACCTCCGCTTTCCGTCTGCCCTTGGAAAAATTCAGGGGCGGCAAGAAGAAAGGCTCCTACAAACTCCAGCCGGACGGTGACGCCGTTTACACCTGCTTTTCCTCGGACTTCTTTCTTGAAGACGCGGATCAGCACCGCCCTGAAGCCTGGAATGCGATCCGGCTCCGCCCTGATCTCCATTTCTTCATTCCAACCAAGCGTATCCATCGCTTTGCCGACTGTCTGCCCCCGGATTGGGGCGACGGCTACGCAAACGTCACCATTGCCTGCACCGCCGAAAATCAGGCCATGGCGGACAAACGGCTGCCTCTCTTCATTTCCCTGCCCATACGACACCGGGAGATCATCGTGGAGCCGATGCTGGAGAAAATGGACATAAGCCCCCATCTCTCCGGCATCTCGCATGTCATAGCGGGCGGCGAATCCGGCCCTGAAGCCCGGCCTTGCCATCTGCAATGGATTATCTCCCTGCAACGGCAATGCAAAGCGGCCAACGTCCCGTTCCGGTTCAAGCAGACAGGCGCTCGTTTCATCAATGAAAAGGGAATTCTGGTCAACGTGGCCCGGAGGTGTCAGCAATGTCTCGCCGCCGGGTACCGTCTCGGTTCTTCCGTCTGACAAGGCGATATTCCCCGGCATTGTTCACGCATTATCTTGCTTCACTATGCCATGTAAAAAAATTTCCACGGCACTTTCGATAATATTTTCCCTCTCTTGCTGTTCAGGAGCTGGACGAAGGCGCAGAAGAACCTGTAAGTAAACATTATCGCGCAGCATGCCGACAAACTGACCAGCCGCGATTTGAGTGTCCCGGCAAAATATTTGTAAGCGTCAAACAAACCCCATCTTGTCAAGACGGTGTTTGTTTGGTTCATAGCGTCGATGTAGGCAATAGGGAGGTCAGGGTGATTCCCGGTTTACATCAAACGGGAGCAAGTGAT
>JAISZH010000170.1 GCA_031269345.1 Desulfovibrio sp. | reverse complement strand
CCACCACGCTCCGGCGCGTGAGCGGATGAAATGCACGGAAGAACTTTTTGGAGTGCCATTTGGGGTTCCGAAAACCTCCAGGTGATTCGAAAATGCAACTTTTTGCGCTGTTTTTGTCGACTGAAAGTATCTATACCGGTTTTCGGACGCGGAAGACCCCATTGTCGCTATACATACCGAACGACCTGTAAGCGCGTCATATTGACACAACACCTGACTCCAACTAAACTTAGTTCATGACTTAGTTTTTTTAATCCGGGAGAAAGGATATGCAGCAGGTAAACATCCATGAAGCCAAGACAAACTTGTCCAGGTTGATTGAAAAAGCGGTGAACGGCGAACCGTTCATTATCGCCAAGTCAGGCAAGCCCATGGTTACAGTTAGCGCCTGCACGCCTCCGCCGGATCCGGCGAAAAGAATCGGCTTTTTCAGCGGAATGATCGAGGTGCCGGAAGACTTCGACGCCATGGGCCGCGAGGAAATCCAAACCATGTTCGAGGGAAGTGAATGAAGCTGCTGCTTGATACGCACCTGCTGATTTGGGCCGCGGCAGGCACTTTGCCGGCGCGGGCGCAGGAACTGCTGACAGACGGCGACAACGTCCTCTATTTTAGCCCGGCCAGCATTTGGGAAATTGTCATCAAAAAAAGTCTTGGCAGAAACGACTTCAAAGTCGAGCCGGAGGTTCTGCGGCGCGGCCTGTTGGATAATCAATACGAAGAATTGTGCATTACCAGCCGGCACACCCTGGGGGCCAACGACCTGCCCTTGCTTCATAAAGACCCGTTTGACCGCATCCTGCTTGCGCAGGCCAAGTCGGAAGGAATGTCTCTTGTGACTTCCGATGCCGCCCTGGGGGAATATCCCGGGCCAGTGATTTTTATTTCCCGATAATGTGCAAAAGAAGTTCGGCATCACCTACTGGCGAATTCGCCTGTGGTCAGAAATTTCATTTTTTCCATTTTCCCTGTTGACTATAAAGTTACTGCATAGTTTGGGCTACTGAAATTTCAAAAAAGCGGCAGCCCTGGCTTGTCGACCTGCTAAACAAGAGGCATAGGCATGTGCTCAGAAGATCGGAAGAAAGAAAAAACGTATGCCTTCGTTCATAGGGCATGGTACCTGCCAACTGTATTATACGCTGTCCTGGCGGTTGCCGGATGCGATCGGGCAGATCTGGATCAACCGCAAGGCGAGCGTGCCGAAGTAGTTTATGCGAAACTCGCCGAAGAAAAAGTGGTTTTGCTCAACGAGTTTCCGGGCAGAGTGTCCGCTCTTGTCTCGGCCGAGGTCAGGCCGCAGGTAGACGGCATCATTCTGGAACGCCTGTTTGAAGAAGGCGCGGATGTCGTCCAGGGGCAGGTGCTGTACCAGATCGACCCCGCCGCCTATGAGGCCGCATATAATACGGCAAAAGCCGTTCTTGAGGAGGCGGAAGCCAGTGTGGTGGCTCTTGCCTTGCTGGAAAAACGGTACAGAAACCTGATCAGTTCAAAAGCCGTGGGTCAGCAGGATCTGGACAACGCCATCGCCGAGCACGGTCAGGCCAGGGCGCGCATTGCACGGGCCAGGGCGGAACTGGAAAGCGCCGCCATCAACCTTGCCTATACGCAAGTCAAAGCGCCAGTCTCCGGACGCATTGGTCGTTCCTCCGTCACGCCGGGCGCTTTGGTCACCGCGAGCCAACCTGACGCTCTGGCCATCATCCGGCAGACCGGCAGCGTGCATGTGGACTTCACCCAGCCCAGCGCCGACATGCTCCGCCTGCGCCGCGCCATAGCGCAAAACTGGATTAGCCGGAATGGCGGTTCCGCCAAAGTCCGTCTCTTTCTTGAAGACGGCACTCCCTATACGCGCCTGACGGCTCATCAGACAGATTCTCCGGAGTGGATAACAGGTGATTTGCTCTTTTCCGAGATCTCCGTCAGTCAGACAACGGGAAGCGTGACCCTCCGGGCCGTATTTCCCAACCCTGACGGGCTGCTCCTGCCCGGCATGTACGTCAGGGTGATCATTGAGGAGGGGGCGCTGGAGAACGCCATCTGTATTCCCCAGAGCAGCGCCCTTTCCAACGGCTCCAGGGGACATTTTGTTTATCTGCTACGGAAGGAGGATGCCGGTGACGAATTTTTCCAGGTGGAACGCCGCGAAATCACGCTTGCGCGAACATTGGGCAACCGCTGGATTGTTAAATCCGGCCTAGCACCGGATGAGCTTCTGGTCGTTGAAGGGCTTCAAAAAGTTATTCCGGGAGAGCCTGTCAGTGGTATTCCGGTGAAAAATGCCGCAAGCGGGATTGACTCCGCGCGGACAAAACCGGAGGCGAGGTAGGCGATGGCGGCTTTTTTCATAAACCGGCCTGTGTTCGCCTGGGTTATCGCCATTGTCATCATGTTGGCCGGTGGGCTTGCCATACGCGCCCTTCCCGTGGCGCAATATCCCGATATAGCCTTGCCGCAGATAGGCATATGGGGACAATATCCCGGCGCGTCAGCCGCCATTGTCGACCAAAGCGTGACGCAGGTGATCGAGCAGCAAATGACGGGGATAGACAATCTCCTGTATATGAGCTCCGCCAGTGATTCTTATGGCAACGCCACAATTTATTTCACGTTCGCTTCCGGAACGAACACGGACACGGCTCAGGTACAGGTACAGAACAAATTGCAGCAGGCCATGCCGCAGTTGCCGGAAATCGTGCAGCGCCAAGGCTTGCAGGCATACAAGTCCGTTCAGAATTCCTTCATGATGATTGCCTTTTATGTTGACGATGACGCCATGCGCGCCAACGACATCAGTGATTACGTCGCCGGCAACCTGCTTGAGCCGTTGAGCCGGGTTCAAGGGGTAGGTTCCACCGAGCTGTATGGCGGACAGAACGCCATGCGCATCTGGTGCGATCCCGACCAAATGCGGCAATACCGGCTCAACCCCCAGGACATTATAACCGCCGTTCAGCAGCAGAACGCCCAGATCGCCGGAGGACAGGTGGGTGCGGCTCCGGCCCCTCCGGGACAGGAAATCAGCATAGCTGTAACCGCCTCTTCCCGCTTGGGAACGGTGGAAGAATTCGAGCGCATCCTCCTTCGCGCGGAGGAGGATGGGTCTGTTCTGCGCCTGAAGGATGTGGCCCGCATTGAACTGAATGAAGAAAGTTTTATGGGCTGCACATGGTACAACGGACATAAAGGCGTCGGCGTGGCCGTCAGACTCGCGTCCGGGGCCAATGTCATTGAGACGACGCGCGGCATCAAGGCGGAATTGGAATCGCTCGCGCGCTTTTTCCCGCCAGGGCTTAAATACGCCTATGCCGAAGACCGTGCCCCGATTGTTGAAGAATCCATCTCATCCGTTGTGATTACCCTGTTCGAGGCCATTGCCCTCGTTGTCGCGGTGATGTTTTTGTTCCTGCAAAGCTTTCGGGCCACCATCATTCCGGCCATTGCCGTGCCTGTCGTCCTGCTCGGCGTTTTCGCGGTGCTCGCTGCCGCCGGGTTCTCCGTCAACACCCTGACCATGTTCGGCATGGTTCTGTCTATCGGCCTGCTGGTGGACGATGCCATTGTCGTGGTGGAGAACGTGGAACGCCTCATGCGTGATGAAAAGCTCTCTCCAAGGGAAGCGGCGCTCAAGTCCATGCGCCAGATAACCGGCGCCTTGATCGGCGTGGCCATGGTCATTTCCGCCGTGTTCGTTCCCATGGCTTTCATGTCCGGTTCCACTGGCATCATTTACAGGCAGTTTTCCATCACGATTGTCAGTTCCATGGTGTTGTCGGTGATTATCGCCATCGTGCTGACCCCCGCCCTGTGCGCCACCATGTTGCATGTTCACGCCCATGCGTCCGGCAAGGGGATTTTCGGCAGATTCAACGATTGGTTCCATGCTGTTACCAGGCGCTACGCCGTCAGGACGCGGAGCATTCTGAAAGCACCCAGGCGGTGGTTAGCGGTTTTCATCACAGTACCTGCCATTTGCGTCGTTTTGTTCATGCAGTTGCCCACGGCCTTTTTGCCGGATGAAGATCAGGGGATTCTCTATATTGACGTGCAACTGCCGCCCGGAGCTTCGTTCGAGCGGACCGAAAAAATACTGGCGGAAATAGATTCGTATTTCCGCAACGAAGAAAAGGAATCCGTACAAAGCGTCATGACGGTCATGGGCTGGGGTTTTAGCGGAACTGGACAAGGCTCCGGTATGGCTTTCCCGCTTCTCAGGGATTGGAACGAACGCGGTCGCGGACAAAGCGTTTTTGACGTCATGGAGCGCGCACAGGCCAGATTCGCCGCCATTCCCGGCGCGACAATCTTCGTCATGGCCCCGCCCGCCGTCATGGAACTCGGCAATTCTTCCGGCTTTGACATGGAACTGATGGATCGCAGCGCGAACGGCCATACGGCCCTGATGCAAGCCAAGGACCATTTATTGCAAAACACGGCGGAGCGCCCGGAGATCGCCTATGCCCGCTATAGCGGTTTGGAAGACGTTGAGCAGTATGAACTGAAAATAGACAGCGATAAAGCGGGGGCTTTGGGCTTAAGCAAGGGGGACATTAACGGCGCAATCGGAGCGTATTGGGGGGGAGAATACATCAACGATTTCACCGATAAAGGTAGAACAAAAAAAGTTTACTTGCAGGCCGGGCCTTCTTACCGCGTCAGCAAGGACGATTTTTACCGTTACCATGTGCGCAACGTGAAGGGGGAAATGGTGCCGTTTTCCAGCTTTCTTGAGGTACGTTCCATTACGACATCCCCAAGACTTACGCGCTATCAGGGCGTTCCTTCCGTAAAAATCGAAGGTGCCGCCGCTTCCGGAAAAAGCAGCGGGCAAGCTATGGCGGCGATGGAAAAAAGCGCGGCGGGATTGCCTGCCGGGATTGACTACGCCTGGACGGGGCTTTCCCTTCAGGAACGTATGTCCGGTAACCAGGCTCCTATGCTGTACACCATTTCCATCATCATTGTTTTTCTAAGTCTTGCTGCGTTGTATGAAAGCTGGACGATTCCTTTCGCGGTGCTCATGGCCGTGCCTGCCGGTATTGTCGGCTCACTGGTCGCTATATATATATGCGGCATGAACAATGACATCTATTTCCAGGTAGCCTTACTTGCCATTGTTGGTCTGTCGGCCAAAAATTCCATTTTGATCGTGGAGTTTGCCAGAGCCTTGCATCGGGACGGCAAAGACTTGCTTGACGCTGCCGTAGAGGCTTCGCGCCTGCGCCTGCGGCCCATCATTATAACTTCGCTGTGCTTCATCCTCGGCGTCATCCCGCTGGCAGTCAGCAGCGGAGCCGGCTCCGGGGGACAAAACGCCATTGGCACGGCGGTGATGGCAGGCATGATCTCATCCACGGGAATCGGGATATTCTTCACTCCCTTGTTCTTCGTCATAATAACGCGATTGTTCGCAAGGAAGAAAAGAGCGGAGATTTGACAAACCTCGTTCCCGTGATTACAGATTTCCGCATGGAAATCTGAACAGCGGCCCGGCGGCCGCTGTCGCCGCGAAGCGGCGCAAGCCGGCCGGAAACCGCGTTTTCGGCTGACGATCCTCCGCAGGGAAAGTTTGCTTTTCAATGCGGATATCAACAGGCAGTAAAAACGGAGAATATTATGCTTGAACTGACAGAACCGGCCCGTGAAGAATTGGACGCCTATTTTGCGGGCAAGGAGAAAAGCGCAATTCGCATCTACCTGACGCCCGGAGGATGCTCCGGGCCGCATCTTGCCCTGGCGCTGGATGAAGCCGGGGAAGAGGATTCCGTCTTTACGGAAAAGGGCTATTCTTTTTGCGTGGACAAAGCGCTTTTCGGCCAGGCTAAAAATATAACAGTGGACTTTTCCGACATGGGTTTCATGGTAGAATCGGAGCTGAGGCTGGAGGGCGGCGGTTGTTCCACCTGCTCCGCCTGCGGCCACTGAGGAATGCCCCTCCTGACCAGATTTGAGGTTTCCCTGCCCCCCGGTCACGCAAAAGACGAGGAGGAGCGCGTCGGCGCTCTGCTCGCCCTGCGCGTGGCCCAAGGCTGGGAAGAAGAAAACCGTCCGGACGGAAGCTTTGTCTGTACGGCGTACTTTGTTGACGGCGCGCTCTGCCCGGTTTTGGCCGACGAGCTTCAATTCCGCTTTCCGCAGGTAACAATCACGCAAAGCGCCTGCGAGGAAAAAAACTGGCTGGAAGCCTGGAAAGAATTTTTTACGCCGGTGGAATGCGGACGGCATTTTTTGGTTCTGGCCCCGTGGATGGAAGAAGCAAAAAAGCGCACCAGCCGCATCCCCTTGATAATTCAGCCGGGGACCGCATTCGGCACCGGCCATCACGCAAGCACGGCTCTCTGTCTTGAGGCCCTGTCCGAGGTCCATGCCGCCGGCCGGGTAAAAAGAGGGACGCGCTTTCTGGATCTCGGCACGGGTTCCGGCATCCTAGGCATGGCGGCGGCGAAGCTCGGCCTTGTCGGCGACGGCCTGGACGTCGACCCGGAGGCCCTGGCAAACGCCCGTGAAAATTTGCGGCTCAACGGCCTTGACGCGGAACGCCTGAACCTGCGCAAGGGAGGGATCGAGGCCGCATCCGGAAGATACGGGCTGATCATGGCCAACATCCTGGCCGGACCGCTCATGGACATGGCCCCGCGCATCGCCGCCCTGGGCGGGGAGGACGCCCCCCCCCTGCTGATACTTTCAGGCATCCTGGAGGAACAGTCCGGGCAGGTAGAAGAAGCGTACAGGAGCCGGGGTTGTCCAGCGCCGCGCGTCCTCGGACGCGGGGAATGGGTCGCCCTGATCTTTGATCCCGGGTCGCGGGCGGAGCGTTGCGCGCTTGATGCCAAAATCGCCCCGGAGTACACGGGGAAGGCGCGGTTGTGAAACGGGCGGGCAGGCAACCGGAGGCCGCGCTTCTCGCGCTATACAGGGCGATGCTCGCGCGCTTCGGCCCTTCCAAATGGTGGCCGGCCGATTCGCCCTTTGAAATAGCGGTAGGCGCGGTGCTGACGCAGAACACCGCCTGGCGGAACGTGGAAAAAGCCATCGCCGGACTGCGGGCAAGGGGCGTTTTAAGGCCGGAAGCCCTGTACTTCATGCCTGTGCGGGAGCTGGAAGAACTCTTGCGTCCGGCGGGTTTTTTTCGCCTGAAGGCCGGCAGGCTGCGCGCCCTGCTGGAGTATTTCAGCGCTTACGCGGGCTGGGACGTTCCCCCCGGCAACCTGCGACTGGATTTTCTGCGCGGCAAAGACGGCCGGGAACTGCGCGAAGAGCTTCTCGGAGTGCGCGGGATCGGCCCGGAAACCGCGGATTGCCTGCTTCTTTATGCCCTTGGCCTGCCTTTTTTCGTTATAGACACTTACACGCTGCGCCTGTGCGGGAGGCACGGCCTGCTGCCTCCGGACGCGCCATATGAGGAAGCGCAGGAATTTTTCATGGACCGGCTGGAGGCGGACGCGGTCCTCTACAATGAATTTCACGCCCTGATAGTGCGGACGGGACACAGCTACTGCAAAAAAAGCAAACCATTGTGTTCCGGATGCCCTCTGGGGAGTTTTCTGGACTATGCGGTCGAATAATTTTTTTCTCCGGCGGATATTGGCGGTTGCGGCCATTTTCGCGCTTTGCGCGGCGGCTGGAGAGGCTTTTGCCGCACCGGCCGCCAGGGTGCGGGGAAAGGTGCGTCTGCAGCCGCCGCGCACTTTGCAGCAGTTGGAAAAGGATCTGGCTCTGGAGCAGAAAAAGGCGGCGGAACGCAAGCTGAGCCTGCAAAGATTGACCGATGAGGAACGCAGGCTCAATGCGGATCTCGCGGCTGCGGAAAAGCGCATTCTGGGACTGGAGAAGGGCCTGGACGCCGGGCAGGGAAAACTTCTGGCGCTTGGCGCGGCCGGGGACAAGGTGGGGAAGGAATACCAGACCTTGCTGGCCGAACAGGAAAAGACCGAGGATGCCCTGGCCCGGACCCTGCAACTGCTGTGGGAGATTAGCAACAGGCGCCCCCTGGCCGGGACGGGGGAGGAAAGAGCGGCCGCGGAACGGGATCTTGCCGTGTCCGGGGAGCTTTACGTGGCCCTGGAGAAATACCGCCGCAAGCTGGATCAGCAGGAGACGCGCCTTGCCGGAATCGTCGGGCGCGGGAACAAGCTTTCGCAGGAGATGCGCCAGAGACTGAACCGGGTCAACGAGGAAAAGGCCCGGCTTTTGAAGGCCCGGCTCGCCTATGACAAAAGGCTGGGAGAAATAAGGCGGGTGCGCGTGGACGCGGAGACGGAGCTGAATGCCGCCATAAAACTGATCAGTTCGCTGAATTTTGAAATTTCCCAACGTCAGGGGGGGGATTTGACCGCATTGAAAGGCAGGCTGCAAAAGCCGGTGAACGGCAAGGTCGGCATCCGCTTCGCCGGCGGAGGAGATCTCGCGTCGCGCGGAATAGGCTTCACCTCCTCTGACAAGGCCGAGGTTTGGGCCGTGGCCGGGGGCAAAGTGGTGCACAACGATGTTCTGCGCGGTTTCGGCACGGTGCTGATCGTGCAGCACGGGGAGGATTATTACACCCTTTACGCCTATCTGGGAAGTTGCCCGCTGAAAGTCGGACAGGAGGTGCGCGGCAGGCAAAAAGTGGGCACGGCCGGATATTATCCGGCCCTGAAAGGTCCGGGGCTTTATTTTGAATTGCGTTTCAGGCAAAAAGCCATTAATCCAGAGCAGTGGTTCGCGGCGCTTTAGAGCAATTAACGCTTGAAACAGTTTGCCTACGGCGGGCAAAGCCCGCCTGCTCCTGTTTCGCGGCAAGGATTTGCGAGGCAAATCCTTGCAGAGCATTTCAAGTGTGAAATGCTCTAGTACCTGGGCGGCGCGTCTTTGCTCATCAACC
>JAISZH010000060.1 GCA_031269345.1 Desulfovibrio sp. | reverse complement strand
GAAAGTGGATAAAGTACCTTTGCTTGCTGCCTAGGATCCGGCATGTCCTCAAAATGTTCAATAATAGCAATGGATAAGCGTTCTGCCATATCTCCCTCCGGTTTTTTCCATAGACTACCGGAGAGACGGCAATATTTCTAGAGTTTTTCTAATTATTCATTCGATTGCCCTGGTGAATCCGAGGAAAATTCTTGACCATTTGCCTGCCGCCGTGTAGATTGCAAGTTTCATACGGCGAATGTAGCTCAGCAGGTTAGAGCACCAGATTGTGGATCTGGGGGTCGAGGGTTCAAATCCCTCCATTCGCCCCAAAAATTCAGGCGCCCGCCGCAGGCGTGCGAACTGGCGTCAGAGAACCAGAGTCCCCCTCATGGGGTTCACCTTGACCGCCCCGCTTACCAGCAATGGAAACAATTTGTTGACTTCCGGGCTGTTGTCATGCAGGTGGATGTCCTCGGCCGATGCCCATATCGCTATAACCGTGAAGGCCATGGGATCGGCCAGATCCCGCGTCAGTTCATAGCGTTTGTTTCCGTGTTCTCTCCTGGCGGCGGCCACCAGGTCCTCCATTATGCGAAGAAACTCGTCACGCGACTCCGGCGCGACCTGTATATGCACCACAACGTAAATATCCTGTTCCATGGAGCATCTCTCTCCCGGCTGTTAGTGCGAAGTAAAATCGCCGATTTATTCTTTTGAGTTCGCTCCGCCACCCAATTTCTCCCGGCAAAGATCTGGTTCTCCTGCGCCACCAACTGATATTTCAAGGATTTACTGTCGAGGAGGTCCGGGGGAAATCATTTCCCCAGGCGGGGTAAGGGGCGGAGCCTCAATTACTGATATCCGCATTTCAATTCGTGAACCGCTCTAACGCACCCAGAGCAGTTCCGCATAGGTCGGCAAAGGCCAGTTCGCGTCGTCCAGCATGAGTTCCAGGGCGTCTATGTGTTCGCGGCAGCGCCGCATGGCCGGGACGACCACGTCTCTCGCCGCGCGCGCGCGCCCGAGCGTTTCCGGGTATTCCAGCAGATCGCGCCGCGCCGCGTCCAGGTCTTCCAGTGAGTCGGACAGGGCCAGAACGCGCTCCCTAATCGCGGTAAAGCGCTTTTCTTCCGGCAGGGTCCGCGCGTCATGCGTTTGCGCCTCCGGGTTTTCTCCGGATTGGCCGAAAAGGGAGCGAGCGCGCAGAAGCAGTCGCGCCGCCTTGTCCTGCCCGGACAAGGCGACCGGCAGAATGGAGGTCCGGCCGATGCGGCTGGTCAACCCGGCTTCCACAGAGATCGTTTTGGCGTAAGCGTCAAGGAGTATCTCCTGTCTGGCCAGCAGCTCGCGTTCCGTCAGAACCGCATGGCGCATGAAAACGTCCATGACCGCCGGGTCGCTGTAATGTTCCAGGGTTTCCACCGTCGTCGTCATGTTCGGCAGCCCCCGCCTTGCCGCCTCTTCCTTCCATTCCGGGGCATAGCCGTTGCCGTTGAATATTACCGGCATATGCTCGCGGGACAGCACGACCAGGAGTTCCTGCACGGCCTGATTGAGAGGCGTGCCTTCGCAGACCCCGGCCTCCAGGCTGGTGGCGATGTCGTCCAGGGCGCAGGCCACGGCGGCGTTTACGGCGATGTTGGTCGGGGCTAAGGACTGGGACGCTCCGACGGCCCTGAATTCGAACTTGTCGCCCGTAAAGGCGCAGGGACTGGTGCGGTTGCGATCCGAGTAATCCTTGGGCAGGGGGGGCAGTGTGGAGACACCGATTTCGATGCTTTTCCCCTGTTTCGCGCCTTTGCCGAAAGCGCCGGCGGCAAGACCCTGCATGACTTCCGTAAGCTGTTCGCCGAGATAGACGGATAAAATGGCGGGCGGGGCCTCGTTGGCCCCGAGGCGGTAGTCGTTGCCGGCCCCGACGATCCCAAGGCGCAGCACGGTGGAGTGCTTGTGCACGGCCCGCAGAACGGCGGCCAGGAAAACCAGGAACTGGGCGTTGGTGTGCGGGGTCGCGCCGGGGCTCAACAAATTGTTGCCTTCGGAGTCCCTGATCGACCAGTTGTTGTGCTTGCCGCTGCCGTTCACCCCGGCAAAGGGCTTTTCGTGCAAAAGGCAGACAAAGCCGTGCCGTAGCGCGGTATGGCGCAAAATGTTCATCACCAGCATATTGTGGTCGACGGCGATGTTCGCCTCCTCGTGCAGGGGGGCCATTTCGAACTGGCCGGGCGCGACTTCGTTGTGCCGTGTCCGGCAGGGGACGCCCAGAGCGCAGAGGCGGTATTCCACGTCCTGCATGAAGGCCATGACCCTTGAGGGGATGGCGCCGAAATAATGGTCTTCCAGTTCCTGGCCCTTGGGAGACACGGCGCCTGCCAGGGTCCGGCCGGCGAGCATCAGATCCGGGCGCAGGGCGGCCAGGCGGCGGTCGACGAGGAAATATTCCTGTTCCGCCCCCACCACGGCCTGAACCGAGGTGGCCCTTGTGTTGCCGAACAGGCGCAGGATGCGCAGGGCCTGACGTGAAAGGACGGCGAGGGAGCGCAAAAGCGGTGTTTTGCGGTCCAGGGCTTCCCCGGTGTAGGAATAGAAGACAGAGGGGATATGCAGGGTTTTCCCTTCCGGCCCGTCCACGATAAATACCGGCGAACTGGGGTCCCAGGCCGTGTAGCCGCGCGCTTCAAAGGTGGAGCGGATCCCCCCGGAAGGAAAGGACGACGCGTCCGGTTCGCCGCTGATCAGCTTCTGGCCGGAAAATTCGTTGAAGGCCCGTCCGTCCTCCGCCGGCACCATGAAGGCGTCGTGCTTTTCGGCGGTCAGGCCGGTCATGGGCTGGAACCAGTGCGTGTAATGCGTGGCCCCCCGGCTGATGGCCCAGTCCTTCATGGCGTTGGCGATCACGTTCGCCACGTCCGGCTCAAGACGACCCCCGGTTTTAACCGTCCGCTCCAGCTTTTCATACGCCCCGCAGGGCAAAAGGGCGCGCATGGCCTGGAGGCTAAGAACGTCCCTGCCGAACAGACGGGCCATATCCATGTCTTTTTCCAGCGGCGAATGGTTTTTCGCCGGAGCGGAAGCGGCCGCTATGTCCAGAATTGCCCCTACACGCGCTGAAGGCATGAAACCCACCACCTTCCGGGCGCATTCAGCGTCCGGTTCTGTAATCCTTGTAGCTTATTCCGTACTTGGCCATGCGCAGGCCCATGACCCTTTCCGTAAGACCCAGTTCCGCGGCCGCGCGTCCGATGTGTCCGCGCGCGTTTTGCAAAGCTTCCGTGATACAGCTCTGTTCCAGGCTGTCCAGGCGTTCCTGCAGGGTGACCTTTTTGCCGTCCGCGCGCCTGGCCTCCGTAACCCCCCCGGAGGTCGCCTCGGCGGCCTTGCCGTTTTGGCGCTGCATGTCGGGAGGCAGGTGCTCCGGCATGATGCAACCGTCCTCCTCCGTCAGCAGCACCGCCCGCTCCATGACGTTGGCCAGTTCCCGGATGTTGCCGGGCCAGCTGTGGGCGTGCAGGAGAGCGGAAATGGCCGGGGAAAGGCGCAGGTTGCCCTTGTGGTGTTCGGCGGCGAATAATTTGACGAAATGATCGGCCAGCGGAAGGATGTCGTTCGCGCGTTCGCGCAGGGGGGGCAGATGGATGGGGAAGACGTTCAGGCGGTAATACAGATCCCGCCTGAACTGGCCACATTCCACCATATCTTCCAGGTCCCTGTTGGTGGCGGCGATTATGCGCGCGTCCGCCTTGAGCACCGCAAGTCCCCCCAGCCGCTCGAAGGTGCGTTCCTGGATTACGCGCAAAAGTTTTGCCTGGGTCATGAGCGAGAGATCGCCCACCTCGTCCAGAAACAGGGTTCCGCCCTGGGCAAGCTCGAAGCGCCCCTTGCGCACCGCGAGCGCTCCCGTGAAAGCGCCGCGCTCGTGCCCGAAAAGTTCGCTTTCGATCAGACTTTCCGGGATGGCCGCGCAGTTCAGGGAGACAAAGGGACCGTCGCGGCGGGGGCTTGCGTCGTGCAGAGCCCCGGCCACCAGTTCCTTGCCGGTTCCGCTCTCTCCGCGCAACAGTACGGTGGTGGTCGAGGGCGCGACTTGGGCGATCTGGGCGAAGACCAGGTCCAGAGCCGGCGCCGTGCCGATCATTGACGCCGGGCGCAGATAACGCAGTGAGGTCACGGACCGGAAGTCGTGGCCGGCTTCATCCGGCTTGGACGTCCATTTCGCTTTGCGCGGAGATTGGGAGTTGCGGGAACTCATATGACCATACCGTTGTTTGCCAAGGGTCTATCAGCAAACGGCGGAAAAGGCAAATCAGTCCCTTCTCCCCTTTCCCACTCCCGGAATCCGCCACGCCCTTAGAGCAGTTTCACTTATCAGGCTGCCTTTATCCTGTTCTGTTCATAGCACATACGAGGTTATGCCGCCCATATTGTTGTGGGGCGGAATACGGTTGCAGAATTCGGTGGTTGGAAGGGGCCAATGCGTTAGAGGAGGAATTGATTAAGAGGATGTACAGGCTACTGTTCTGGGTTCGGAAGAGGTTTGCCGGTGACGAGGCAGCGCAGGACAATAAATACGGCCACGATGCCGACCAGAAGCCAGGAAAGAAGATTGGCGAGGATGTAGAGAACGTGGGCGAGGATGTAGAAAAGGTAGGCGAGAATGACAAAAAGGATCACCCCTATAACAGAGAAGGCAAAGCACTCGAATATAAATTCCAGCATGGTCACCGAAGTTTGACAGTTTTTAGCGTATAAATCTTGTAAATTCAAAGTATTATCGAAAACAGCTTGGGTACTTTCGTACTACAGGTCTATCATTTGAATCTTATGTTTGGATGGCAAG
>JAISZH010000049.1 GCA_031269345.1 Desulfovibrio sp. | reverse complement strand
CATGTGCCGCCTGAACTGGAGACCAAGAAAATGTCTGGGGTTCAAGACCCCCTATACAACTTTTCTGGATTCGGCTAACGTCCAAACAACAGGTGTTGCGCTTTCAAATTGAAACCGCGCATAAAGAAAATTTTGGTGAAAAGGAGAAAAAATGTCGTTTTTCGCGCGTAATCGCGCCGTTCCGATCCTGGCCCTGCTTCTCGGGCTTTTCCTGACCGCTTCGTACGCGCGGGCGGCCACGGTGGAAAAGCTTGACGCCTCCGGCCTGATCAAATTTGTCGTGGCCAACAGAGGCAGGATCGTCGCCGTGAACGTCTTCGCCTCCTGGTGTCCGCCCTGCCGGGTGGAGATACCGGGCCTCATCAATATACGCAATAATTTCCCTCAGGATGACGTGGTCTTGCTCGGCGTGTCCGTGGACAAGGAACGCAAGGCTCTCGACACCTATATTGAGGAGATGCATATAAATTATCCCGTGGTCATGGGAGTGGGCGACTTCACGCATAGAGTGGGAGTGAACGCCGTGCCGCATCTTTTGATCTATGATCGCGAGGGAGAACTCAAAGTCAACCATAAGGGGCTGGTCGAGGAGAGGGAGCTGGAGCGGATTTTGCGGGAGATGCTTGCGAGATAGCCGGGGCATGGATATTATCGCTACCAGAGCCGCAATCCGCGACATGAGGGACATTCACGGCCTGCTGCTGACCGCCGGCAGCGACGGCAAGCTTCTGCCCCGTCCTCTGTCCGATCTTTACGCCCACGCCCGTGACTTCCACATCCTGCGCGGCGGAGACGGCGCATTGATCGGCTGTTGCGCCCTGGCCCTCATATGGGAAGATTTGGGTGAAATCAGATCCCTTTATGTACGCGCCGATCAGCGTAGGAAAGGCTACGGGGGGATCCTTGCCGAAGCCTGCATCCGCGAGGCCGTGGATATGGGCTTGGGCCGTCTTTTCACCCTGACTTACGAAACCGTTTTTTTTTCCCGCCTTGGTTTTCTGGAGGTAAGCAAGGACAGTCTTCCGCAGAAAATCTGGGCCGACTGCATCCACTGCCCGAAGTATCCGGATTGTGATGAAACCGCCATGTTGCGCCTGCTGGAATGAATGTGGACCGTGAACTTGTACCTGTCATCGGGGCGCGGGAGATTGACCGGAGGGTCGGCCAGCTGGCCGGGCGCATAAATGCCGATTACGCGGGCGGGGCTTTGCTTCTTGTCTGCGTTCTCAAGGGCGCTTTTATGTTCTGCGCGGATCTGGCGCGGCGCCTGAGCGTTGAGGCTGAAATTGATTTCGTGCGCGTCAAGAGTTATGGTGCGGGCGACGTGTCCTCGGGCCGGGCCGTTCTCGTCAAGGACGTGGAGTGCGGCATCGCGGGGCGGGACGTCCTGATCGTCGAGGATATAGTGGACACAGGGATCAGCATGAATTTTCTCCTTAACGAGTTTGCCGGGCGCAGGCCGGGGTCGTTGCGCCTCGCCGCCCTGATTGATAAAAAGGAACGCCGGCAGGTTCAGGTGAGCGTTGACTATCCCTGCTTCACAATAGATCAGGGCTTTATGGTCGGCTACGGCCTTGATTACGCGGAGCGATACCGGACTTCCCCCGGAATATTTTCCCTGAAGATTGACTGAAATGATCATTGTCTGCCCCAGATGCGAAACCACTTTCTCCCTGCCGGACGAATTGTACAGGCCGGGCAGGAAATCCCGTTGCTCGCACTGCGGATATGTCTTCGCCATGCCTCATCTTCCTTTCCCGGAGGCTGGAGAAGAAGAGGAACTTCCGCCTCTTCCGCCCGGACGCGCGCGCAAAAAAGGCCGCAGATCGCTTTTCGGAACGGCCGTCAAAGTTCTGGGCGCTTTTGCCGCCGCGGTTTTGCTGGTCATGCTCGGCTACGGCGGTTTTTTGATCTACGGGGCCTTTTTCCCGGAAACGGCGCCCCTTTCCGGCGGGACGGAAAAAGAGCGGACGCAGGCGGATACCGACTCCGACATCCGCATAAGAGACATCTCGCTTGAAGAGATACGGCAGTTCATGGTTGACAATCCGGAGGGCCGGCTGATGGTCATCCAGGGACTGGCCGTAAACGGTTCGGCCGTCAGCAAGGATTACATCGCGGTCGGGGCCAGGCTTCTGGACAAGGACGACAAGGTTCTGACCGGAATGGAACAGCTTTGCGGCGTGCCTCTGAGCCTTTTTCAGATGCAGAGCCTCACGGCTTCCCAACTCAGGGAATCTTTGAACAACCGCATAAATATTATGACCAACAATACCAACATCCCGCCGGGCGGCAAGGTGCCCTGCGTGGTGCTTTTCCCCTCGCCTCCCGAAGCGATGCACACGTTTGAGGTGTACGTTCTGGACGCGCGCGACACCCCTGTGGCCCGGAGCGAGTAATTCCGGGGGCGGAAACGCCCCGCGTGAAAGCGTCCTCAAGACGGGGGGCGGACTGGCCGGACGGCGAAGAGGAAGGGTGAAAAGGGCGCGAATGCCGCGGGACCGCCAGAAAAAGCGCCCCGCGCCGGGATGCGAAGTATTTCAAACAAGAGAACTGATGCCCAAAATCCGTGAAACCTACGTCTGTTCCGCCTGCAACGCGCGCAGCGCGCAGTGGCGGGGGCAGTGCCCGCACTGCGGGCAATGGAACAGTCTGGTCCCCGTGCGGATACAACCCGGCCCCGGCAAAGGAGAGCGGGCGAATCCGCGCGCGGTAGACGTTCTGCCCTTGTCCGGCGTCCCGGACAAGGGCCATGCCGTATTCAGCACGGGCATGGAAGCCCTGGACCGCGTTCTGGGGCGGGGAATCGCTCCGGGAGCGGCTCTGCTGGTGGGCGGAGAACCCGGCATAGGAAAATCCACGCTTCTGCTGCAGCTCGCCGGCGCCGTGGCCGCTTCCGGGCTTAAAACCATCTATGTTTCGGGAGAAGAATCCCTCTCCCAGATCAAGTCCAGGGCCTTGAGGCTCGGTATTTTGCACGACAACCTCCACGCTCTGTCCACAAACAGCGTCGAGGATATTTTCCCCGCTCTGGAGAGCGACCCCCCGGCGCTGCTGATCATCGATTCCGTGCAGACGGTGAGCTCGGCGAGCGCTGAAGGACTGCCGGGCAACGTGAGCCAGGTGCGGGCGGTGGCCACGGAGATTGTCGAACGCTGCAAAAAAAGCGACACGGCCGTTGTGCTTGTGGGGCACGTCACCAAGGACGGGGTTCTGGCCGGGCCAAGACTTCTTGAGCACATGGTAGACACCGTCATTTCCCTGGAAGGCGACCGCAGGCTTATGTTCCGCCTGCTTCGGGTGCTGAAGAACCGTTTCGGCCCGAATCAGGAGATGCTGGTTTTCCAGATGGAAGAAAAGGGGCTTCTGCCCGTTGAAGACCCTTCGACCTATTTTCTCGGCGCGCGCGACGCCTCCCTGCCGGGCGCGGCCGTGGTCATGGCCCTGGACGGGCAGCGTCCACTGGCCGTGGAAATCCAGGCCCTGGTCACCCGCAGCTATCTCGCCATTCCCCGCCGTACCGGGCTCGGCTTTGACGTGAACAGGCTGCACCTGTTGCTGGCCGTGCTGGAAAAACACCTGCGTCTCTCCTTTGCCCAGGCGGACATCTACGCCAAGGTGGGAGGGGGCATAAAGCTCATGGAGCCGGGCATGGACGCGGCCCTGGTGGCCGCCGTGCTTTCTTCGTATTATGACGTGCCCTTGCCGGAACGCGCCGTGTTCTGGGGGGAGGTGGACCTGAACGGCAGGTTGCGCCCGGTAGGCGGGCATGAACTGCGGGAAAAACAGGCCCTGCGCCTCGGCTACGCGCCCCTGGTCCGCCCCGCTTTGCGCCGGGCGGGCAAAGCAGGCGAAGCGGACGCGGGCTTCGACAGTCTCGTTGCCATGCAAAAGGCCCTTTTCGCGCGTAAAAATAAAATTGACACCCCGGCCGCTATTCGGCAAGCTTACTGATATCCGCATAGGAAAGTAAACTTTTCCATGCGGGAATCTGTAAGGTAGTCTGATGTCGAAGCAGACCGGAAAGGGCCCCTTCATCCTGGTGACCGGCGGATGCCGCAGCGGCAAAAGCGCCTTTGCGCAAAAGCTTGCCGAAGCTCTGGGGCCGGACCGTCTTTTCCTGGCCAGCGCGCAGATTTATGACGAGGAGATGCGCAGGCGGGCGCTTGCGCACCGGCGCAAACGCGGCGCAGGCTGGCGCCTGTACGAGCTTGGCGCGGACGAGGCGGCGGGTTTGCCGGACAAGTTGGGAGAGATGGCGCATCCGGGCGAAGTGCTGCTTTTCGACTGCCTGACCTTGTGGGCTTCGGCCTGTATGCGCGCGGATCGCGCCCCTCCCGGCTTTGAGGGCCTGTGCAGGAAACTGGCCGCGGCTCTGGCCTCTCTGCCCGGACCGGTGCTGGCGGTGCAGAACGAAACCGGGTCTGGCGTCGTGCCCCTGACCCCGGCCGGACGCGCCTTTCGGGACATGTCCGGCATAGTCGGACAGTGCGCGGCCGCCAGGGCCGACTGCGTGGTGCTCATGGTCTGCGGGCTGCCCCTGCTTTTGAAAGGTAAGCTGCCTGTGTCTTTTTGATGCCGATACTGATAGTAATGTCCTCCCAGATCGGGAGCGGGAGAGGCGGATGCGTTTGCTTGTCACCGGCGGCTGCGGCTTTATCGGCAGCAATTTTATCCGCATGGTTCTTCGCGATCGTCCGGATGCCGTCGTCTGCAACATGGACAACTTGAGCTATGCCGGAAATCTCGCCAATCTGGCCCATGTGGAACGGGACTATCCCGGACGCTATTTTTTCGAGAGGGCGGACATAGCGGATGCGGATCAAGCGCGTGGGGTAATGCGCAGGCATCGGATAGAGGCCCTTGTGAATTTCGCGGCGGAATCCCATGTGGACAGGTCCATTGAGGACGCCTCGCCCTTTGTGCGCAGCAATGTGCTTGGCGTGGTCGTGCTGCTGCGGGCCGCTCTGGAGGCGAAACTGGGCCGCTTTGTGCAGGTTTCCACAGACGAGGTCTACGGCTCCCTTCCGCTTGAGGCGCAATACGCGGCTTTCACCGAAGATTCTCCGCTCACCCCGAACAGCCCCTATTCCGCGTCCAAGGCCTCGGCCGATCTTTTCTGCCGGGCCTTTTTCAAAACGCACGGTCTTCCCCTGGTCATAACCCGCTGTTCAAACAACTACGGCCCCTGCCAGTTTCCGGAAAAACTCATTCCCTTCATGTTTTTCCGGGCCACGCGCGATGAACCCCTGCCTGTTTACGGCGACGGGCTGAACGTGCGGGACTGGATCCACGTCGAAGACCACTGCCGGGGAGTGCTTATGGCCTTGGAAAAAGGCCGGGCCGGGGCGGTCTACAATTTCGGGGGAGGCGCGCAACGCAGCAATCTGTACGTGGTGCGGGAGATTCTCAAATTCTGCGGCAAAGACGAATCTCTTATTCGCCCGGTCAAGGATCGTCCGGGCCATGACCGCCGCTATGCCGTGGACTATTCGCTGGCAGCCGCGGAACTCGGCTTTTCGCCAGGTTTCGGCTTTGAGGAGGGTTTGCGGAGGACACTGGCCTGGTACAGGGAAAATCCGGACTGGGTGGATGGGGCGACCTCGGGAAGCTATCTTGGCGACATGCGCAAAAGGTACGGGGAATAGACCGTGACCGCGAAGAGAAAAGCCCTGGTTCTCGGCGGCGACAGCGGACTGGTCGGGCAGAGCCTGTCCGGGGTTCTGGAAGATGCGGGTTGGGAGGTTTCGCGCCTGGGCCGCCGGCAGATCGATTTCACGCAGAGGGAGGCCTCGCGGCGTCTGGAAGCCTTTGTGGATTCCCTTGAACCGGAGCTCATTGCCAACGCCGTCGCCTACACGAAAGTAGACGCGGCCGAACAGAACCCCGATCTGGCCGGGCTGCTGAACCGTGCCCTGCCCGCGACTCTGGGCCGCATAGCCAAAACCCGTCCCTGCGTCCTTGTGCATTACAGCACGGATTTTGTCTTCAACGGCAGAAAGCGCGTGCCTTACTCCACCGAGGACTCCCCCGACCCGCTGAGTGTTTACGGGAAAACCAAGCTGGCGGGGGAAGAGGCCCTGCTCTCCCTTGAACTGGAAAAATGCCTGATCATACGCACGGCCTGGCTTTTCGGCCCGGGCCGGGGAAATTTCATCCTGACCATCCTGGATCGGGCCAGGAAAAACAAAACGGTCAATGTGGTCTACGATCAGATCGGCTCGCCCACCTATACGCCGGATCTGGCGGCCTATACCCTGAAATTGGTGGAAGCTGAGGAATACGGAATTTTCCATGTGGTCAACTCCGGCCAGGCCAGTTGGTGCGACCTGGCGGACGAGGCCGTGCGGCTTTCCCAGATTGAGTGCCGGGTGAAGCCGGTCAGCACGGCCGAATATTCGCAAAGAGCCAGGCGGCCGCCCTATTCGGCCCTGGACTGTACACGCTTCTACCGGTTGACCGGAATAAAACCGCGTCCCTGGCCGCAGGCCCTGCGCGATTACATTTACACACATCTGGCGTCCCTGATGCCGTCGGGGAACGGCGGGTGAAAAGCCGGACCATCTGGATCAACGCCGGTGAAGTGTCCGGGGACATGCAGGGCGAGGCGCTTTTGCGCGCCATGCGCCGCAAAGACCCCGGCCTGCGTTTCACGGGCATGGGCGGCCCGCGCCTGGCCGCGGCCGGGATGGAGGTGCGCCGGCACATTGAAGAACTCTCGGTCATGGGTATAACCGAGGTCATAAGGCGTCTTCCCCGCATTGTGAGGTTGCTGGGAGCGATCCGACGCGATCTCGGGCAAATCCTTCCGGACGCTCTGGTGGCCATCGACGCCCCGGATTTCAATTTCCGGGTTATCCGGGCCGCGCGCTCCCTCGGCATCCCCTGTTATTACCACATCAGCCCGAAGCTCTGGGCCTGGCGTTCCGGCAGGGCGGACTTCATAAAAAAAAACGTGCGCCGTCTCACCTGCATCCTGCCCTTTGAAGTGGAATTCTACCGGCGTTTCGGCATGGAGGTGGACTATGTGGGCAACCCCCTGGTGGACATGGTGGATTACCCCTCGCTGGCCCACATTGCCCCGCAGCCCGGGCTGATCGGCTTCATGCCGGGCAGCAGGCCGAAAGAGACAAGCGCGCTCATGCCGGAGTTCGGAAAGGCGGCGCGCATACTGCAAAGCCGCGTCCGCGGCCTGTCGTTTGCGTGCATCCGCGCCCCGGGCGTAGAGCGGGACGTCCTGCAGGGGCTCTGGCCGCCCGAGGTTCCGTTGGAATTTGTCGGACCAGAGCGGCGTTTCGCTTTTATGCGCAAGGCCGAGCTTCTGGTTGTGGCCTCCGGGACCGCCACTCTGGAAAGCGCGCTTTTGAACGTGCCGGCCGTCATCTGCTACAAGGTTTCGCCCATAAGCTTCGCTATAGGGAAGATGCTGGTAAAGACGCGCTTTGTAGGTTTGCCCAACCTCATCCTGCAGCGGGGAATTTTCCCCGAACTGCTGCAAAAAGACTGCGATGCCGGGCCTTTGGCCAACGCCGTCCTCTCGCTGTTGCGTCCGCAAGACGGGACGAACCCTATGGAAGACATGCGCGCCGGACTGCCCGAATTGCGCCGGCTCATGGGCGAACCCGGAGCGGCGGATCGCGCCGCCGCGGTAATTTTGCAGGATCTGGCCTCCTGCCCGGAGCGTGTTGCTGAAACAACTCATTGAAATACCAAGAAGGCAGCATGGTCCTTCAGACCCATGCGCCTTGCGTCTGGGCGGGGTTTGGACCCCAGCATGGGCCTTCATGCCCATGCGTCTTGCGTCTGGGCGGGGTTTGGACCCCGCCCAGGCTTCCACCCGTACGGATACCCCGCCCAAGCTTCCGCCCGTACCGATACCCCGCCCTTCAGGGCGGGGTCGGGCTCTCCGGCCTGAAGGCCGGGGTCTCAAACCGCAAAGGAAGCTCAGATGACAGAAGGCTATGGCGGAACCGGACGGGAAAGGCCGGGCTATGCAAGGCAATTCCGGCCAAAGGGCGGATGCGGCGGGAACGTGGACCCTCCTTGCCTCCCGGAATGCTTCGCGTTTCGGCGCGACATCCTGTCGCCCCATGCCAGTTCACGATAAAATTATGACAATTTTCATCGCAAATCGGCCTAAGGCCAGACGCTCTCTGGGTCAGAATTTCCTGCGCGACGCAAACATCGCGCAAAAAATAGCCGGCCTGCTGCACATCACCCCGGAAGACCGCGTACTGGAAATAGGTCCTGGCTCCGGGGCGCTCACCGGTTTTATCCTGAAGCATAACCCGGCTCTACTGCTTCTTGCGGAAAAAGACCCGTACTGGGCCGCGGAACGCATGCGCGACGGAGCGGGCAGATTCCAGGTCGTCCTGGCCGACGCCCGGCTCTTGCCGTGGGAACGCTTCACCCTGCCATGGAAATTTATCGGAAACTTGCCTTATAACATTGCCTCTCCTCTGCTCTGGGAAATCTGTTCCCGCGCCAGTGGGCTTGAGCGGGCGGTTTTCATGGTGCAAAAAGAGGTCGGCCTGCGCATGACGGCCAAGCCGGGCACAGCGGCGTACGGCGCTTTGAGCGTGTGGCTGCAAAGCTTCGCCGGGATCAAAGCCGAGTTTACGGTGCCCCCCCAGGTGTTTGCGCCCAGGCCCAAAGTGGAATCCATGGTTCTGAGCTTTTGCCCGGCAAAACCGGAAGAGTCGCTTCCCGGCCGCCGGGATCGGAATTTCGACCCGGAGGCCCTGTCCCGCGCCTTGCGCATCTGTTTTCAGGCGCGGCGCAAACAGCTTGGGGTCATACTGCGGGGTCTGGGCGCGCGCGCCGATGTGCTGGAAGAGCTGGGCATTGATCCGCAAACGCGCCCGGAAAGGCTCAGTACCGAAGATTTCCAGCGCCTGTCCGCCCGCCCTCCATTTTGCGACCCGCCCGGCCTGCCGCTCTGTTCCCACCGGCGGAAAACCTCCGGCGCCTGCCGGGAAGCCCGGAAAAATTCAAACGCGCCTTGACTTTTGCCGGCGCTTGGTTAAATTGCTTCACCACGCCACCCGGGACTATGGCATTTCACCTTTGAGATGATGCACCCGGTGAGATGATGCACCCGGTGAAATGATGCGCCCGGACCTCTCGGCCTACGCCCGCTCCGGCGTTTAACAGCGCAAATAAATTGCGCTAACGCCTTTGCGGCGGGCGTCCGCTCTCGCGGCCGCCAGAGCAGTTTCAAAGTGGAATTGCTCTGGAGCGTAAATGCTATAGAAGAGCGGATTGTTTAACAAGGAAAACATAATGAAAAGCATACGTATTATTGACAGCACTCTGCGTGACGGCATGCACGCGGTAAGCCACCAGTTCACTCCCGACGACATGGCTGAAATAGCCGTGGCCCAGAATGCCGCCGGCATTGACACCGTGGAAGTTGGCCAGGGTGACGGGCTGGGCGGATCTTCGTTCCAGTACGGCTTTGCCAAAGCCGGCGACAGCGACTATCTCAAAGCGGTGAGTGCTGTTTTAACCACCGCAAAGCTTGCCGTCCTCCTTCTGCCCGGCATAGGCACGCACAAGGATCTGGAACTGGCCGCCGCCTGCGGGGCCAAGGTGGTGCGCGTAGCAACGCATGTGACCGAGGCCGACATCGCCGAGCAGCATGTCAAAATAGCCATGAGTCTCGGCATGGAACCAATCGGCTTCCTGATGATGGCTCATATGGCGCCTGTTGAAAAAGTGGTTGAACAAGGGAAGCTGTTTGAAAGCTACGGATGCTCCACTGTCTATGTTACCGACTCGGCTGGAGCGCTTCTTCCGCATCAGGTTTCAGAACGTGTGCGAGCTCTGAAATCAGCGTTACAAACCCATATAGGTTTTCACGCGCACAACAACTTGGGGCTTGCCGTAGGCAACGCCCTGGCTGCGGTGGAGGCGGGCGCGGATACGATTGACGGCTGTCTTTGCGGCTTGGGAGCGGCAGCCGGCAACGCTCAGACTGAAATCCTCGTCGCGGTATTTGACCATTTGGGAATAACAACCGGCGTTGACCTATACAAGGCCATGGACGCCGCTGAATACGTTGTCCGGCCGCGCATGCACCGGCCCATTGTCGTGGACAAGCTCGGGTTGACCACGGGCTGGGCCGGGGTATACGGCAGCTTCATGCTGCACTCCATCCGGGCTGGCGAACGCTTCGGCGTGGATCCCCGTGACATTCTTGTAGAACTCGGTCAACGACATACCGTGGGCGGTCAGGAAGACTTGATTATCGACGTGGCACACTGGTTGGCCGCCAAACGCAATGTAGCATAGGAGGCGGCATGAAACCGCATCTGGCACGCCGTATCGAATCGCTCCAACACAACATGCGCATTGCGGAGTTGGATGCG
>JAISZH010000183.1 GCA_031269345.1 Desulfovibrio sp. | reverse complement strand
TTCTCTCACGGCAGCCGATTTCCAAAGCCGCCTTAACAGATAAAAGGTTTTTGGTTGAACGTGTGGCGGTATACGAGAAAGAAATCATCCGAACTGCATTGGAAGAATATGATGGGGATTACGGTGAGGCCGCCAAGACGTTCGGTACACATAAGGCAACACTGTACCGAAAGATGAAGAAATGAGAGGTGGTCTCCGTTGTTCGGACAGGTAACAGCGGTTTCTTGGTTTGTCTTTTCTCTTATCAGGTTGCCTTTAAAAAATCCTGCTTATTGTACATATCCGAGGTTATCCCACCAAGCTGCCATGGGGTCGCCGGTGGTCGTCAAAGTCGATCTACCTGTCGATACCTGCCTGGGCTTCCGAGCCGGTTTCGTAGGCGTGAGATACACGCGTTCATACTGCAGTGAGCCCCAGAGGCGTTTGATAAAAACATTGTCCACCCAGCGACCATGTCCGCCCATAGAGATGCGGATACCCTGCTCGCGTAAGACATTGGTAAACGCAAAACTGATAAACTGACTGCCTTGGTCGGGATTGAAGATATCCGGAGAAGCGTATTTCGTCAAGGTCTCTTCCAGAGCCGCGATGCAAAAATCTGTGTCCATGCTGTTGGCAAGACGCAAAGACAGGACTTTTTGGCTGTGCCAGTCCATGATGGCCACCAAGTACAAGAAGTATTTGCGCATGGGGATGTACGTGATGCCCGCGCATCAGAACCAGATTCAGATCCGATTTGCCCTTGGGCGCGTGAATACAGGCCGGAGCGGGAGATGCCGGGCAACGCACATTGGCGGACAAGGCAGAGCTTGGCATGATCTGTACGGACAATGCTCTGCCTGCGGGACAGGCTTACGGCTCCCCCAGGCTTCAGCTAAAAAATCGCGTTCCACTGTGAGCTGGCCGGTTCTGTCGTGCAGAGTGTTGATCTCCTTTGCTCTCTTCGCCTCTTCCGTTTTGACTTCGCCGGAAAAATGCCTGCCGTTGAGTCCTTGGGCTCTTGACCCATCGGTGGATATGCGTCCGATGGACCCAGAATTCTGAATTCAGTTCCGCAATGGGTTTTTCGCCGGAAAGCGCCGCCAAGACCACCTTGGCCTTAAACACCGAGGCATGTTTTTTTTGTTTGAGCAGGGGCACACCCCTTTAGTTCAGATGCTGGTATCACACCTGTCCAAATTTTGGAGAGCACTTCTATAAATAACAGCATTACTGTCCGGCCTGCAAATGAGCTTCAGCGGGCAGGGCGTGACAGGCTACGCAATCGGCGGACGCCGGTTCTTTCAGGTTCATCCGTTCGTGGCACCCCATGCACTGTTGGTGATAGGCCTGTTTCAAGCCCCGTGGCGCGCCTTTCTCCCACATTTTCCGGTCCGGCGTTTTCCCGGTGGGTAAGTAGGGAGCGTGGCAGCTTACGCAGCGTTGCGGGTTGGCCGCTACAGGGCTGTAGTGGTGGCAAAAACCGCACAGGGCGTCTTTGGCGGCGTGCAGGCCGGACCAGGCGGGCGAGAAATCCGTAATCCCCTTTTCCAGCGCCTTGACGATACGTCCGTGTGGAAAGATTGCAGGCGCATATTCCTTGCTGATCGATCCGATGAACACGGTTTCCGGTGCCTTGGGCACGCTTTTTGGCCGCGCGGCCGCGCGGGCGGCGAGGAGTTTTTCGGCCAGGGCTTTCTTTTCCCCGGCGCTTGCCATATGCGATGTGTCAACAGGGAGAACGGCATGACAGAGGGCGCAGTCTGAGGCAAAGACGCGCTCGGCTTTCCGGGGTGTATGGCAGGCTGCGCAGTTCTCCTCCCGGGTTTTTCGCGTTTCGTGGCAGCCGAAGCAGGACCGCTCCGAAGCAGGCGCGTGCATGACTTGGAACAGCGTGGGCCTGCCTTCGGTCCCTTCCAGGGTGTGGCATGCCGAGCAGGCTTCCGTGGCCGCGTGGTGGCAGCTTCGGCAGGCGGCGGTGTTGCGCTCGTGCAGGGCGTGGTTGAATGCGACCGGCCCCGTCGCGCCCCTTTGGGTGTTTTCCTGACTTGTTGCCTCCGGAACCCGTGTGGAGATGGGAAGTTTTTGCTCCCGCGCAGGCATCAGTAAGGCCTCAGGCTGCCCGGCGGCGAGACGGGGGAATGTGACCGGGCGCGTGTAAGTTTTCTTCAGGTCTGGGTCATGGCATCCGGCGCAGGTGACTGGACCTTTTGCCTGGGTGCCCGCGGCCTTGTCCAGATGGCAGGAAATACAGCGGTTGTGGGCGAGTTTTGCAAAGGAGAGCGGTTTGCCGGCGGGGTTTTCCCTGTGGCAGCTTCTACAGGAAGCCTCCGTCAGCGGTCCGGGCAGCGGGGTCTTGATCTCATGGTGGCAGGTTGCGCATGGCCGGTCTGATTGGGTGTCAAAAGCCATGGCCGTGATATGCCGGTAATGGAGAAAAAGGTCCAGTCCGCCGTCGGCGCGCGTTCCCCCTGGAACTGGAGCGGTGTGGCAGGAGCGGCATTGCGCGCCCACCGGCCCGGATGGCTTGTTTCCTTCCCGAAATTGGGCGTGGCAGCTTCCGCAGGCGTTGTGGAATTCCAGCATGCGCCCTTTTGCATCCGAGGCTTCCACCGATTTAAAAACCGGGGAATAAGCGTCGGTATCGCGCTTTTCGTGGCAGTTTGCACAGGAGCGGATGCCGTCTAACGCGGACGTGTGCCGTTCGTGATCAAAGGGGACAGGGGCAAGTTCTCCCTCTTGCACGGCAACCGGCTTGATGCGCAGAATACCGGTTTTTTCCCGCGCGGCCGCCGCGCTCTTTTCGGTCGGGGATGCGGATAAAGCTCTGCCCCCGGCAGAAAAAACAAGACAGAAAGCCAGCGCGGTAAAAATGAGCGCGCTTTGCCGTATAAACCCTTTTACCATGTCCTATCCTTGCTGAAATATTCGTTGTTCCTCAAAAAAACACTCTCAATCATGCAAATCCGGCAGATTTCCGTGCGGAAACCTGTCGTCAGCCGGCAAGATGTTCCGGCACGATGACCATGCTGATCAGCAAAGGTTTGAGAAAAGTCCAGCGGATGCCGAGTCTGTATTCTTCCTCCAGGTCGCGGATGGCGTCCCAGCAGTTGTGGCAGGGGGCGATCACGAGCGACGCTTTGGTGGCTGCGATCTGGTCTCTTTTGGCCTTCAGCGCCTGATTGCGTTGGGCGCGGAACAGTCCGATGCCGTTGAAACCGCCGCCGCCGCCGCAACAGTAGTTGTATTCCCTGTTCGGCGTCATTTCCACGAAACAGCCTTCTTCCACTATGTAGCTCATGATCTCGCGCGTGTACTTTGCAAGCCCGTGGTTGCGCACGTAATTGCAACTGTCCTGCAACGTGACTTTTTCCTTGATTTTTTTGTCAGGATCGATCTTCAGTTTGCCGGTGCGCAGGGCTTCCGCCACCCATTCCACATAATGGATATACTCCGTCGGGGGTTTGCCGTCCGGACGTCCCGCCCAGTAAGGACCTTCGACAACGGTCGCCCGATGGGCGTGGCCGCATTCCGTGCCGATTACGCGTTTGGGTCTCAGGCGTTCAATAGCCGCATACACGTTTTCCACGCTGAGTTTGCAGGCTTCCCAGTCTCCGGCGAACATGGCGAGCGAGGTCTGCTCCCAGCCTTCGCTGGGCACCGTCCAGTTTTCACCGGCAAGATGGAAGAGGATGGCGGCTTCGGCCACGTCTTCGGGATAGTGTTTGGGTTCCCTGGCATTCAAGGTGTACATGATGTCCGCGTCCTGCCGGTCTACCGGGATATCCAGCCCCGGCCAGGTCTCGCTGTTTTCTTCGACCATCCATTCGCAGGTTTCCAGCCAGTCTTCGCTGGTCACGTCCATCTGCGCGCGGTAGACGCGGTGCATTCCCGCGCCGATCTTAAGTTCCCAGGGGACAAATCCCTGGGCGTAGAGCAGGCCGCGCAGGTAGCTGAACATGACCCCTGTGTCAATGCCGTTCGGACAGAACATTCCGCAGCGGTTGCAGCAGGTGCAGCGTGCCCAGGCGTACTCCATGGCGCGGCGCATAAAGGCGTTATCCACATTCCCCTTGCGGCGTACGATCTCGCCCAAGGTACTCTGGATCTTGAAAGCCGGCACTTGTTCGGGGTCGCGGTTGCTGATCCGGTAAAAAAAACAGCTTTCCGCGCACATGCCGCAACGGGCGCAGATTTCCAGCCAGGTAAGCGTGCGCGATGCGCAGGTCCGCCGCAAAGCGTCCTGGAGCTTCTGCACGTCTACCTCCAATTCGGCCATTTCCATGTAATATTGTTTGCCGCCTTTGTCCGCGAGCAGGGACTTCAAGTCCTCTTCGGTGTTGACGGGCTTTTTGTTGCAGAACTTCCCTTCAGGCATGCGTTTCTCCTTTTTCCGTCCGCATCAGGCTACCATGGGAAACAGGGGCCGCGTCTGTGTCCGCCGCGTTTAACGGCGTAATCGGCGCCCAGTTGCCAACGGGCGGCGAAAAACAGAACCATGTGGGAAAGTTTGGTGAAAGGCGCGAGAATCAGCGTCAGTTCACCGGCCGCGATATGCAGGAGCAGCCACAGATCGTAGTTTTCCGTATGCATACGGGCAAGAAGCCCGCTGACCAGCACCAGCAGAACAATAGACGAAAGCGCGTAATCGCTGAATGTTCCGAGCAGGCGCGTCTCCGGCAGGGAGACGCGGCGCAGGAGAAGAAGAAGGCCGCCGATCAGGGACAGCACCGCCAGCACGTCCCCTGCAAGCTGGGGTAGGGCGGGCGGACTGAAGCCGAAGATTTGCCCGAAGACAACGGTATGTCCCAGAAGAAAGGGAGGCAGGAGAACAAGTCCCGCGTGGAACAGGAAAAAATACAGAGTCAGGAGGGGATGGGAGCGCCAGCCGTGTGTGCCGTAAGGCAAAAGCCATCTGTAGATGGAATGCAGGCCGCCCGCCATGCCGGCGGACATCTGCGGCCGGTAGGCAACGCGCTCCAGCCGCCAGTCAAGTCCCCTGAAATACCAGACCAGCTTGAACGTCAGTCCGCAGAAAAAGATCAGCAGAGCGGCGGTCAGCCCCGGTCCGGCAAGAAAAGCTAGTGTTTGTTTCATGGTATTTCTCCTTGACACGTCCCCCCCCCTCTCATCCCAATTCGCTTCGATAGAAAGCGAATTGGGATGGCGGAGGCGAAGCCGCCGCCCGCAGGTTTTTGAAAAATCGGGCTTCGCCTGTTTTTCAAAAACTTTGGCGTCTGCATTCAAACACGTTTGAATGCAGCTCGGTATCACACGACGCGGACGGCCACGGGCCAGATTCAGTATTTGCGGATTTCTTCGTCCCGCCCCGTCAGAAAAAGCCACCAGCCCAACATGGCCGGCAGACCAAGACCCATGAGAATATAGGTCAGGGTCTTGGTGTGGAGCATGAAATCCTGCAACGAGTAAAATACATTGTCCATAAATCCGTTCTCCCGCCGCTTGCGTGGGCATGCGGCATGCGCCTTTAGTGCGTTTCAAAATCCGGATCATCGCGCAGTATCGGCATATAAGCGCAGATAAGGCGGTAGGCGGTGATGATCAGCGTCACGATGAACGCGGAAACGGCTATTTCCATCCAGTGGGGGAAGTATTTTTCCTCCGGGGCCAGTTGCCAGTTGAAGGCCACCAGGCTGACGTTGAAGCGGTTCAGCACAATGCCGGCAATGGTGAGAAGCGCGGCAAAGCGGATGCGGCGCGTGTTTTTTTCCCGCACTCCCAAGGCGTACAGAAAGGAAGGCAAGGCCACAAAACCCGCGAGTTCCGCAATAAACCACAGACCGTAGCCGGTGGGCAGAAACCTCCAGTTGTCGTCCAGGGCAACGCCGTACAGGCGGATGAGGAGGTAACCCAGCATGGTAATGGAGGCGGCCTTGCCGAAACCGAAGACTACGGCGTCACCCCGCCGGATGTGTTCCTCGTCCATCTGTCCGCGCAGGAAACGATGGGCCAGACTTCCCTCGAAAATGACCATGCTCATGCCGGCGAAGATGCTGGAGACAAAAAAGAACACCGGGATAAAAGGAGAATACCAGAGAGGATGCATTTTGGACGGGGCGATCAGGTACAGCGCTCCAAGCGAGGATTGGTGCATGGTGGACAAGATTACCCCCAGCACAGTCAGGGGAATGGTCAGCCGGACGATGCGGGCGCGGGCTTTTTTCCAGCCCAGCCTTTCAAAGACCGCAATTGACCATTCCAGCGCCAGCACGGAGAGATATATGAATACGCACAGACCGACTTCAAAAAGCACGCTGCTCGTCCCCTGCGAGAGAAAGATCGGATAGACCAGACGCCAGGGTTGGCCCACGTCGTAGTGCAGGGCGAGGACCACAAAGGCATAGCCGAGGAAGGCCGAGGTTACGGCCGGACGCACGGATGTGCGGAAATCTTTGAGTCCGAAAAGATGGCAGGCGGTGGTGGCGGCATAGCCGCCGGCGGCCAGGGCTACGCCGCAGAGCAGATCAAAGCTTATCCATATGCCCCAGGGATAGTTGTCGTTAAGGTTCGTCACTCCAGCCAGGCCTTTGGTGAAGCGCAGCACGGTGATGCAAAGGCCCAGGGCCAGGATGAAAGCGGTAAGAATGTTGCCGGGTGTGCGCAACAGTTCCAACAGGGCGGTTTTTTTTCTGTCCGTAGTGGCGTTCATGAGGAGGGTTCTCCTGCCGGGGGCGGCGTGCTCTCTTCTTTTGCCTGTGGCGCGGCTTTTTCCTCAAACTCGCGAGCGGCTTCCTCCCTGGCTTTTTTCACTTCGCGCGCAATGGCCGCTTCTTTTTCTTTCTCCGCCTTGGCGAGGGCCTGTCGCAATGTTTCCTGCGCCTCGGCCTCGGCCGTTTCCCGCGCCGTTGCGGCGGCCAGCGCGGCATCCTGTTCCGCTGTTTTGTCCCGTCGCCTGCTGATGCAATAGAGGCCACCCAGAAACGCCGGCCAGAGCCCGGCCACTATGGCTACGGCCCCCAGTGCGCCGGATGTGAGTTCCGGGGCCGGGATTTTGCCGAGCCTGGGCTGTCCCAGTTCCTCATGCGGAACCGGGGAAAGATAGAGCCAGTTCGTTCCGCCCATTTCCTGCTCGCCGTAGATGCGCGGCGTATAGCGGCCGGGGTGAGCGGCTATGCGCGCGCGGGCAAGCTCCAACAGGTCAAGGCGCCTGCCGAAGGCAAGGGCGTCCGTCGGACAGTTCTCCACGCAACCTGGCGCCTGGCCTCGCGCAAGACGCGGCGCGCACATGGTGCATTTGTAGACCAGGGGATTGCCGGCGTTGCCGTAGTCATAGGCCGGGACGTAATAAGGACAGGCAATCATACAGTAGCGACAGCCCACACACAGATCCGGCTTGTAGATTACCGGCCCCTGCGGCGTTTTCACCAAAGCCCGCACAAAGCAGGCCGAGGCGCAGGCTGGTTCCTGACAATGGTTGCACTGGAACTTGCGGAATACAGTCCGTCCGTCTTTGCTCCGATACTTGTTGACGACCGTGAATCTCTGGAAGTCCGTGCGGCGTTTTCGCTCCAGCACGGAAAGGTCCGTAAAGGGTTTTTCCGGGGTTTTATATTTGTCCGGCGTGGGCAGGTTGTTCACTTCCCGGCAGGCGGCTTCGCATTTGCGACACCCGATGCAGAGTGCGCTGTCATGCAGGACGCCGAGTGTCTCCGGGTGTCCGGAAATGGTCGCTGCCGCGGTCCCAGTTCGGGGGGCGAGGGCCGTACCCAAACTGCCGGCGCTGATCAGGGACAGGAATTTTCTGCGTCGCATGCGGCAAATCCCTCATACCAAGTTGCATTCAAACGAGTTTGAATGCGAGACGCCAAAGTTTTTGAAAAACAGGCGCCTGGTTTTTCAAAAATTTGCGGGCGCCGGCTTCGCCTCCGCCATCCCATTTCGCTTTCTGTCGCAAGCAAATTGGTATCAGTATGGTTAAGACCCGCAAGACGTCTCAAGCGGGAAATTTCTCCGCTTGCGGGATGCATCCGGTGCAGCGGATGGACTTTATGCTTCATGTCAGATACCCTGCTGACTTTTTATTACATTGTGGATATGTTTTATCGTAATATAACGCCGGACGGAGATAGAGGCAGAAAACCCATGGAACGGCAGGTATGCCCGCATACATGGCAGGAATATTTTTTATCTCGCGCATTGATGCAATGTAACATGGCTGTATACTCCATTAATGCAAAGTATAATTTTTTGCAAGCCGGGAAATGCATATTTTTTTCAGGACGGGGAAACAGGGTACGACTTGTCTGGCCGGATAATTTCCGGACTGCGCCGTTTGCAAGCTGTCTCATAATCAACCTGCCCGTTGACCATGAGAGGATCGTTTCACAGAAAAACGTGGTTTCCGGATCGCCCACGGCGGATTTGCCGCCGCGCCGGCCTTGCCCGGCGCCGCAGGGCGGCCGGGATAAGGTGCGCCTGCCCCGAATCCGCCGAAATTAACGCTTTACCTTGGGCGGCATAAGACATACACTTTCCACCCCAAGGACAAATTTTCATGATTTGTATCTGGAATTGGAACGACGCGACAGGATGCCGCACAGAAATACCAAATATTCCAAAATGTTAATGTAGAACTACGTTTTGCCGCAGTCGTCAAATATTGAAGCCATTTCATAATTAACCGTCAGGTTGGTAATGAAATAATTTGCATTGATAAGCTGGAGCAGCAAGCGATAACGCCAACTGTTCTGAGGAGCCCGGAAGCGCATGGTTTCGCGCAATCAATCCATTTGGCCGACCTTGGGTTTTTCCCTTCTGGGGCTTGCCTGGTGCGGATGGATGGCCTTTCCCACGTCAACCCCGGCTCCCTGCCTTACCTCCGGTTGTGCCCTGTTCCGGGGCAATGCCATAGGCGGCATTTCCCTGTGGTGGATCGGAGGAGCCTGTTTTTTCCTGATAACGATTCTTTGCCTGCGCGGCAAAAAGGTGGCGGCACGTTTTCTGTCCATGGTGGCCCTTGCGCTGGACGCGGTTTTGCTGCTCGTCATGCTCTTTTTCGCCCCCTGTTTCGACTGCCTGGTGGTCGCCGCCCTGTTCGGGCTGGTGTACTATAGCCTGCGCGGTGTGCGTGACGGCTGGTTTCTGGCGGAAAACAATCCATCTCTGCTTTTGCCGGTCTGGTTCGGGCTTTTTCTTGCCAACTGCGTCTTTGCGGCGGATGAGACCCTTCCGCGCTACACCTTGGGCGGACGTTCCCGTCAGGAAGTCCGGCTGTTCTTTTCCCCCTCCTGCCCGGCCTGCCGCGAAGCCCTGATTTCTTTCGGCGAATCCGCTCTGCTCTATCCGGTGGCCGAGGCCTCCGGCGATGTGGACGGCATAGTGAAGCTTCAAGCCCAGTTGAGCGCCGGCCGGCCCGTGCGCGAAGCCGTGGAGCGCAGTCTTGACCCTTCCGTGCCCGTGCCTGACATGTCGGTTTTCCGAAAGGCTCTTTTACATGTGCAATTGTTGCGCAACAAAGCCCTCCTGCTGCGCCAGGGGTTTGGGTCTTTGCCTCTCATCCAGGTGAACGGGATGCCGGGTTTTGGGGCCGGTTCCTCCAAAGGTCATGGGCAAAATGAGACCGCTCCGGGCGGGCGGGCAATATCTCCGGAAGGTCGGGCGCGCCTCTCCGGGTCCGAAAATCGCGATTCCCTTCAGGAACTGCTTCAGGGCACGGGTGAATTGGCCAGTTGCCGGCAGGGGGCGGATGCCTCAGAATGCAGGGAACAGAGGCGTTCGGCGCGGCCCTGAGGTCGGGCCTCATCCGGTGACGCCGCGGAATGCGGGGAACGGGGGCGTCCGGCGCTGCCCTGAGGCCGGGACTCATCCGGTCAGGAGGGCGGCGACCTCCTGCGGGTGCGCGCAAAGCGCGTCCGCTCCGCTTGCCAGCAATTCCTCGGCGGTTCTGAAACCCCAGACCGCGCCCACGGCGTACATGCCTGCCGCCTTCGCCGTTTGCATGTCGACATCGCTGTCCCCAAGATAGAGAATCCGCTCCGGGCGCAAGGCGAACTCCTCCGCCATGGTCAGAGCGGAGGTCGGATCGGGTTTGAGCGGTGTGCCCTGCCTTGCCCCTTGCACGGCAGTGAAGGTGTGAGAGGGGAAAAAATGCCGGAGTACAAGCTGCGTGGCCGGGTCGGGTTTGTTGGTGAGCACTCCGCTTTTTAGTCCCATCGCCCGCACGGCGGCGAGCAGGCGGCAAATCCCCGGATAGACCCGGGTGGCCTCCATGGCCCTTTCCTGGTAGATGGCGCGCATGGCCTCGGTCAGGGCCTCGACGCGCCCACTTGGTTCTTTGTCCGCTCCGGTGGGCAGTGCGCGGACGACGAGGGTCTCAAGGCCGTTCCCCACCATGCGCTTGTACGCGGCAAGTGGGTGGGGCGGGTAGCCGAAATCAAGCAGGGCGGCGTTCATGGCCCTGCCAAGGTCTTCCAGTGTGTCAAGCAGCGTGCCGTCCAGGTCGAAGATGACGGCACCAAACCGAGGCTGGTCTTTTTCCTCCCCGGCGCTCCTCCCGGCGCTTTCCGTGGGGAACCGGCTTTTTTCAGGATCCTGTTTGCCCATAAGCTCCATCCCGTTCAAGAAAGACCGCGCGTACCCCGGCAAGAGACCAGCGGCCGCGCGGCAAAGTTGCGGAAAAGATAGACGGCGCGGACGCCGGGCGCAAGCAGCAGGCAAGGCTTTTCAGCCTCTTGTCTTTCAGGTGGTTCACCGGCGGTCCGCGATGATTCTGTCGATAGCCTCCATGTCCAGGCTGGTCTCCACTGTCCGGGCGAGGCGGTCATAGGCTCCGCGTCTGAAGTCGGCATAGCTCAATGCGGGCGCGGCTTTGGGAGCAAGGCCCTTTGCGCGGCGCAGATTGTTCAGGAGGATGGAGGTGAAGTCAACATTGTCAAAAAACCCATGTAGATAGCTGCCAATTACGGTCCCGTCCCCGTTTACCGCCCCTTCCCCGCTTCCCTGCGCGTCCATGGCGAAGGGCGGAAGGGCTCCCTGCCTGGAAAAGCTGCGCCCCATATGTATTTCGTAACCGGATAGTTCAAGGCCTTTCGCGCCGCGCGCCAGCCCGGCGCGTGCGGCCGTTTCCCCGATCCGCACACGGGTTTGAGTGGCGCGTTTGCCTTCCTCGAAAATCGTCTCCATATCCAGGAAACCGAAGCCGGCGGCTTCGCCCAAGCCGCTTTCCACTCCCAGGGGATCGCGGACCAGCCGGCCCAACATCTGAAAGCCGCCGCACAGCCCGATGATTGGCACGCCTGCGCCGCGCAGGCGTGTAATATGCCCGAAAAGGCCTGAAGAGCGCAAAAATTCCAGGTCGTTCAGGGTATTTTTACTGCCCGGCAGGATCAGGAGATCGGGTTTGCCTATGGTTTCGGGCTGATCCGCATAGCGCAGTTCAACCTCCGGGAAAAGATCGAAAACGGAGAAATCCGTATAGTTGGAAAGAAAGGGCAGGCGAATGACGGCAACATCCAGTTCCGGCTCTCCGCCTTTGCGCGGCGCGGAAGGGCGCAGGCGCTCGCTGAGGCTGTCCTCCTCGTCGATCTCCGGCGTAAACCAGGGCAGCACGCCAAGGCACCCGCGGCCGATCAGCAGTTCCATTTCCGCAATCCCCGGCGTGAGGATATCCGGATCTCCGCGGAACTTGTTGATGATAAAGCCTTTGATGCGCCTCTGTTCCCTTCTTTTCAGGAGTTTGAAGGTCCCGAAAAGTGAGGCGAAAACGCCGCCCCTCTCGATATCACCCAGCAGGAGCACCGGGGCGTCGATCATCTCCGCAAGGCCCATGTTCGCCAGATCGTGCGCGCGCAGGTTTATTTCCGCCGGGCTTCCCGCGCCTTCTATGATGACGAGTTCGTAGGACTTTGCCAGGGTTTTGAAGGCGTTTGCGACTTCTTGCGCCAACTCCGGCTTTTTTCGGTAATATTCGCGCGCCGAGAGCGTGGCGTAGACAACGCCGTTCACTATAACCTGACTGCGGCATTCGTCGGTGGGTTTGAGCAGGACGGGGTTCATCAGGCAGCTCGGGTCTATCCCGGCGGCTTCGGCCTGCACGGCCTGTGCTCGTCCTATCTCGTGCCCCTGGGAGGTGATGAAGGAGTTGAGGGACATGTTCTGGGCCTTGAAAGGGGCGACTTTGATGCCCCGCAGGGCGAAAATTCGGCACAGGGCCGTCACCAGCAGGCTTTTGCCCACGGATGAGGCCGTACCCTGAACCATCAGTTTGCCGGCCTGCTTTGCCCTGCCTCTCAGCATATGCGTTCCCCTCGTTTTTTTCCCCCTTTGCGCAAAGCGCTGCAGAGGGCCAAAAAAGAGGCCATGACCTCCGGGCAGCCGCGAAAATAAAGATGGGCGTAGCCGGCAACGGTGTTTTTTTTCCACAGCCCGCCGCTCCACGCGCGGCCGTCGGGTTTTTCCATATCCATAAGCGGGAAAAGCAGGGATGAGTCGTTTTCCTCTTCCGGAGCGACAATGCGAGAATAGTGAAATTCGTGAGCGGAAAAGGAGCGTTGTGCGGGTCCCAGCGGACAGGCCGCGCGCAGGCGGGCGCGCGCGTAGCCGAAGGTTTGCAGTCTGGGCGTCATCTGCGCCGCGTGCGGGAAAAATCCGCACATGGCATAGGCCCGATCCTCCGTCGCCAGCCCCTTGTCCGGGGTGGATGAACCCGGCCGCAATCCGGGCGCCTCCCCTTCGTTCTTTGTAAGGAGAGAAGACGCCGGGTTTTCCGGACGGAGCAGGGGGGTGAGGCTTTTGCAGAGATAGAGCAGTCCGCCGCATTCGGCGTAGGCCGGCATGCCTTCTTCCAAGGCGTGGAACAGGGAGGAGCGGAAACAGCGGTTGTTTTCGAGCTCAGGCGCGAATATTTCCGGAAAACCTCCGCCGAGGAAGACCCCGTCCAAGTTCGGGGGCAGGGAAGAGTCGCGCAGGGGACTGAAAAAGATTATCCGCGCTCCGAGTTCACGCAGATAGTCGAAGTTGTCCTGATAATAAAAGGAGAAGGCCGCATCCTGCGCGATTCCGAGGCATACCGGAGGGCGCCTTTTTTCTTTGCTCCTTGCCGTGCTTTCAGCCTTCCGGGGGTCGGGTTCCCTGGGGCCGGGCATGGATTCACCGGCCTTCCGGAAGGTGGAGTCCCATAAGACGGGGGACGTCGCTACGGTTCGCAAGGGCTGGGCATTGAAGTCGGGCGCGGCCCCGGCGATCTCAATCAGGCCGTCCAAATCCAGCGTTTTTTTGCCCAGGGTGGCCAGAGTGCGGATATGCGCTTCCAGGCCGGGCATTTCCTGAGCTGGAACCAGGCCCAGATGGCGCTGCGGCAGAGTGGGGGAGGCGGTTGCCAGGTAGCCCAGACAGGGGATGGCGCAGTTGTCTTCCACCGCCCGGCGCAGGAGCGCGTATTGTCCCGCCCCGGCTACGCGGTTGAAAATTACCCCGGCTATATTGAGTGATTTCAGATTCACCCCGTTTCTCTCTTTCGGGCGAAAGCGCGCAAATCCTTGCACGAGGGCCGCGGCGCTCATGGCCTGGCCTTTGGCGTCCACAACCAGGACCACCGGACTTTTCAGCAGGGCGGCGACATGGGCGGTGCTGGCCACGACCCCTGCCCCCAGACCGTCATAAAGTCCCATTACCCCTTCCACAATGGACAGACCGGGCGCGGGCGGGGCATGCCGGAGAAAGAGGCCGCGGACTGTCCGTCCGGGCAGGAGAAAGGCGTCCAGGTTGTAGGAAGGCCGGCCGCAGGCGGCTCTGTGCAGGGTGGGGTCGATGTAGTCCGGCCCCGCCTTGAAAGGTTGAACCTCCAGTCCCCGTTGGCGCATTGCGGCCAGCAGGACAAGCGCAAGAGTGCTTTTTCCTGCCCCGCTGCGCGAGGCGGCCAAAGTCAGACGGGGAAGGTTCATATGAGGCTCAGAAAGGCGCCGGTCACGGAGTTCGGGTCCTGGCTGATCTCTTCCGGCGTGCCGGAGGATATGACAAGACCGCCGTTTTCGCCTCCGCCCGGACCGAGATCGATGACGTAATCCGCGCAGGAAATCATGTCGGCGTTGTGTTCGATGACCACGACCGTTGCCCCCCGCTCCACCAGTTCGTGCAGGACGCTGATCAGCTTGCCGACCTCATGCATGTGCAGTCCGGTGGTCGGCTCGTCCAGAACGTAGAGCGCGCCGGGCAGGCTGCGTTTACCCAGTTCGCGGGAAATTTTTATGCGCTGGGCCTCGCCTCCGGAAAGCGTGGGCGCCGGTTGGCCGAGGCGCAGATATTCAAGACCCACTTCCGCAAGCATGGACAGTTTCCGGTTCAGGCCCTGGTAGTTTTCAAAAAAGTCGCGCGCCTGCTGCACCGTAAGTTCCAGAACCTCGGCGATGTTCAGGCCCTTGTAGCGTACCTCAAGGGTTTCGTGGTTGTAGCGTTTTCCCCCGCAGACGTCGCACTGCACGAAAATATCGGGGAGAAAGTGCATCTCGACGCGAATCTGCCCGTCGCCTCCGCAGGCCTCGCAACGGCCGCCCTTTACGTTAAAGGAAAAGCGGCCCGGATTGTAGCCGCGTTTTTTCGCGTCCTGGCTGCTCGCGAAGATAGCGCGTATCTCGTCGAAGACCTTGGTGTAGGTGGCGGGATTGGAACGTGGCGTGCGTCCTATGGGGGTCTGGTCTATAGCGGTTATGCGTTCTACGGCCTCAATGCCGCTTATGCCGCCGATGCTGCCGGGGTTTTCCACCTTCAGTCCCTTGTGCAGGGCGATATGCTTGTAGAGAGTGTCCACTACCAGAGAGCTTTTTCCGGAGCCGGAGACTCCGCTGACGCAGGTAAGCACCCCCAGGGGTATGCGGCAGTCTATGTTGCGCAGGTTGTTGGTGCTGACCTTTTTTAATACGATTTCCCTCTTTGGGGAACGGCGTTTTTCCGGCCTGGGGATGCGAAGGTCTTTGCGCAGGTATCCGGCCGTGAGGGAATTTTTGTTTTGCAGCAGTTGCGGCACTGTGCCGCAAAAGACGATTTCGCCGCCTTTTTCCCCCGAGCCCGGACCGAGTTCCATGACCGTATCCGCGGAGCGGATGGTGGGTTCGTCGTGCTCCACGACCAGCACCGTGTTGCCGCGCTGCTGAAGGTCGCGCAGGCTGTCCAGCAAACGGACGTTGTCGCGCGGATGCAGGCCTATGGAGGGTTCGTCCAGGACATATGTAACGCCGACAAGCCCGGAGCCGAGCTGGGAGGCCAGGCGGATGCGCTGGGCCTCTCCTCCGGAGAGTGTGGACATGGCGCGGCTCAGGGAGATGTAATCCAGTCCGACCTGGACCATAAAGTGCAGGCGGTGGTTCAGTTCCTTGAGCAGGGGGTTGGCCACGCGCGTTTTGCGTCCGCTGAAGGAACGCGCGGACAGCCATTTCAGGGCACGCGCCACGGGCAGGGCGCAGAACTCTACTATGGACAGGCCGTCGACGCGCACGGCGCGGGCAGTTTCATTAAGGCGCGCCCCGGCGCATTCCGGGCAGGCCGTGTTGTGGCGGTAGCGGGAAAGCTCGTCTCTCCATGCGTCTCCATACTGCAGTCCTTTTTCAAGCAGGGTTATCACTCCCGGCCAGAGTGTCCCGTCCCCGCCGCTTTTTCCGCCGCGCGCCTGCACAGTACCGCCCAGCCAGTTGCGGCGCAGACTCCCTTCTGTTGCCTGGGCCGCCACTCCCGGAGCGGATTCTCCGTGGAAAAGGGCGCGCAGGGCTTCCTCCCCGTAATCGGAGAGAGGTGAGGACAGGCCGAGGTTGAAGCGCTGCGCGAAGGCTTCCAGTTCGGCTTTGTAACGCTGGTAGACCCGGGGATTTTTCCACGGCAGCAGCGCTCCGGAACTTAAGGACAATCCGCGGTTGGGGGCGATCAGGGCCGGGTCGAAGTATTCCACCGTACCAAGCCCCAGACAACGCTGGCAGGCGCCCTGCGGCCCGTTGAAGGAGAATAGCTGCGGCGTCATCTTTGGCAGGCCGAGTTTGCATTCCGCGCAGGTCGCGGAGGTGGAGTGAATAAAGGTGCGGTCCGGAGTTTTGTTTTCTCCGGGAACCAGGGCGATCAGATCCCCGCCCCCGTATTTCAGAGCCAGTTCCACGGAATCGGCCAGTCTTCCCCTTATGCCTTCGCGTATCGTCAAACGATCCACGACCAGTTCTATATTGTGCTTTTTGTTTTTATCCAGGGCCGGAGCATCGTCCAGAGAACAGATTTCTCCGTTGACGCGCACTCTGGCGAAGCCTTCGGCTTTGAGCTTTTTGAAGCGGTCCTGATGCGTGCCTTTCTGCATGACGGCAAGAGGCGCCAGGATCATGCAGCGCGACCCGTCTCCCAAGGTCAGGATGTCATTGATGATCTCGTCCGTGCTCCTGGCCTCTATGGCTTCGCCGCAACGCGGGCAGTGCATTGTGCCCAGACGGGCGAAGAAGACGCGCAGGAAATCGTATACCTCCGTCACCGTGCCCACAGTGGAGCGGGGATTGCGGGTTGCCGTCTGCTGTTCGAGGGAGATCGCAGGGGTAAGCCCTTCTATTTTGTCCACGTCCGGCTTGTCCATCTGGGGCAGGAATTGCCTCGCGTAGGCCGAGAGGGATTCCACGTAGCGCCGTTGGCCTTCTGCATAGACCAGGTCAAAGGCCAGGGTAGACTTTCCGGACCCGGAGGGGCCGCAGATGACGACCAGTTCGTTGCGCGGGATGTCCAAGGTCAGATTTTTTAGATTGTGTTGGCGCGCCCCCTCAATATGTATAACTTCCCGGGGCGCGACAGCGTTTTTCTCATCGGTATTCGGCATAAAACCCATGTTGCTTCCTGTTGTCAAAAAGAGCGGACGGCGGATTTGGTGGTGGGAGTGTTACGAAATTACCTCTTCCGCCCTGTATTGCAGGCGAGAAAGGGACAAAAAGCCAAGGCCTCGGAACTGAACCCGCCCTTGGCGGCGTGCAAGACCAGAGTGTCTTCGCGCGGCCTGTTTTTCCGGGTTTTCCCGGCAATCTCCGCTTCTGTCAGAACCAGTTTAGCCGCTTTCTCCGGCCGGGCGCGCAGGAAGAGTTTGCGCAAAGGAACAAGTCCGGCCTTTTCCAGCGCGTCAGCGAGTTCGTCTGATCGCGCGGCCGGGTAGAGTATCAGGAAGCGTCCTGAATCGGTCAGGGATTTGTATGCCGTTCGGCAAAAAATATCAAGGCCGCCGCTTTCTTCAAAGAGCGCGATGCGGCGGGAGCGGCTTTTCGGCAGCCTTCCTTTTTCCGGCTGGCGGTAGGGAGGATTGGTAAGCACCAGATCAAAAGAATGGGCGTCAAGCCTCTCGAAGAGTCTCGCATCGTCCAGGTCGGCGTTGATGATGCGGAAAGCGTCGGCAAAACCCAGGGCTGCGGCGTTGCGTTTTGCGGCTTGCGCGGATTCGGCCTGAATTTCGACTCCGACCGCCCGCAGAGAAGGCTCAAGACAGAGCGCGGCCAGGGCCGTCACTCCGCAGCCTGTTCCCAAATCAAGGAGGCGTCCGCCGTTTTTCAAAGATGCGAAAGAGGCCAGCAGCAGAGATTCGCTGGAAAAACGAAAGGCGTCTTTCGCCTGCGTTAGTCCGCGCGGAAACAAGGATCTGGCCGCAACCGCGGACAGAGGCAGGATTTCTTCGGTGTTTTCGCGCATTTTGGGGAGGTTCCCGAATATTTTTTTCTTGCCCGCGCTTGGGGCTTTCTGTTAGAGCAGTTTAGCTATTGATGCCAATTTGCGTTTACTGTCGCGTCACGCGACAATAGTCGCAACCCCGCAGGGGGGTGCGCGCCGCCGCAGGCGGCGTGAGCAAAGCAAAAACTGTGTTTTTTGCTTTGCGATCTTCACGCCTGCTATGACAGTACAGGCGTGACATCTCATTACTGATTTCTGCAGAAATCAGTAACCATCGGCCGCAAGCCCGATGTGCCGAGTCTCGAAATTCTTTCAGGAAAGGCGATGTCCCAGTTCGATACGGCGACAGCCGTTTCCGAAACCGAAGCGCGTGCAGAAACGCGCATCAGCGTTGTCAATTATAGCGCGGAAGAGGTCATCAGACAATTCCTCGCCCTGTATTTGAGTCTGAACTTTGAGGAGGAGCTTTCTTTCATCGGGGTGGGGCGTCTGAGTTTTTTCCGGCGCCGTAAATGCATCAGGGAATTCAACGCCCTGGCTATAGCCCTGTGGGAACTGGCCCTGCAAAAATCTTTTCCGGATCAGGCCGCGGAGTTTTTTGCTGCCCTGCGGGAAGACGCAAGATTTGTCGGCAGTGGTCGGGAAGCGGAAAAGCTGGTCGCCCGCGTCGACGCCTACGCTGAATTGCTCAAACTCAGAAAAGACGCTGATTTTCTGCCTGTGGCCGAGCATATGGCCGGACTTTTGTCCAGGTCGGCCAGAGATTTCGCCCGCCTGCGTCTCAAATTGTCCTTGAGCATAAGAAGTCTCTACACGCTGATTTTCGACAAACTGGTGTGAATCGCGCGTTTGTCCCCGCAACGGCCTGTTATTGAAATAACCGGCATTGCGCGGGCTCGCGCGTTGCGTGAAAGTCAATGAGCCGGGGCGCGTCGTGTTGTATCGCGCGCCACGGCGGAGGGGCTGTAATGACGAAAATCTGGATAAGCCTGAAAGAAGGGGTGGCGGACGCGAAGCAGGCCGGGCGCTGGCCGTTTTACGCCCTGTTGATTTGTTTGGCGGCTTTGGCGATCCGCTTTCCGGGGGAATGGGACAGCGACACTGTCGACCAGCACGCGCAAGTGCTTTCCGGTATTTATCGCGACTGGCACCCGCCGGTATTTGCCGCTTTTTGGCGTCTGGTCAATTCTGTTTGGAACGGGTTAACCGGCATGCGGGTTACAGGTTCCGGCGTGCTCTACATCGTGCATGCCGCCATGCTTTGGGGCGGTCTTGCCTTGATGTTGAGGGCCGCAAAGCCTTTCCTGCGTTCCTTCGTCGGGCTGCCGCGCTGGAAGCTGGCGCTTTTTTCCGGCGTCCTGCTGTTTTTCGGCCTGTTTGAAATGGTGCCCATAACCCGGTTTATCTTCAAGGACACAGCCATGATGGCCGGGTATGTTCTGGCCCTCGGCCTGATGCTGAACTTTCCGAAATCGGTTCCCGGCAAGGCTCTGGTCTGCCCTGTCTGCCTGCTTTTGTTGTTCTATGGGACGGCGGTGCGGCACAATGCCCTTTTCGCGCTCATTCCCATGCTGGCGTTGCTGCTGCTGAGGATCAGGCCCGGTTTGAGCCCGCGCCTGCTGGCGTCCGGCGTGCTGGCAATCTGGGCCGCCTTGCTCTTCGGCATCAACCAGGTAAATTACGGCGTGCTGAAAGCTGAAAAACAATACCCTTTGCAGGAGATTATTTTCACGGATTTCTGGAAGCTCAATTACAAAACCGGAACTTTTGATTTGCCGCCGCTACCGGCAGGGCGAAGCTGGGACCCGCTGACCGAGGATGTTTTCTTTCGCTTTTACAACAAGAAGCCGGTGTATATACAGATGTCATTCGCCTTTATAAATGAATATTACGCCGGACAGGGCGCTCCGGTGTTGCACCACGATTTTTCCGAAGACCCGCGGGCCTTTGACGAATTGCGATCAGCCTGGATGGACAAAATCATAAGACAGTTCGGGGCATATCTAGGCATCCATAAAAAAATCTTCGTCGATCTGCTGCGCGAGTATTCTTTCATGGGGTTCACCGGAGCGTTGTATTTCGCGGCCGGGCTGCTACTTGTCGCAACTGGCTTTGCCCTGCTGATCAGGAAAAAAGGCAACGAACCGGCTCCATATCTCGTTGCCCTTTCCGGTCTGCTCTACGTATTGCCGTATGCGGCAGCCGTACCGGATATCCAGCGGCGCTACCTGTTTTGGTTTTTCTTTGCCGTTGCGTTCGGTCTGTCCTGGGCGCTCGTGTCTTTGTTGCGCGTAAACGCGGGAGGGGTACTCCCCAAAATTCAGACAGGAGTGTAAGCTATACCCCAACAAAAGAACAAAGACCGATACAGAGGTAATGAATTTTGGATGAAAAGCGTCTGCTTTTGCAATAGCGCCATTCCTTGGGGAGGAGGCGAACAATGGCACTACGCCGCAGCTCGTTCGTTTGCGGCCAGAGGCTGGCGCGTGTTCCTGCTCTGCCACCCAAAAGGGGTCCTGTATGAACGCGCGGCGCAGTTGGACGGCGTGGAACGCGTTCCCTTCGCCCTGGGCAGATTGTCATTCCTTAACCCGATCACCTGTCTGCGCCTGCGCCGCTTCTTCCGGCGCAACGCGGTACACGCGCTTGTCGCCAACTTGCCTGCCGACCTGAAAGCCGCGGCTCCAGCGGCTAAAAATGCCGGTGTCCGGCATGTCGTCTACCGGCGCGGCAGCGCCTTGCCTGTGCGAGACACCTGGCTGAACCGCTATCTGTTCGGCAAGGTGATCACCAGATTTATCGCCAATTCTGAAGCCACAAAGGCCCAGGCGCTTGTCAACAACCCGTCTATAATAGACCCGGAGCGTATAAGCGTCTTGTACAACGGCATCGACGTTGACGCTTTTGACGCGGGTCTGGCCGGAGCGGCCGCCAGGGGCGAGCTTTTTTTCCCTCCGGCGCAATCCGGCGGAAGACCCTTTGTCATCGGCAATGCGGGCAGGCTGAACAAGCAAAAAGGGCAACACCGGCTCCTCTACCTTGGCAGACGGCTGCTTGATTCCGGTCTGGACTGTCGCATTCTTGTCGCCGGTACCGGTGAGCGGGAAGCGGAACTCAAAAAGCTGGCGGCCAGTCTGGACCTTGGCGACAAGGCGCTCTTTTGCGGTTTTCTGCCGGACCTAGCTCCTTTTTGGCGCAGTATTGACCTTTTCGCGCTGACCTCGCTCTGGGAGGGTTTCGGCAACGTGCTGCTGGAGGCCATGTTGGCTCAAAAGCCCGTGTTCGCCTTTGCCGTGAGCAATCTTCCCGAACTGGTGCTAGACGGCCCCGGAGGAAACGGCAAATTGTTCCCGCCGCCCGATGAGGAACTTTTTCGTTTCCCCGGCAAAGGGCGGGGGCGCGCGGAAGAACGCGCCTCCTTTCTTGCGGGCGAAGGGGTAAAGATGGAGCAAAAAGACGGGCTGACCCTGATGGCTGAAGCCGTACTCGCCTTGTCCGGGGATCCCGGGCAAATGCGCAGCATGGGTTTGGCGGGCAGGGCTTTCGCCCGGCGCTTTTCGTTGCAGGCCAGCATGGATGCGCTGGAAGCGCTGCTGCCATGAAACCGGCTCGCGTTACAACGACGCGCTCACTCTGTAAGGCTCCGCCGCCCTGTTACTGCCCTTGCGCGCGGCCGGGCCTTTTTGTCCCGGAAAGGCAAAGGCCAGGGCGTCTTCCAGGTTATCCACCGTGTGAGTTCTGATTTGTCCGAGCAGATCGGCGGGGATCTCCTCAAGGTCCTTTTTGTTCTGTTGCGGGATCAGCACATCGGAAAGCCCGTGAGCGACCGCGGCCAGGATTTTTTCCTTTATGCCGCCGACCGGCAGAACCCGACCGCGCAAGGTGATCTCCCCGGTCATGCACAAACCTTTGCGCACTGCCTTTCCGCTCAGGGCGGAAATGAGGGCCACGGCCAGAGTGACCCCCGCCGAGGGACCATCCTTGGGGGTGGCGCCTGCCGGCACATGCACATGCAGATCCGTTTTGGCGTTGAATTTCGGGTCTATGCTCAAAGCCGCAGCGTGGCTGCGGGCATAAGTCACCGCCGCCTGGGCGCTTTCCTTCATCACGTCGCCGAGCTGTCCGGTGAGGGTTAAGCCGCCTTTGCCGGGCATGGTGGAAACCTCGACATTCAGCACCTCGCCGCCGTGCGGGGTCCAGGCAAGGCCGACAGCCAGTCCCGGCAAGGGCTTGCTGTCGACGTCGTCGTCCAGAAAACGGGGAACGCCGAGCAGGTCTTTCAGGGAACATTCATCCACCGTGAAGGGACCCTTGTCGCCCTCCGCCTTTTTTCTGGCAAGCTTTCGGCAGATGCTTCCTATCTCGCGCTCAAGACTCCGTACCCCGGCTTCTCTGGTGTAGCTTCGGATGATTTCTTTCAGTACCGCGTCATCAAGCTTCAGGTCCTTGTCCTTCAGGCCGTTTTCCTTTTTCTGTCTGCCCGTCAGATAACGGTTGGCGATGCCGATCTTTTCCTGCATCGTATAGCCGGGGAGCCGGATGATCTCCATGCGGTCCCGCAACGGCGCGGGGATGTTTTCCAGATAGTTGGCGGTGCAGATGAAGGTGACCTTGGACAGGTCGAAGGGCAGGTTCAGGAAATGATCGCTGAAGTTGCAGTTCTGCTCCGGGTCCAGCACCTCCAGCAGGGCCGAGGACGGGTCCCCCCTGAAGTCCGAGCCTATCTTGTCCACCTCGTCCAGCATGAGTACGGGGTTGCGCGTTCCGGCCTGCTTGATGCACTGGATAATGCGCCCTGGCAGGGCGCCCACATAGGTGCGCCTGTGCCCGCGTATCTCCGCTTCGTCTTTCATGCCGCCCAGGGACATGCGCTGAAAGCGCCGCCCCATGGCCCTTGCTATGGAACGGCCGAGCGAGGTTTTCCCCACCCCGGGAGGGCCGACAAAACAGAGAATCGGACTTTTTGACCTGGGGTTGAGTTTGCGTATGGAAAGAAATTCCAGGATGCGATCCTTGACTTTTTCCAGTCCGTAATGGTCTTCGTCCAGAATTTTTTTGGCGGTGATGATGTTCAGGCGGTCCCGCGAAGTTTTTGACCAGGGGAGTTCGGCTATCCATTCCAGATAATTGCGCACGACTCCGGCCTCGGAAGATTCCTGGTGCATTGCGGACAGGCGTTTCAACTGCTTGTCCGCCTCCTTGCGCACATCCGGGGGCAGTTTGGCGTCTTCCAGGGCTTTGGCGAGTTCATCCAGCTCGTTGTCCTCATTTACGGTCTTTTCGCCGAGTTCCTTCTTTATGGCCTTGATCTGTTCACGCAGGTAATATTCCCGTTGCGCCTTGTCCATGCCCTCCCTGGCGGTTTCCTGGATGTGCGCCTGCATGGAGGCCACCTCCGCCTCTTTGGCGAGGTGATCGTTGACGAGTTTCAGGCGCGCTACCGGGTCAAGGCACTCAAGCAGTTCCTGAGCCTCGAGGGTTTTGAGACGCAGGTTGGAGGCGATGAGATCCGAAAGGCGTCCGGGGTGCTCTATGGAATTGAGCACATTGATTATATCCGGGGAAGCCATGCCGCGCAGGGCCAGGATGCGTTCGCTCTGTTCGCGGGCGGCGCGCATCATGGCTTCCGTGGCCACGCTCGGAGCAATGTTTTCCTGTTCCGGCAGGGCCAGGATTTCAGCCTCCATATAGGGTTTGTCCTCGAAAAGGGCGAGGGTGCGAGCCCTGCTTACCCCCTGCACAAGCAGCTTCAGGCGTCCGTCCGGGAGTTTCAGGACGCGCATGATCATGACCACTGTGCCGATCTTGTGCAGATCGTCCGGGCCGGGTTTTTCAGTCTGCTCGTCCTTCTGGGTCAGGATGAAGAGATAACGGTTGCCCTGAAGCGCGGCCTCCACCGCCTTGACTGAGGAATCCCTGCCCACAAACAGGGGCAGTATGGTGTAATTGAAGATGACGACGTCACGAACCGGCAATACCGGGACGTGTCCCGGCAGTTCCGGGCGGCTGTCTGTTTCCGATTCCTGATGTCCGCTTCCTCCCTGCGGCGTTTCCGGGTCTGACGCCGGCTCCGGGGCAAGGCGGCAGGGGTGCGCGGAATCCTGTATATATGTCATAAGGGCCTCGTTGTTTAAGTATTTGCGGGTAGAGATTCGGGATAAAACTTGAATATGGCGGCGAAACCTTGTTTCGCCCTGTAATTGTATAATAAGGCTGTTTCAGGCTTTGTCAAATTTGAGGCTGTTTCAGGCTTTTTTTATCCGGGTTCGAGCTACTGCCATGTATCGCTTAAAACTACGCATTAGCTTAGTTTTAAGCGATAAGATCGCACGGCAATAAACGCGGTTTTTTACCGCGCGCACGCCGCCTGCGGCGGCGCGCACCCTCTTGCGGGCTTGCGACTGGAGAATTTCACACTTGACAAACGCTCTGCAAGGATTTGCGGGCAAATCCTTGCAGCGAAACAGGAGCTGGCGGGCTTTGCCCGCCGTAAGCGAACCGTTTCAAGCGTTAAGTGCTCTATTGCCGCTTGACGCGACACTACTTGAAGAGGTTGAACAAATCGGCCGCAAGCAGGTCCATGGCCTGATCGACATCGCGTTCTCCGGACTTTATGCCCTTGTCCGCCCGCAGGGCGATATCCCACAGGGAGGCGATCCTTGCCTCTCCCAGTTTCTGGGCGACATGTTTTTTCTGCCGCAGGTCGGCGTCCCGCAGGGTCGGTTCCGGCCCTTTGAGACATTGCCGGAGAATGCGCGCTTCACGCAAGAGGAGGGCGAGGAAGGCGAAAACCTGGTTTTTCCCGGTCACCCGGTCCTTGAGGATGCGTTTCCAGACCTCCAGGCTTTTCCCTTGGCGCTGCAAAAGGCGCAGCATTTCAAAGTTATTCGGAGATTGCCCGTCGCCGGCCTGGGCCAGGGCTTCCTTTGCCGGTTTTCCCCCGGCGTCGCGGGACAGGGCCAGTTTTTCCATTTCCATGCTGATCAGGGAAGCGTCGGGCGGCAGGGATTCCCCAAGAACGAAAATTTCCCGGTTTTCAAGCTTTATGCCCAGCCTTGCAGCCTCGCTTTTGATGTAGTCGGAAATTCTTTTTCCCGAAAGCGGCGGCGAGACGTCCATAAGTCCCAGTTCTTCCGCCTTCCGGTAAAATGGCAGACGCTGGATGTGCGCCGGCACTTTGGGCCTTTCCCTGTCAAATTCGTTTTCCAGGCAGATTATCGGCCAGGTCAGGGTATTGGTTGCCTGGCCCTTTTGCCCGAGACAGGCCAGGAGGGCGGGGGAGAGTTGTTTTTCAAACACCTCTGCGGGCAGGGACTCCGCTTTGCGTAGCACCAGGGCTTTGGGCAGGGCGAAAAGAGTTCGCAGGGTGAGATCTTGCCAGAAGGAGGCGCCCAGACCCTCATCCCCCCAAAAGACCGTCCGCCGCCAGCCGCCGTCTTGCCCCGGCGAGTGCAGGGCAAGCAGGGTGTCCAGTTTTTGCCGCAAAAGGCGGCTGTCCGGGCAGATGCAGATGGTAAAGGCCGGGCGGGACATTTCTAGCAGTCCGTAACATTTAGAGCAATTTCACTTTGAAATTGCTCTAAAAGGTGTTGCGCATTTTGTCGCACAGGCGCCGAATGATTTGCCGGATTATGGACGCGGAAGCGGTTTTCTCGTCTATCTGCGCCTCGTATTCCGAATAGCTGATCGCGCCGGAGCGCCAGATTTCTTTGTTGTCGGTCCCGCTATAGAGCAAGGCCTCCAAGGTCATGGTCGCCGCGAAAAGCTGCGTCGTGTCCACCTCCGAGCTGATCCAGGTGCGGTTCGTAAAAGAAGTTACGTTGATCTGGATTTCAAAATCTGCCGGGCCGCTGTCCACCCATTGCGCCAGATAACGCGCCCCCACTTCGTCGCGCAGGATGGAGCGGATTGAGTTGGGCAGCCAGGGTTGCAGGGTCGGATAGTCCACGCCCTTGATTTTCAGGGTTTTTGTGCCCACGCCCAGCACCGAAGGCGAATCCGAGGCCAATGTGTAGCCGCAGCCGGCACAGAACAGCGTTAAGGCCAGACAGAGGCCGAAAATGGGCAGCAGCCGCGCGCGCCGTCCTGATCCGCGCGGCTTCTTTGCCTTATCCCGCGACCACATTGACGAGCTTGTCCCGGACATATACCACCTTTCTTACGTCGAGCCCCTGAATATGTTTCCGCACATGAGGATCGTCCAGGGCCGCGCGTTTCACGATCTCCTCATCTTCATCCGCAGCCACCTCGATTTTGCCCCGGAGTTTCCCGTTCACCTGGAGCACTATGGTTATTTTTTCCGCACTCAGCGCACTTTCGCTGTAGTTTGGCCAGGACCTTCCCAAAAGAGGCAGGGGCGAGCCGAGCAGTTCGCGCAGTTCCTCGCAGATGTGCGGGGTAAAGGGGAAAAGCAGGGTGAGGGCGGTGAACAGGGACGAGCCGAGGACACGTTTGCCTCCCTCGTCCGCAAGCAGTTCGTCTTTGACCAGATACATGAGGTTCACCAGTTCCATGACGGCGGAGATCGCGGTGTTGAACTGGAAACGCCCGGAGATATCCTCTCCGGCTTTCTTCACCGTGGCGTGCTCCTTTTGCCGCAGAGAGCGCGCTTTCGGCAGTGCGGCGTCGGCCGGCGAGGCCGTGCAGGCGTCAACCGCCGGAACCTTGCCGGCGAGTCCGATTGCCAGCCGCCAGACTCGGTTAATGAAGCGATAGGCCCCTTCGATACCGGAATCAGTCCAGTCAAAGTCCCGTTCCGGAGGAGCGGCGAAAAGGCAGAAGAGCCGGACGGTGTCTGCTCCGTATTTGCCGATCATTTCCGACGGGTCCACGGTATTGCCCTTGGACTTGGACATTTTGCTGCCGTCCTTGAGCACCATTCCCTGGGTGAGCAAATTGGCGAAGGGTTCATCCATGCCCTGCAGTTTCGGCATAAAGCCGGCGTCACGTAGCGCCTTGATGAAGAAACGCGCGTACAGGAGGTGGAGAATGGCGTGTTCGACGCCCCCTATGTATTGGTCTACCGGCATCCAGTAGGAAATCTTCCCCTTGTCGAATGGCGCCTTTGTGTTGACCGGGTCCGTGTAGCGGGCGAAATACCAGGAGGATTCCACAAAGGTGTCGAAGGTGTCGGTTTCGCGCCTTGCTTTGCCCCCACACTTCGGGCAGGAGCATTCGTAGAAGGCCGGGGAGTCCGGCAGGGGCGAGCGCCCGTCCGGGTAAACGGCCAGATCCTGCGGCAGGCGGATGGGCAGGTTTTCTTCCTTTTCCGGCACCACCCCGCATTTTTCGCAGTAGACAATGGGGATGGGCGTGCCCCAGTAACGCTGGCGCGAGACGTTCCAGTCGCGTAGCCGCCAGTTTACGCTCCGTTTTCCCATGCCTTTCTCTTCCAGAAAATCCGCTATGCGCAGTTTCCCTTCATCGCTGTGCAGACCGCTGAATTTCCCGGAATTGACCATGATGCCGGCGTCCGTCTCGGCCTGCGTCATGAGCGATGGGTCCAGGGGCGCGAGATGGGCGGGCTGGACGACCACCCGGATGGGCAGGGAATATTTTTTCGCGAATTCAAAATCCCTCTGGTCATGGGCGGGGACCCCCATGACGGCTCCAGTCCCGTAGCCGGAAAGCACGAAATTCGCCACCCAGATGGGCATGCGCTCTCCGCTGAAAGGATTGACGCAGTGCCGGCCTGTAAACACGCCCTCTTTTTCCTGCGCTTCACCGTCCGGATCCCTGGGGTCGCGTTTACGGATCCTTGCGGTGAATTCCGCGACTTCCGCTTCCCGGCCGGTTCCGGCGGTTATTTCGTCAAGCAGAGGGTGGGCCGGGGCTATGCTCATGAAGGTCGCGCCGAAGACAGTGTCCTGTCTGGTTGTGAAAACCGGCAGGAACTTGTCGCTTTGTTCGATGCCGAAGCGGATTTCGGCTCCGATGGATTTGCCCATCCAGTTGCGCTGCATGGCGATGACCCGTTCCGGCCAGACTCCCTCCAGTTTCTCCAGGTCGTCCAGCAACTCCTGCGCGTAGTCCGTGATGCGCAAAAACCACTGCGTCAGCTCCTTTTGTTCAACAACGGACTCGCAACGCCAGCAGAGGCCTTCCACGACCTGTTCGTTTGCGAGCACAGTGTTGCAGCGCGGGCACCAGTTCTGCGGGGCCTGTTTGCGGAACAGCAGTCCCAGTTCATGGAATTTCAGAAAGAAAAGCTGCTCCCAGCGGTAATATTCAGGGTCGCAGGTCGCTATTTCCCGGCTCCAGTCATAGGAAAAACCCAGGCGTTGCAACTGGGAGCGCATGTGGTCTATGTTGGCGTACGTCCATTTTGCGGGGTGTGTGCCGCGCTTGATGGCCGCGTTTTCGGCGGGCAGGCCGAAGGCGTCCCAGCCTATGGGATGCAGAACATTGAAACCCTGCATTCTTTTGAAATGCGCCACTACGTCGGCTATCGCGTAATTGCGCACGTGGCCCATGTGGATATTCCCCGAAGGATAGGGGAACATCTCCAGGCAGTAGTACTTGGGTTTGGAGCTTTTTTCCCGGCACTGGAAAGAACGGTTTTGCTCCCAGAATTTCTGCCATTTGTCTTCAAGCGCGTGAGGATCGTATTTCATGGCTTGTATGCGGGTTTTGCAGTCGCATGGATTTGACGGACAGGTTCTTGCGGGTTTTCTTCGCTGCGGGCGAGTTTCGCCGCATTGTCCAGCACCCCGTTCACAAATATTCCCGACTTGTCGTCGCCGTACAGCTTGGACAGTTCCACAGCTTCGTTGATGACGACCTTGGGCGGGACGTCCGGCGCGTTGCGCCTCAATTCAAAAAGGGCGATGCGCAGTATGGCGCTTTCCACCCTGCCCACGCGTTCCATCCGCCAATTGCGCAGATGGGATGCCAGATCCGCGTCCAGTTGCTCCCGTTTTTCCCATACGCCAAGGACAAGACTCCAGGCATAATTGTTCTCGGCAGGCAGACCGTCAGGGCGCTCTGGGAAATTGAGGAACGCCTGGCGCAGGGAGTCTACGCACGTTGCCGGAGAAAAGCTCAAACTGTAAAGCACCTTGAAGGCGAAAGTCCGTTCCGCCCGGCGGTGTTGTTTTTTGCCCGCCGTCATCCTACAGTTGCTCAAGCACCCGGATGGTTTCGAGCATGGCGGCCGCGGCATCTGCGCCTTTATTGCCCGCCTTTGAGCCGGCGCGTTCCACGGCCTGTTCGACATTGTCCGTGGTGAGCAGGCCGAAGCCGATGGGGACGCCGGTGTCAAGGGCCACTTGGGCCAGTCCTTTGATTGCCTCTGCGGCCACAAAGTCAAAATGCGGCGTCGCTCCGCGGATCACTGCCCCCAAAGCCGCAATGCCGTCGAATTTTCCGCTGCGGGCGAGCTTCTGGCAGACCAGAGGCAGCTCAAAGGCGCCGGGAAGGCGCACGAGAGTGAGGTTTTCTTCTTCAAGTCCGTGGCGGACGAGGTAGTCCACGGCCCCGTCCACAAGGCGCTCCACAATTATGGAGTTGAAGCGGCTGGCAGCGAGCGCGATTTTCAGTCCAGAGGCGGAGAGCCGGCCGTCAATGGTGATGAGCGAGGTTTTCATAAGGTCTCCGGCATAAGGTTTGCTATGCCTCAGGAAGAGTGTCCCTGGTTGCAGTTCGGGCATTTGTCGAGAAACAGCAGGTGCCCCATTTTGTCTTTCTTGGTTTGCAGATAGGCCGCGTTGAATTCGCCGACCTCAAGTTCCAGGGGGATGCGTTCGGTCACTTCCAGACCGTAGCCTTCCAGGCCGACAATTTTTTTGGGGTTGTTGGTCATAAGCCGCATCTTGCGTATGCCCAGATCCACAAGAATTTGCGCGCCTATACCGTAATCGCGCAAGTCGGCCTGGAATCCGAGCTTCTTGTTGGCCTCAACTGTGTCCATGCCGCTGTCCTGCAAGGCATAGGCCCTGATCTTGTTGGCAAGGCCGATGCCGCGCCCCTCCTGGCGCATGTAGAGCACAACCCCGGCGCCTTCTTGCTCCACGCGCGCGAGCGCCGCGGAGATCTGCCCGCCGCAGTCGCAACGCAAAGAGCCGAAGACGTCGCCGGTCAGGCATTCGCTGTGTACCCGCACCAGAGTAGGCGTATCCGGACTCGGCTCGCCTTTGACTATGGCCACGTGAGTGTCGTCGTGCAGTTCGTTTTCATAGGCGATAATCGTGAATTCTCCGTAACGCGTGGGCAGCCTGGCCTGAGCCAGACGTTTTACCGAAAGCAGCCCGCTTTGCATGCGATAGCGGATGATGTCCTTGATGGTCGCAATCTTCAGGTTATGTTTTTTTGCGAAAACAATTAAATCCGGCATCCGGGCCATAGTTCCGTCCTCGTTCAGCACCTCGCAGATGACGGCTGCGGGTTTTACTCCCGCAAGTTGCGCCAGATCCACTCCGCCCTCTGTCTGCCCGGCCCGCACCAGGACTCCTCCTTTTTTCGCGCGCAGGGGGAAAACATGCCCCGGCCTGACCAGATCTTCCGGTCTGGCGTTGTCGGCCACGGCGGTCAGGATGGTAGTGGCCCGGTCAAATGCGGAAATGCCGGTGCTCACCCCGTGGCGGGCCTCAATGGATTCCGTGAAATTGGTGCCGAAACCGGATTCATTGCGTTTGGTCATAAGGGGAAGCTGCAGGTGGTCGCACAATTCCGGGGACAGAGGCAGGCAGATCAGTCCGCGGGCGTGCGTGGCCATAAAGTTTATGACCTCAGGGGTGCAAAACTGGGCGGCGATGGTGATATCGCCTTCGTTTTCCCGGTCCTCGTCATCCACCAGAATGATCATGCGTCCATTGCGGATTTCTTCTATGGCCTGCTCGGTTTTGCAGATGGGCATGGTTCCTCCCGTTTGAATCAAGATCCCCTCGTTTCCAATCCGCGAAGCGGGGCGTGTTCCGCCCGTGGGTTTTCATACCAATTCACCTTCGATAGAAAGCGAATTGAGGTGGCGGAAACGAAATCACCACCAATAACTATTTGAAAAACCAGGCTTTTCCTGGCAGTTCACTCGTTTCATCCGTGAACTGTTCTGGAGCAATTAACGCTTGAAACAGTTCGCTTACGGCGGGCAAAGCCCGCCTGCTCCTGTTTCGCGGCAAGGATTTGCCCGCAAATCCTTGCAGAGCAGTTCACTCATTTCATTCGTGAACTCCTCTAAAAGCCGTTTTCGCGCAGGAAATTCAGGTCCAGTCCCCTTTCTCGCTCTTTGTTCAGCACTGGCGCCAGCATCCCGGCAACATATTTACCGATCAGGTCCGTTTCAAAATTCAGCCGGCGGCCTTTTTTCCAGGAGCCGGCGGTGGTGCTTCCCAAGGTTTCAGGAATTATGTTTACCTCAAGGAAGCCGGGGCCGCAATGGTTGACCGTAAGACTTATCCCGTCAAGCGCCACCGATCCCTTGGGAATCACCTGAGAGGAAAATTCCTCCGGAAAATTTATGCTGACGACCTTGGATTCTCCGGCCTGTCTTATGGACCGTACCAGGGCTGTGCCGTCGGCGTGGGCGCTCACCAGGTGTCCGCCCAGGCGATCGCAAAGCGCCAGCGCGCGTTCAAGGTTTACGCGCTCCCCCTTCCGCAGGGCGCTCAGGTTGGTCAGGCGCAGGGTTTCCTTTGAGGCGTAGGCGCTGAAGCAATCTGCCCCGAAGCTTTCTACGGAAAGGCAGACTCCGTTGATCGCTACGCTTTCCCCCTTCTTCCAGTCGTCCACCCGGAAAAGGGTGCGGAAGGAAAGGCGCGCATCCGCAACTCCCGCGTCAAGGGCCAGGGTTTCGCCCATTCCGCTGATCAGTCCGGTGAACATAAGGGCGTCTCCGGTGTTTTCGCCTCGTGGCGCGAGGGGCGCATGACCAGCATGATATCCGGCCCCAGTCGGGCGGTTTCGGTCAAGCGCAGGTTAAGGGCCTGATCGATGCTTTGCGGGGTGAGGCCGTTGAAAAGCGGGACAGCGTCGTTGTCGCCCAGGATTTTGGGCGAAAGGTGCAGGATAAATTCCCCGGCCAGCCCTTTGTTGAGCAGATAAAGCCCGAGGCGTCCGCCGCCTTCGCAAAGCACATGGAGGCAGCCGAGATTTTCGCGCAGCCAGACAAGCCCGGCGCGCAGATCAAGCTCGGAGCGCAAGTTTGCCGTATGTTTGTTGCCTGGAGCGTCGCCGGTCAGTCCGAGCACGCGCACGCCCTTGCGGCGCAGTTGTTCAGCCTTGGGGCCGGCGGCCAGGGCCGCTGTCGTCCAGAAGATCAGGCGCTTGCGTCCTTTGCGTAGAAGCCGCATAGGCAGGTCGGCGTCGGGCAGGCGGGAGGTCGCGATCACTGCCAGGGGCTGTTCGGGCGAAAGGTCTTCTTCGGTCCCTTCGCCGTCTGAAAGGCGGGCAGTCAGTATGGGGTCGTCCCTGTAAAAGGTGTTGCCGCCCACGATGATCGCCTGGACTTTCCTCCTCAGTTCATGCACATGTCTTCGTGACTGAACCGAGCTGATCCATTTGGAGTGACCGGTGCGCGTGGCGATGCGCCCGTCCAGGGTGGAGGCCAGTTTGAGAATGGTGTAGGGCAGGTCGGTGGTTTGCCAGGTGATGAAATCGCTTATGAGGTCCAGGCATTCATCCTCCGCCGCTCCGCATTCCACGCTAAGGCCGCGCGCGCGCAGAAATTCGGCGCCGCCCGAGGCCTCGGGGTTGGGATCAAGGGCGCCTACGACGAGTTTTTTTATGCCTGCGGCGAGCAGCGCCTCGGTGCAGGGCGGCGTCCGTCCCTGGTGGCGGCAGGGTTCAAGTGTGACCAGGCATACGCATTGCGCCGGATCAATCCCTTTGCGCCGCGCATCTTCCAAGGCTTCAATTTCCGCATGGGGCATACCCGCGCCCTTGTGCGCGCCGCAAGCCACAATCATGCCGTCGCGAACCAGCAGGGCGCCCACGCAGGGGTTCGGCCCGGTCTGAAATTTGTGCTTTGCCGCCAAAGACACGGCTTCAAGCATCAGGCCATGGAAAGGGTGCTCTCTCCGGGACACGCGCACTCCGGTAATCCGTCAAGGCGGGCCAGTGTTATTCCCGCCTCCGCGAACAATTCCACTGCCATGGGGTCCGGGTAGGCGGTTTCGAAATAAACGGCTTCCACAGCGCAGTTTATAAGCATTTTGGAGCAGATGGAACAGGGCTGGTGGGTGCAGTAGACCACCGCTTTTTCCAGGGAAACTCCGTGTACCGCCGCCTGGATGATCACGTTCTGTTCGGCGTGAATGCCGCGACACAGCTCATGCCGTTCTCCGGGAGGAGCGCCCTCGCGCATGCGCCGGCAACTTCCTATTTCCAGGCAATCGCGTATGTTGCGAGGAGCCCCGTTATATCCGGTGGCCAGAATGCGCTTGTCCTTGACCGCAATCGCCCCGACCTTGCGGCGCAGACAGGTGGAGCGTTCCGCCACCAGATGGGTGATGTTCATGAAATAGAGCGGCCAGGGCAGACGCGTCATGACATGCCCCGGCGGGCTACCAGGCGAAGAGCGGGAAGGCTGACGCGAACTTCTCCACCTTGCGGCAGATGGAAGTCAGACGGCTTTCATTGTTGCAGGATTCGATGCTTTCCACGATCCAGCCGGATATTTTGCGCATGTCGCGCGCGCCCATGCCGCGCGTGGTCAGGGCCGGGGTTCCGATGCGGATGCCGGAGGTCACGAAAGGCGAACGCGTTTCAAAAGGCACGGTATTTTTGTTTACCGTTATGCCCGCCTTGTCCATGGCGGCTTCTGCCTCTTTTCCAGTTATGCCCTTGTTGCTCAAGTCTATGAGCATCATATGGTTGTCTGTGCCGCCGGAGACGAGGTTGAAGCCGGCTGCCGAGAGTTCTGCCGCGAGGGTGGAGGCGTTTTCCAGGATTTTTTTCTGATAGCGCCGGAAGGCCGGTTTTTGCGCCTCGCCCAAGGCCACGGCCTTGGCGGCGATAACGTGCATGAGCGGACCTCCTTGAGTGCCGGGAAAGATTTTGCCGTTCAGGTTTTTTTCCAGGTCGCCATCAGCCAGAATCATGCCGCCGCGCGGGCCGCGCAAGGTTTTGTGCGTGGTGGTGGTTATCACATGCGCCTGCCCGACCGGGGTGGGATGCAGTCCCACGGCGACGAGTCCGGCGATGTGGGCCATGTCGGCCATGAGTTTTGCCCCCGTCTCGTCGGCGATGGCGCGGAAGCGCGCGAAATCCAGGGTGCGGGGATAGGCGCTCGCCCCGGCCACGATCAGCGCCGGTCTGTGCCTGCGCGCAAGGGTCAGGAGTTCATCGTAGTCTATGCAACCTGTTTCCCTGTTCACGCCGTAAGAGTGAAATTTGTAGAACTGTCCGGAAAAATTGACCGGGCTGCCGTGCGTCAGGTGTCCGCCGTGAGAAAGGTTCATGCCCAGAATAACAGCCCCCATATCAACCGTGGCAAGGTAGGCGGCCATATTGGCCTGACTGCCGGAGTGGGGTTGTACGTTCACATAGTCCGCGCCGAACAGTTCGCGCGCTCTGGATATGGCGAGGTTTTCAGCCATGTCCACGCATTCGCAGCCGCCGTAATAGCGTTTCCCCGGGTAGCCTTCGGCGTACTTGTGGGTGAGAACGCTGCCCTGGGCTTCGCGTACCGCTTGAGATACGAAGTTCTCCGAGGCTATGAGTTCAAGCTTTGTCAACTGGCGCCGGGTTTCCATGCAGATCGCCCCGGCTACCTCCGGATCGCGGAGAAGAAGTTCATCCATGATAGATACCTTTGTTGATATTCAGCCGGGACCGGGGCAAGGCCGCTTTGCCGGGCGGTCTTGCCTTGCCCGGTGAACGGCGCCGTCTGAAGCCGGGACTACCCGGCCCAATGCCTGTACAGAACGCAGGCGTTGGTGCCGCCGAAGCCGAAGGAATTGCACAGCGCGTATTCGGCCCGGATTTTTTTCGGCCCGGTCGTCATGTAGTTGAGATCGCATTCCGGGTCTGGCGTTTCATAGTTTATCGTCCCCGGAATGATGCCGGTATGCAGCGCGAGTATGGTGAATGCGCTTTCCATGCCTCCCGCCGCCCCGAGCAGGTGCCCGATCTGGCTTTTGTTCGCACAGATGGGTATGTCATAGGCCCTTTTCCCGAAGACGCTCTTGATGGCCTTGGTTTCGGCGATGTCGTTGAGCGGGGTGGAGGTACCGTGGGCATTTATATGTCCGACCACGTCCGGGGTCAGCCCCGCGTCCGCGACGGCCTTGCGCATGGCCCCGGCCATGCCTTCTCCGTCGTTGCGCGGAGCGGTCATGTGAAAAGCGTCGCCGGTCGCGCCGAAGCCGACTATTTCCGCATAGATTTTCGCGTTGCGTTTTTGCGCGGATTCCAGGCTCTCCATAAAGAGCATGGCCGCGCCTTCTCCCATCACGAAGCCGCTGCGGTTGAGGTCAAAGGGCCGGGAGGCTTTTTCCGGGTTCTCATTGGCCGTACAGAGGGCTTTCAAGGCCGTGAACCCGGATATGCCCATAGCGGTTATCACGGATTCCACCCCGCCGGTGATGGCGTAAGCGGTTCTTCCGAGAAGAATTTCCGTATAGGCGTAGCCGATTGCGTGCAGGGCAGACGCGCAGGCGCTGGTCGTGACCACGTTTTCGCCCCTGGCGCCCGTGAAAATTGAAACCTGCCCCGGCCCCATGTTTGAAATGAGCATGGGGATCATGAAGGGGGAGATTTTGCCAGGTCCGGCCTCAAGCAACCGGGAGTAAAATACTTCAATGGTTTTCAGCCCGCCGAGCCCGATCCCGAGAATAACGGAAACATCTTCGGCGTTTTCATCGTTGACGGCGAATCCGGCGTCTTTGAGCAGCATAAGCGCGGCTGACACCGCGAATTGCGCAAAGCGGTCCATGCGTCTGGCCTGTTTGACGGGCAGACCGTAAGCCTCCGGATCGAAATTTTTTACCTCGCCGGCTATACGCGCGGCGAAAGCGCCAGCGTCGAAAAGCGTTATCGGCGCTACGCCCGATTTGCCGGCCAGAAGGTTATCCCAGGATTCGGCAATATTTCCTCCAATGGGAGAAATCGCCGACAGCCCGGTTATCACCACGCGTTTTCTGGTCATATCCGGTGTTCCTCAAAAAGGTTTAAGCCCGCCTGAAATCTTGCGGGCGCCAAGGCGAGCGGCGCAATCCTTAACACGGCGCCACGGGCCGCAAGACAGGGATCGTGTCCGGGGCTTACTTGACGTGCTTTTCAACGTAAGCAACGGCATCCTTTACCTTGAGGAGTTTCTGGGCTTCCTCGTCGTCTATTTCCAGGGAGAATTCCTCTTCCATGGCCATGATCAATTCCGTAAGGTCGAGGGAATCCGCCCCCAGATCCTCCACGAAGGATGCCTCCGGGTGGATCTCGTCAGCGGAAATGCCCAGTTGATCCATGATGATTTTCTGCACTTTGGCTTCGACAGACATGTGTCCTCCTGGTTGTTGCGGTAGCAAGCTGGTTAAGGTTTAAGTTCAACAGTAGAGGCCGCCGTTGACCGACAATACTTGTCCCGTGATATACCCGGCCTGATCCGAGACGAGAAAGAGAACAGCCCCGGCGACATCTTCAGGCGTCCCGAAACGTTTGAGCGGGATGGTTTGCAGATACTGCGTCCTGACGTTTTCCGGCAAAGCGCCGGTCATATCGGTTTCTATAAACCCCGGAGCAACGGCGTTTACCGTAATTTTACGCCCGGCCAGTTCCTTGGCCGCAGTTTTGGTCAGTCCGATGAGCCCGGCCTTGGCGGCGCTGTAATTCGCCTGCCCGGGGTTTCCGGTCAGCCCCACCACGGACGCTATGTTCACAATGCGTCCCGCCCTGCGTCGGATCATGATTCTTGCGGCCTCGCGCATGCATATGAAAGCGCCTTTTAAATCAACATCCAACACTTTGTCAAAGTCTCCGTCTTTCATGCTGATAAGCAGGGAATCCGCGGTGATGCCGGCGTTGTTTACCAGGACGTGCAAATCCGTTCTGTCTTTGATCTCCGAGGCGAAAAAGGCGGTGACGGCCTTGGCGTCTCCGAGCTCCAGCCGGAAGGCTTTGGCCCTGCCGCCGGCGGACTTGATTTCCTCCGCAACGGCCTCGGCCTGCGCCGCCTGGCTTGCATAGGTCAGATAGACCTGATAGCCGGTCGCTCCGAGGGTTTGCGCGATGCATCTGCCTATCCCGCGCGAGGCGCCGGTGACAAGGGCTGTAAGATTATTTTCGCTCATTTTCCTTCCCGCATGCGCTCCGTTTTTGCCTTTTCGCCCGCGCACCAGGGCGGGTAAAGCTTATGCGGACGCGCGGCCTAAAATTTCAACAGGGCCGAACCCCAGGTCAGCCCTCCGCCAAAAGTGCTGATAAGCACCAGCGTCCCTTCACGGATGCGCCCTTCACGCAGGGCCTCTCCCAGGGCGATGGGTACGGAGGCCGCCGAAGTGTTGCCGTATTTGTGAACGTTAAGGAATACCTTCTCTTCCCCTATGCCCAGTCTTGAGCCTACGGCCTCAATGATGCGCAGGTTGGCCTGATGCGGGACAAAGAGGTCGACCTGTTCCACCCCGTATCCGTTGCGCTTCAGGATTTCCGCGCTGCACTCCGTAAGGCGGCGCACGGCGTTCTTGAACACCAGCCCGCCGTTCATGCGGATGAAATATTCGGGACCGACAGTCTCGCCAAGCTTGTAAGGCAGGGATGCGAACCCCCCGTCCATCAGCAGATGGCCCCCCAGGCTGCCGTCCGAGCCGAGCAGCACGTCCACCAGTTCAGCTTTGGGCAGTCCGGCTTTTGGGAGCCGGCGCGGCGTCCCATCGGTCTTCCGGCATTCGACAATAACGGCTCCGGCCCCGTCCCCGAAAAGCACGGCCGTGGAGGCGTCTTCAACATTGCAGCGATAGAAAAGACTTTCCGCCGCCACCAGGAGCACGCAGGCAAGCGGATCGCGCGCCGTAAGCCCGTCCGCCAGTTCCAGGCAGTTGATGAACCCGGAGCAGGCCGCGTTCACGTCCACCGCCATGATGCCTTTTACGCCAAGTTTGTGCGCGAGCGCGCAGGCCGTGGACGGGCACATGGAATCCGGCGTGCAGGTCGCGTAAAGGATATGGGTCACTTCCTTCGCCTCGCGTCCGCAGGCCGCCAGGGCCATCAGAGCGGCGTCTTTCGCGAGATCGCTTCCTGTTTGCCCGTTTTCAAGCACGTGTCTTGCGGATATGCCGGTGCGCGAGACTATCCATTCGGCGCTGACGCCGGTTTTTTCCGTGAAATACGAGTTTTCGCGCACTTGCGGCGGAACGGCGAATCCGTATCCGCCTATGGAAGAATATGTCGTCATATGATGGGCCTGCTCCTTGCTTCCGGGAATAAAAGGCGGGCGGCTTCCGCTTCAGGCTTTTACGGCTTTGCCGAAGCGGTTCAGCTCTTCGTTGGCTGCAATATTGGCGCTCACGCGTTCGTTGGTGTTTTTGCTTACAAAGGCGGCGGCCATTTTGACCGCGTTGCACACAGCTTTGGGATTCGAGCGTCCGTGGCAGACGATCACGACGCCCTGCAAGCCCAGCAATGGTGCGCCGCCGTACTCGGCGTAATCCACAAAACGCGCGAAGCGGGCGAAGGCGCCCTTGGACAGAACTGAGCCTATTTTCGCCGCGAGCGTGCTGTTCAACAGTTCACGTTTAAGCAGCCGCGAGATAGAGGAGGAAAGGCCTTCCGAGAGTTTCAAGGCCACGTTGCCAACAAAGCCGTCGCAGACGATGATGTCCACATCCCCTGTAAAAATGTCCCGGCCTTCCACGTTGCCGACGAAATTGACGTTGCGCACGAGTTTGAAGAGGTCATAGGCTTCTTTGACCAGTGTGTTCCCTTTTCCTTCCTCCTCGCCTATGGAGAGCAGGCCGATGGTCGGATGCGGGCGTTCCAGGATCGTTTTGGCGAAAGCGTCGCCCATCAGGCCGAACTGGAGCAGGTGGTAAGCCTTGCTGTCTACGTTCGCTCCGACATCCAGAACCACCGTGGGCTGTTTTTCCGAAGGCAGCACCGAAACCAGGGCGGGCCGGTCTATGCCGGGCATCCGGCCCATTATGAACATGCCGCAGGCCACGCTTGCCCCGGAATGTCCGGGACTGACCACTCCCTGCGCCTTGCCTTCCTTGACCAGACGGCAGGCCACCTGGATCGAGGAGTTTTTCTTGCGGCGCAGGATTTCCGAGGGCTTTTCTCCCATGAGGGCGACCTCGGAGGCGTGGACGATCTCGCAGGAAACGCCCTGGCGGTCGTGTTTGTCGAGTTCCTTGCCCACGATGTCTTTGTCGCCGGCCAGAAGCACGGTGAAACCGCCTGCGCGGGCGGCGGCCAACGCTCCGGGTATGACGACCGAAGGGCCGAAGTCTCCCCCCATCACGTCCACCGCTATGACCGGAGAAACGCTCGACATTCCTATTCCGCCGCGGGGGCGTATTCCCGTCCGCGGTAAGTCCCGCAGACAGGGCACAGCGCGTGCGGTCTGGTCGGGTTGCCGCATTTGCAAAGCACAAGCGCGGGAACAGGAACATGGTGGTGGGAGCGGCGCATCCCCTTTTTGGATTTGGATTTTTTATTTTGCTGAACGGCCATTTCGTTTCCTTGCGGGCTTGCCGCCTTCCTTCCCCACTTTGATCCCGCGCAGGACATCCAGGCGGGGGTCTGCGCCTTCGTTCGCGCAGGAGCAGGATTCTCGGTTGTTGTTTTTGCCGCAGACCGGACACAGACCACGGCAATCGTTTCTACACAGGGGTTTTGCCGGAAGCGCGAGCACAAATTCTTCCCAGGCCAGGGCGGCGGGGTTTATCTCAATGTCCCGTCCGTATGGAGCCGCGCGGATGACCTGCATATCCTCGCAGGTCTCATCCTGCGCGTAATCAATACGCCGACCGCCGCCAAGGCCGTGTTTTTCCGGCGTCCTGCGCTCCGTTGCTGCTGCCGGTCCGCGCGGGACCAAGGCGGGATATGGTTCGAATTCGTTAAATTCGTAGTCCAGATCCACCACGGCGTCATCGGCGCAACGATCGCAGGGCAGGGCCACCCGTCCCGTGAGTCGCCCCTGAAAAAGCACGCCGTCATTCTGGGGCAGAACAAATATTTCCGCCCGCAGAGGTTCAAGGACCAGACAGACGATGGAGAATTCCTCCATAGGTTCCCGCCAGACCGCCGGATTGTCGAAAATGAAGGTCTTTCCCTCAGGGGGAATACTTTGCAATCCTGTCCAGCCGCCATCCATGTCCGATCCCGCCAAAACTTTGAGACGCTCTTTCCGAGCCCGGCTTCACTACATCTTATATCCCGGTCTTGTCAATGTCCCGGGGAAACCATAATCCGCCAAGTTGAGGCGCAATATCGCATAAAAATTGTTTTTCGGTAAAAGGTCCGGCGAGGGAATGTTCACTCATATCCGACTATTCTTGTGAGCTCGCTTTGTTGCGTGGCGCATTAAGGAAAAGTCGGCGATTCCAATTCCAGAGCAGCGCGCGTTCGGGGCAGGCTACCCCGGCCGCTGTCAGGCGGATGGGCGCGATTCTGACCGGAATGCTGAAAAGTCATCTAGATGGTGTCGTCATATGGTTGATAATACTGTGAAATTATTTGAAAATTTCTGTCCCGCAACACTATAAAATATTCAAATATTTTCAGCGTGTTATAGACGTAGTGACGACGCCA
>JAISZH010000178.1 GCA_031269345.1 Desulfovibrio sp. | reverse complement strand
TGGCGTCGTCACTACGTCTATAACACGCTGAAAATATTTGAATATTGTGTAGTGTTGCGAGACAGAAATTTTCAAATAATTTCACGGTATTATCAATCGTATGACGACACCATCTAGTGTCATGACATTCTGCGAATGACATGACACTCAGCCGCCAGGGTGCGCCTCCCAGGTCGGAAAGGCAAAAAAAGAGGCCGGGGCGCAAGCCCCGGCCTCCTGAAAGCGGCTGCCGCCTGTCTTTAACGCGTGCCTCCGCCCGGTTCCAGAGCCTGCCTGAACAGCCGGCCGTAATAATATATCCCGGCATAAAGCTGGAGAGTCATGGTTTTTTCTTTGGTGTCCATGGAAATTTAATTACCCGTGATTGGGCCTTTCGTCAAGCGGAAAAAAAATTCTCATCCCCCTTGACGGACGCGCGAATGCGGGATAAGGGAAAAAAGTTCAGACGGAAAAAACCGGCGCGGCTTTCCGCCCGCGCGCGTTCGGCCTGCCGGGCGGGTTTTTTTCGCATCCTTGCGAACCGCGCGCGGTTTATTAAGGGTGGCTTGGCAGCCTCCCTTTTTTTTCGCCGGAGTCATTGAGCGGTTCACGAATGAAACGAGTGAACAGCTCGGCAAGGATTTGCCTCGCAAATCCTTGCCGCAAAACAGGAGCAGGCGGACTTGGCCCGCCGTAAGCGAACCGTGCAAGCGTTAATTGCTCCAGAGCAGTTCATGAATGAAACCAATGAGCCGAGCGGGGAACCGGCATGGGAGATTTGTCAGCGAAAGTAGCGGATTTGGCTGTGCCTCTTGCCGAGAGCATGGGACTTGTCCTGTGGGGTGTGGAAGTGGAATACAGCCCACGTTTCTGTTTGCGCGTGTACGTAGATAATATCAGCATAGAACAGTGCGCGGAACTTTCCCGGCTGCTCGGACTTTCGCTTGACGCCGAGGACCTGATTCCGGGCTCTTATGTGCTGGAAGTCTCTTCGCCCGGCCTGGACCGGATTTTTTTCAATCCGGAACAACTGGCCCAAGCCGTCGGTGCCAGGGTTGATCTGGGTCTGCGCGAAGCGCCGCCGCCTTTCCCGGGACGCAGGAATTTCAGGGGAATTTTGCGCGCGGCGGATAACGGACTCTTTTATCTGGCCCCGGATACCCCCGGAGAGCCGGAATTTTCCTTTGCCTTTTCCGCGGTCAGGAAAGTCAGACAAATTCCCGTCTTTCCGGAAAAGACCCAGCCGGGAAAAGGCGCCGGAGATCGGGCGAGAAGACCCGCTCCGGAGAAAAGACGGGCGGAAAACCCGCTGCCGTGAGCCGCACTGCAATCAAGCAACGCTTGGAGGAAAGCGATGGGCCAGGAACTGAAAAAAGCCATTGATCAGATCAGCAAGGACAAGGGCCTGGATCGGGCCATGCTGGTGGAAACGCTGGAAGAGGCCGTGCGTACCTCTGTACAGCGTAAGTATGGCGAAAATATTGACGTGGAAGTCTCTTTCAACGAGGAAACCGGAGAAATCGACGTCTTTCAGTATAAGATCGTGGTGGCCAAGGTGGTGGACGAAAATTCTCAGGTTTCCCTGGAAGAAGCCGGAAAATACGATCCCAGCGTGCAGGTGGATGACGAGATGGGTTTCCGCCTCAAGGTCGAAGATTTGGGGCGCATTGCCGCGCAGAGCGCGAAACAGGTCATAATCCAGCGCATGCGCGATGCCGAGCAGGGTATTATCTACGATGAGTACAAGGACCGGATCGATGAAATCGTTTCCGGCATCGTGCAGCGGCGGGACAAGGCTGGCTGGATCATCAATCTCGGCCGCACCGAGGCCCTGCTGCCCAAGGAAGAGCAGATACCGCGCGAGCATTACAAGCGCGGAGACAGGGTTCAGGCCCTGATCTGCGAGGTGCGCAAGGAAGGGCGTGGCCCCCAGATCATTGTCTCCCGCTCGCACCGCGATTATATGGCCGCCCTTTTCAAACGCGAGGTGCCGGAAGTGGACGATGGCATCGTGCAGATCATGGGAGTGGCGAGGGATCCCGGCTCCCGTGCCAAGGTGGCTGTGCTCAGCCGGGATCGGGACGTGGATCCGGTAGGGGCCTGCGTGGGCGTACGCGGTTCGCGCATCCAGAACATAGTTCAGGAATTGCGCTCCGAGCGCATAGACATAGTTGTATGGAGCCAGGATATAGCGGCGTACGCCCGCAACGCCCTGTCTCCCGCCGTGATCACGCGCATTGTCGTGGATGAGGCCGAGGGACTGCTTGAGGTCGTGGTGCCCGACGATCAGCTCACCAACGCAATAGGGCGCAAGGGACAGAATGTTAAACTGGCCGCCAAGCTTCTGGGCTGGAAAATCGATATCTATACCGAGACGCGCTATAACGAGGCCAACGCCATAGGGCAGGGGCTGGAGCAACTTGCCGGGGTGGCCGAAGTGCCTGCGGAAAATTTTGTCGCCGCGGGACTTGGCAGTTTCGATGCCGTGAGCGGGGCTTCAGATGAGGATCTCCTGGCCGTTGCCGGCATGACCAAGGTCAAGATTGACAATTTGCGCGCGGCCGTCAACTTTTTGCGCCCTTCTCTTGAAACGGCGGAAAACTGAGGCAAGGGCCGGCGTTGCTTGTGTCTTGCGCGGCAGGTTCGAGACCTGACGGGAGATTCTTCCGCTGTCGGCAGAGGGGGTGGGTGTTGGGAGAGTTTTGGGAATTTGGATTTGCGCGGCATCCGTCCGGAGCTTGGGAATGAAACACGTTGCGTCGCGCATGTGCGTGATTTGCAGGAAGCGCAGGCCGAAGACCGAGCTTGCGCGTTACGTCCTCGCCGAGCGCGAGGGAGAGCCGGCCCCGGACGCCGGACAAACGCTCCCCGGCAGAGGGGTGTACCACTGCTTTGACGGGGCCTGCGGCGCGGCCTTCGCGCGCCGCTTGGCCGGGAAAAAAGCAAAAGGGCGGTCAGTATGAGCGACGAGAGAAAAAAGATCAAAGACCTGGCGACTGAACTCGGCGTCAGTAACAAGGACATCCTGACGGCGGCCAGAGACTTGGGCATCCAGGCCAAGGTCGCCGGCAGCAGCGTTTCCGATGCGGATGCCTTGCGTCTGCGCAACCGGATCGCCCCCCCGGCCGATGCCGGCAGGCAGGAAGTGAAGGTGCGCCGGCGCGTGCGCGCTAACGAGCAAGAAGAGAGCGTCGTGGAACCCGTCGTTCAGGTGGAGCCGAAAGCCCCCGCCGGCGCGGATGAGGTAAAACCGGAGGACGCGGCGCGGGCGGAGGAAAGCCCGCGCGCCGCCGCGCCCGATGCGGCCCCCGCGGAGACGCGGGAGAAAAAACGCGCCAAGCCGGCCAAAGGAATCAGGACGGTCCAGACCGCCCGCGTCGTTCACAGGCCGGAACCTGTGCGCGAGAGCGGCGCTGATGCTGCGGGAGAAGCGGAGGCTGAAGGCGGAGCTTCGCCTGCTCAAGGCGCGGATGGCCCGGAAGGGAAAAAGGCCACAGGCAAAAGCGCCGTTTCCTTTTCCGCCGAGCCCGAGCGCGATGCCACCGGGCAGGCGTTGTCTTCCCTGCCCAATGTAGGCCAGCGCCAGACGCATGAAACTGACGCTTCGCCGGCCGGGCGGGATACCGCCGCATCGCCGCTGGTGCGCGTGATTTCCCGGCCTGAGGACGGAAGGCGCAAGGAGAGGGAAGGGCGCCCGCCGTTCCGTCCGGCGGCGGGACAGCCGGGCAGGACCGCGGGTGCTGACAGGCCTGGCCGGGATCGGCCGGCCGCGCGGCCTGCCAGACCCGGAACCTCTTCGCCGCGTCCTGGCGCGCCGTTTGCCCCCAAGCCCGCCGCAGGGGCGGGTGGCGCTGTTTTTCCAAGCCCCGTTCAGGACGGAGAGAGCAGGAGCCGCCGTCGCAAGGGACGGCGCACCGTGGAGTTCTCCGATGAGCGATCCAGAGGGCTTGACGAGGATCAGGCATTCACACGCACCCAGCCCCGGCGCAAACAGCGCAAACCGCGCGAGGCTGCCCCTCTCGGCGGCACTCAGCCGGTCAAGGCCGCCAAGCGCAAGATACGGGTGGACGAATTTATCCGCGTTTCCGATTTGGCCCATCAGATGGGCCTCAAATCCGGGGAGATCATCAAGGTGCTCTTCGGGCTCGGGGTCATGGCCACCATCAACCAGAGCCTGGATATAGAAACCGCCGCGCTGGTCGCTTCGGAATTTGGCTATGAAGTGGAAAAGACCGGCTTTTCCGAGAGCGATATCCTTGAGGCCCAGCAGGAGCACTTTGCCGAGAGCCGGGAAGATTACCGGCAGAGGCCGCCGGTGGTCACCATCATGGGCCATGTGGATCACGGCAAGACCTCGCTTTTGGACGCCGTGCGCACCTCTTCGGTGGCGGCGGGCGAGGCCGGGGGCATAACCCAGCATATCGGGGCCTATCACGTGAAAACCCGCAAGGGAGAAATCGTCTTTCTGGACACGCCCGGACACGAGGCGTTCACCGCCATGAGGGCGCGCGGCGCGGAAATCACCGATATCGTGGTCTTGGTGGTCGCAGCCGACGACGGGGTCATGGAACAGACCAAAGAAGCCATCAACCACGCCCGCGCGGCCAACGTGCCGATCATGGTGGCCGTAAACAAAATGGACAAGGCGGGCGCGAACCCGGAGCGCGTGCAGCGCGAACTGGCCGAGCAGGGACTCGTGCCCGAGGACTGGGGCGGGGATACCACGTTCAGCTATGTTTCCGCCAAGACCCGCCAGGGGCTGGACGACTTTCTGGAGATGCTCGCCCTGCAGGCGGAAATCCTGGAGCTTACGGCCAATCCGGACCGCACGGCTCTGGGTCATATAGTGGAAGCCAAACTGGACAAGGGACGGGGAGCTTTGGGAACGGTGCTCATCCAGCAGGGCACTTTGCATCTGGGCGACGCTTTTATCTGCGGCGTGCATTCCGGGCGCGTGCGCGCCATGTTCAGCGACCAGGGGAAGAAAGTAAAAGAGGCCGGGCCATCCATTCCTGTCGAAGTGCAGGGTTTTGAGGGCGTGCCGGAAGCGGGCGAGGAATTTATCGTCATCAGTGACGAGAGGTCCGCCCGGCGCATAGCCGAGTCCAGGGCCTTGAAACAAAGAGAACGCGAACTGGCCAAGGAATCCAAGATCACACTGGAAACTTTCCTGGCCCGCAAAGATTCCGATGCCGGCGCCCAGGTCCTGAACCTGGTGCTGAAAGCCGACGTTCAGGGTTCTTTGGAGGCGATCAGCGACGCTTTGCGCAAACTGTCCACGGACAAGGTGCGCATCAACATTATCCACGGCGGGACCGGGGCCGTGTCGGAGTCCGACGTTCTGCTCTCTTCCGCCTCAAGCGCCATAGTCATCGGCTTCAACGTGCGGCCTTCAAGCAAGGCCAAGGAACTGGCGGAACAGGAAAAGGTGGACATCCGCTTTTATGACGTCATCTACAAGCTGGTGGACGAGGTGCGAAACGCCATGCAGGGCATGCTGGCCCCGGTGGAGCGCGAAGTCTTTCTCGGGACAGCGGAAGTGAGAGACATCTTTAATGTTTCCAAGTTCGGCACAATCGCCGGCTGCCACGTCGCGGAGGGAAAGATCACTCGCAACGCCCGGATCCGCCTGTTGCGCGACGGGGTGGTGGTCCACACCGGCAAAATTACCTCCCTGCGCCGCTTCAAAGATGACGTGCGTGAGGTGGCCAAAGGCTACGAATGCGGCATCGGCTTGGAAAATTTCAATGATCTCAAATCTGGAGACGTGATCGAGGCCTTTGAGGTAGTGGAGGAGGCCGCCACCTTGTGAGCATGTTCATAGGCATCCTGGGCGTGGAATTCTGCCTGCACGGCAATGAGAGTCTGAAGGACAAGCGGCGGGTGGCGAACAGCCTGAAACAGAAAGTGCGCAACAAGTTTAATGTCGGCATAGCCGAGGTGGACAGCGAGGACGACATGAACCGCCTGCGTCTGGCCGTGGTTTCAGTCGCCAATGACAAAAGACGACTGGAAGGGCGCCTGACCAAATGTCTGTCCATGATCGAGGCCGTCTGCCCGGAGGAAATGGTTTACAGCGAATTGAGCATCCAGGGCGGGGAACTGCCGTAAAAAAATTGTCAATTGGAAAAATATGTTCGATAATGCTTTCAAAGCCGTAAAAGAGGTGCTGGACAAGGCCGGGCGCGTCCTTATCGCCACGCATGTGGTGGCGGACGGCGACGCCGTCGGCTCCAGCGCGGCCCTTGCCCTGATAGCCCGGCATTCGGGATGCGATACGCGCATCTTCATGCGCACGGGCCTTCCCTCCGAGATACCCCTGCGCGCAATGCCGGCGCCCGTTGTGAGATACTGCGCGGAACTGGGCGATTTCATCCCTGACGCCGCCTTTTTTGTGGACTGCGGCGATAGGCGCCGGGCCGGTCCGGAAATGGAGCGCCTCATTCTGAAGCGGGAGCTTCCTGTGCCGGAAGACAGTGAGGAGAGACGCCGCCTTCCGCTTACCGTCGTCAACATAGACCACCACGCCGCCAACCCCATGTTCGGCGACATCAACCTGGTCGGCGAGAAATGCGCCGCCACAGCCGAGATCGTCGGTCTCTTTGCGGAATACCTGGGCCTGCCTCTGGCCGGTGATTTGGGCGAGGCCGTTTATTACGGGCTGGTCACGGATACCGGCAACTTCACTTTTGCCAACACGCATGCGGGGAGTCTGGCCCTGGGGGCGCGCATTCTCGCCGCCGGACTGGATGTGGCGGATTTTTCCAAACGCTGCGACAACAACTGGTCTCTGGGGCGTATGCGCCTTTGGGGAACTCTGATGCGCGGCGTGAACCTCTTCGCTGACGGGGCGGTCGCCTGCTGCACGGTTTCCCGGCGGCTTATGGAGGAGTTCGGCCTTGGCAACGAGGACCTGGAGGGTTTCGCCTCCTGGCTGCGCCGGGTCAAGGGCGTGCGCGTCGGCCTTCTGTTGCGCGAGGACGGTCCGGAGAACTGCAAGATCAGCCTGCGCTCGATGGGTGACTTTGACGTGCGCGCGGTGACGGCTGTCTATGGCGGCGGAGGGCATGTTTCCGCAGCCGGGGCGACAGTCCGCCTGCCCCTGGCCCAGGCGGAAACCATGGTGCTGAAGGAGATAGCGGACAGGCTCCGGACGGACGGCGCCTGATCTTGTCTTTACGCCGACGCTTACGCATCCGCGCGGCATGGGCGCAATATTTCAATTATCGTTGAATTATCGGAGAAAATATGCACGGCTTTACCCTGGTGCGCGAGGAAGAGGTCGCCGAACTTTTTTCTCTTGCCCGCATATGGAAGCATCAGGCTTCCGGGGCGCGGCTTTTGTCCTTTTGCAATGGGGACGAGAACAAGGTTTTCGGCGTGACCTTCCGCACCCCTTCCGGAGATTCCACCGGAGTCGCGCACATCCTTGAACATTCCGTGCTTTGCGGCTCGGAAAAGTACCCGGTCAAGGAGCCGTTTGTCGAACTGCTCAAAGGTTCGCTTCATACCTTTCTCAATGCCTTCACTTACCCGGACAAGACATGTTACCCGGTGGCCAGCGCCAATCTACAGGATTTTTACAACCTGATCGACGTCTATCTGGACGCCGTTTTTTTCCCAAGGATCAGCGAGGAAATTTTCGCCCAGGAGGGCTGGCGTCTGGAATTTTCCCCCCAGGGTCCTCTGTTTAAAGGCGTTGTCTACAACGAGATGAAAGGGGCTTTTTCCTCCCCGGATTCCTTGCTTGAGCGCCACAGCCTGCGGGCACTTTTCCCGGATACGGTTTATGCGGGGGAATCCGGCGGAGACCCTGCGGATATTCCTTCCCTGGGCTATGCCGCTTTTTGCGCTTTCCACGAGCGGCACTACCATCCGGAAAACGCCCGGTTTTTCTTTTGGGGGGACGACCCGGAGGAAGAGCGCCTTGCGCGTCTGTCCACGGTGATCGAGCGCTTCGCCCGGAGCAAGGGGGCGTCGGTTGCGGGCGCGTCGTCTCCGGTTCCCGCAATCGCCGTGCAGAAGCCGTTTAAGGAGCCGCGCCGCTTGGTGGCGCCTTTCGCCGCCTCCGGGGATTTCGGGGAAGGAGAGAAAGGCATGGTGACCCTGAACTGGCTGGGGCCGGAGGTGACGGACATAAAGGCCGGGCTTTCCTTTAGCATTCTGGAGCACGCGCTCTTGGGCCTGCCTGCCTCGCCCCTGCGCCGCGCCCTTATCGAATCCGGGCTGGGTGAGGACATCGCCGGGCAGGGGCTGGAGGGCGAATTGCGACAGATCTTCTTTGCCGTAGGACTCAAAGGAGTGTCCCCCGCCCTGGCCGGGCAGGTAGAGGAGCTGACGCTTTCCGTACTGGAGGATTTGCGTTCCCGGGGGATAGGGGGGGAAATCCTGGAAGCCGCCTTGAACAGTGTGGAATTTTCCCTGCGCGAGAACAACAGCGGCCGTTTTCCCGTAGGACTTTCCGTGATGCTGCGTTCCCTGACCACCTGGCTGCATGATGGCGACCCGCTCGCCCCTTTGCGCTTCGAGAAGCATCTGCGGGACATCCGGAACGAATTGGAGCAAGACCCGGGCTATTTTGAGGATTTTACGGGAAAATGGCTTCTGGACAACCCCCACCGGGTGACGGTGGTTCTTGAGCCTGACAGGAATTTGCAGGACAAACTGGAGCGTGAGGAAAAAGAACGCGCTACGGCTTTGGCCGGCTCTTTGTCCGAGGACGGGCGGGCGAGCGCGATGGAACTGGCTGAAAGCCTCCTGCGCATGCAGGAAGAGCCGGACGCGCCTGATGCCCTGGGCCTTATCCCCCGCCTGCGACTTTCGGATTTGCCGCCCGTGAACAGGCCTATACCCACGGAAATGCCGGATTTGCCGGAAACCGTCGTATATTTCCACCCCCTGCCCACGCGGGGCATCATCTATGTCCAAGCCGCCTTTGATCTGGCCGGGGTGCCGGAGCGCCTGCTCCCTCTGTTGCCGCTTTTCTGCCGCGCTCTTCTGGAAATGGGCACGGCCCGCAGGGACTTTGCCGGGCTGAATATGCTCATTGCCCGCAAAACCGGGGGATTGGAGGCGGATTCCCTGTTTCTGACGCGGGTCGGAGAGGATTTCCGCGCCCCGGTCGCGCGCCTCGTGCTTTCCGGCAAAGCGGCCCCGGACAAGGCGGAGGATCTTTTTTCAATCATGGGTGAAGTGCTGGCCGAGGCCAGCCTTGCGGATCCTGAACGGTTTTTGCGTATGGCGCTTGAGGAAAAGGCGCGTCTGGAGCACGGTCTTGTACCTTCCGGACATGCGGTCGTGGCCTCGCGCCTGCGCTCGGCCCTGTCGTCCGCGGCGCGGCTTTCGGAATACGCCGGGGGCGTCAGCTCCCTGCCTTATTTGCGGAGTCTGGCGGGGAAACTGCCCGGCGCCTGGGATGGGATCAGGGAGGACTTGGAAACCTTGCGCGCCTGCGTTTTGCACCGGGCGGGGCTTACTTTCAACATCACCGCCCTGCCGCGGCAACGCGCCCTGCTGGAAGATCTGGCCAGCGGTCTGGCCGTCAGGCTTCCGTCAGGCTTTGCCGCGGCTTCCGGCCTTTCCGGGCGGGAGCGCCGGGCGCCGTCGGCCGAGGCCCTGATCCTGCCCGCCCAAGTCAATTATGTGGGCAAGGCGGTGAACCTTCTTGACGTGGGCTATGCCTGCCGCGGTCAAGCTATGGTTGCAGTCCGGCATCTGCGCGCCGGATACCTTTGGGACAGGGTGCGCGTACGCGGCGGGGCCTACGGCTGTTTCAGCACGCTGGATCGCCTGAGCGGCGCGCTGGTCATGGTTTCATACAGGGATCCGAACGTCCTGCCCACCCTGGAGGTGTTTGACGGCGCGGCCGCCTATCTTTCCCGGAACAAGCCGGACCGGGCGGAACTGGAAAAGGCCGTGATCGGCGCCATAGGAGAACTTGACGCCTATCTTCTGCCGGATGCCGGGGGCGAAGCCGCCTTTGTCAGGGATCTGTGCAACGATACCGAAGAGAGACGCCAAAGGTTGCGCGAGGAGATACTTTCGACCCGGCCGGATGATTTCGCGGAATTTGCTGAAGCCTTGGGGGACTTTGCCGGCAGGGGCCTGGTCTGCGTTATGGGCGGGGCCTCTCTTGAGCGTTTGGCTTCGGAAAAGGGCTGGACTGTGGAGAAGGTGCTGTAATTGCGGTTCCGGAGCCAGAAAGGCGTGAACGGACCGGAAGAAAATATCTCCGTGGCGCGGATTCAGCCCCTGGTATCCATCCGGGGTCTGGTCCGGATTTTTTCCCGCGGCCCCGGCTTTATGGGGCGGGAAGCGGAAATTTCCGCCGTGCGCGGGGTTTCTCTGGACATCGCCCCCGGCGAGACCTTGGGGCTGGTGGGGGAATCCGGCTGCGGCAAATCCACTCTGGGGCGAGTGGCGGTGGGCCTGCTTGAGCCGACAGAGGGCGAGGTCTATATCCGTGGCCGCCCCCTCTGGGATCGGAAGGCGCATGCCGATTATCGCGCCTTTCGCCGCAGTCTGGCCGGTGATGTTCAGATGATTTTTCAGGATCCGTATTCCTCGCTTAATCCGCGCATGAGCATCGGCGAGGCTGTGGGCGAAGCACTCCGCTGTTCCGGCGCGTTGCGCGGGGAGAAGCTCGCCGCTCCGATTGTGCGGGAACGGGTCAGGGTGATGCTGGAAAAGGTAGGGCTGGAAGCTGGGGCGGCCCGACGCGCTCCGCACGAGTTTTCCGGCGGACAGCGCCAGCGGGTGGCCATCGCCCGCGCCCTCGTCTCCTCTCCCTCCTTTGTGGTCTGTGATGAGCCAACCTCCGCGCTGGACGCCTCAGTGCAGTCCCAGATATTGAATTTGCTGCGCGACATGCAGGATGAACTGGGGCCGGCCTACCTTTTTATCTCCCATGACCTTGAGGTGGTGCGGCATATGAGCGACCGCGTCGCGGTCATGCGCGACGGGGTCGTAGTGGAGGAGGGCGATGCGGAGGCCGTGTTTTCAGTACCCGTTCATCCTTACACCCGCATGCTCCTGGAGGCTGTGCCAGGGAGCGGCCGGGCGAAGCCGGGCGCGCCGCCGCAGACGGCGTGAGCAAAGCAAAAACCACGTTTGTTGCTTTGCTTCACGCCTGTTACGGCAGTAGTGCGCGACATCTCATTGGAAGCCTTTTTTCGCTATAAAGCTGATCAGATCCGCCACGCGGTTTGAATAACCCCATTCATTGTCGTACCAGGAAACGAGCTTGGCCGTCGTCGGGTCGGCCATGGTGCAATATTCCGCTTCCACTATCGAGGAGTTGGGGTTGCCCTTGAAATCCATGGATACCAGGGGTAGATCGCTGTAAGCGAGAATGCCTTTGAGCGGACCGGCGGCAGCGTCTTTCAGGGCTTTGCGCAGACTTTCGGTGTCCGTGGGCTTTTCCAGCAGGGCGGTAAAATCCACTATGGAAACCGTGGGCGTAGGCACGCGTAGCGCGTAGCCGGAAAAGCGTCCCTTGAGGTCGGGGATGACCTTGGCCACAGCCTGGGCCGCTCCTGTGGAGGTGGGGATGATGTTGCAGGCCGCGGCTCGCGCCCGGCGAAGGTCCTTGTGCGGCAGATCCAGGATGCGCTGATCATTGGTGTAGGAGTGGATCGTGCACATGACCCCGAGTTTGATGCCGAAGGACTTGTGCACCACATAGGCCATAGGGGCCAGGCAGTTGGTGGTGCAGGAGGCGTTGGACAGGATATTGTGTTTTTTCGGGTCGTAGGCGTCCTGGTTCACTCCCAGCACTATGGTGAGGTCCTCTTCCTTGGCCGGCGCGGTGATGATGACCTTTTTCGCGCCGTTGTCGCGGTGCACCTCCGCATCTTTGGCGCTGGTGAAAATGCCCGTGGATTCCACCACCACTTCCACTCCCAGCGGACCCCAGGGCAATTTTTTCGGATCGCGCTCGGCCACGCTTTTCAGAGTCCAGCCTCCCACCTTGACGGTGTCTCCGTCCACCGCGGCGTCAAATGGGGCGCGCCCGTAATTGGTGTCGTACTCAAGAAGGTGGAAGTTGGTTTTGGCGTCAAACAGGTCGTTTACGGCGACCACTTCAATTTTGTCCGAATATTTTTCGTACAGAGCCCGGAAAACTTGGCGCCCAATGCGGCCAAATCCGTTGATGGCCACGCGTGTCTTGCTCATTGTCAATCCTCGGTGCTGTATTGTTTTCGAGATGCCGCGCCGCAAGCCGGAACTGCTTGAGCCGGTCGGCGGCTTTCGGCTGCCGGCGCGTCCGCCGTGGGCCGGAATGTGCGCCGCAATGCCCGGAATCCGCCTGTCATTCCGATTACAGATAAATTGCTTCACGTTTTTATCCGGAATTGGAATTGCGCCTGCCGGGCAGACGTCAGGAACGCAAGTTCCGCAAGGAGCAGGCTGGCTTTGCCCGCCAGAGCTTCTCCGGATAAACGGAACATTTATCCGGACCGGGTAACGGCCCGTAATCTCCCGTAAATCGACGTTGCGCTTTGCCTATATCGCATTTTGCCGCGCATGGCAAATGGGCGGAGAAAAATGCGCGGACCGCGCGCACGTTTTTTTGTTTGAAAACAGCCTTTTCTTGCGCTATTATATCCGTCGCGCGCCATGCGCCGGGCGCCGGCTGAAAGGCGGGTTGTGCATCCGTTTCCCGTTTTGCGGGCGCGCGCGACATTTTGCTGATAACATGGCAGTAGTATGGAGGCGGCTCATGCAACGTGTTCTTGAAAAAATGGCAAATAAGCTGAACGCTTACGATGAAGCGTCGCTGATGCGGATGTGGCAGCACTACGCTGAAATCGTGCATGAGTTTGAGCCGACGCGCAGATGGGAGGAGGCGGCCATAGTCCTTTGCATGATCCAGGCCGTGCGTTTTAAGAATCAGCTTTTTAATCATAATCTTGCGCTGACAGCTTTGCCGGGCGATATCGGAGACATGCCGCCTCTGCCTGACTTTCTGCGTAAGAGCCGTGCGCGGGCTGAAGCCGCCCCGGCCGGCAAAAGCCGGGCTACGGTGCTGACCTTTCCGCAAAAAACAGGACGCGTTGAGGATTGACAAGGAGTGGCCTATGCCGAATCTCGTAGTGGTAGGAACCCAGTGGGGGGATGAGGGCAAGGGCAAGATAGTGGATTTACTCGCCACGCGGGTAGCGGCGGTGGTCCGGTTTCAGGGTGGGCACAATGCCGGGCACACGGTCGCCGTAGGCGGCGAACAGTATAAGCTGCGTCTGATACCCTCGGGCATTTTGCATTCCGGCACGGTCTGCATGCTTGGCAACGGCGTGGTGCTGGATCTGGAGGAACTGTGCGCTGAAATCGAGGCTCTTGTCGCGCGCGGCGTGGATGTGGGGCCGAAGCGGCTGCGCATCTCCCGCAAATGCCACCTTATCCTTCCCTACCACCGCCTTCTGGACGAGGCGCGGGAGAACTACAAGGGCGACCGCAAAATCGGCACCACCGGCCGGGGCATCGGCCCCTGTTATGAGGACAAGGCCGGAAGATGCGGGGTCCGGGTCTGCGATCTTGAGGACATGGAACTTGTGCGGCGCAAGATCAGGCAGGCGCTTGACGAAAAAAACGCCCTGCTCGCCGGCCTCTACGGCCGGAAACCGATCACGGAGCGGGAGGTGCTGGATAGCATCGTGAGGCCGGCCGCGCGTATTAAGCCGTATCTCGCGGATATTTCGGAGGAGATAGCGCTGGTTGAGGGCGCGGGCGGGGAGATTCTGTTCGAGGGGGCGCAGGGAACGCACTTGGACATAGACCACGGCACCTATCCCTTTGTGACCTCCTCCAGCACGGTGGCCGGCAATGCCGCGGCGGGAAGCGGCATAGGCCCGGATCACCTGCACAGGGTTCTGGGCGTGGTCAAGGCATATACCACGCGCGTGGGTTCCGGAGGCATGCCTACGGAACAGGGTGGGGAGATCGGCGGGCACCTTCAGAAAAAAGGGGTGGAATTCGGCACGGTCACCGGGCGCGAGCGGCGTTGCGGCTGGCTGGATACGGTCATTTTGCGCGAATCCGTGCGCCTGTGCGGCGTGAACAGCTTGGCCGTGACCAAGCTGGATGTGCTTTCCGGTCTGCCCGAGCTCAAGATCTGCGTGGCTTACAACTATCGGGGCCAGATCGTGGAATATCCGCCCCAGGCGGAAGGCGGGCTTGCCGAAGCCGTTCCGGTTTATGAGACCATGGGCGGCTGGACCCGAAGCCTGGACGAGATAAGGAGCTTTGCCGAACTGCCCGCGGCGGCGCAGGACTACGTGCGCAGGCTGGAGGATCTGGCCGGGCGGCCGGTGAGCATGGTTTCCGTGGGTCCGGAACGGGACCAGACCATCATGCGTTGATGCCCGCGAACCAGCGCATATGGGCCAGCGCCGATCCCTTTCTGGAAGGCGGGGCCGTGATGGGCCGCAAGGAAGCCAACCGGGAATTCCTCATTGCCCTGCTTTCGGCCGACCCCTATGACGCCTATCATTTTTTTCTGGACGCGGACGGGGATTGCGCTGAGATTGCGGAACGGATCAGGGATCTGTGTCCGCGTCCGGCAGGGCGCGGCGCCCTGGTTTTTCGCCCCTTGCGGGAGCTTCCGGCGAGCATGGCGCAAAACCGCATCCACTGTTTGCACCTCTCTGACGCCATAAGCCGCTTCGTACAGATCTGCGAGTTGCGCAACGTCTATTCCCGCCATATCTTCCCGGTCACCGGGGTCACGCATTCCTTGAGCTACGCCCGCTTCATGCCGGAATACCTGCGCCACCTGCGCCCTGGCGTCAGCGCGCGCGACGCGATCCTCGCCACCTCGCGCAGTGCTCAAGCCTTTCTGCGCCGGGTGTTCACCGGTCTGCGCGCGGCTTACGGGCTGGATGAGGAGCGCTTCCGCGCTCCGGCGGTGGAACTGGCGCCGCTCGGAGTGGACCTTGGGCGGCTGCCCGGGCCCATGGAGCGCTGGGATGCGCCGGGCGCGGAGAGGGGGGCTGCGATTAACGCTTCAAATAGTCCTTGCGGCGGGCAAAGCCCGCCGGCTGTCCGACGGCAAGGATTTGCAGGAAAATTCCCGCGGAGCGTTTCAAGTGTGAAATGCTCCAACAAAGGCCGGGCCATGCGCGAGAGGCTCAAGATTGGAGAAAAATCACCGGTTTTTTTGTGCCTGTCCAGGTTTTCCCCCTATTCCAAAATGGATCTGCTGCCGCTTTTCGCGGCTTTCAAGCGTGCGGAAGGCCTTGGCCTTACGCCTGGAGCGGGGGGGCCGGTGCTGATTCTGGCCGGGTTTGCCGAGGATGGGGATAAGCTTCCGCAAAGCCTGCAAGGTTACGCCAGAAGCCTGGGCCTTGATGTCCGGCTCGTTATCCGCCCTGGAGAGGATGAGAAATACGCGCTTTACGCGGCCGCCGACATCTTTGTCTCCCCAGCCGACAATTTACAGGAAACTTTCGGTCTTACCCTGGCCGAGGCGGGCGGCGCGGGGTTGCCGGTCATAGCCCCGGATTTTGACGGCTACCGGGATATAGCCGAACACGGCGTCACAGCCCTGCTGATTCCCGCGCTCGGATTTGCCGAAAGTGGGGAGAGTGATTTGCAAAGCCTCTTTCTCTATGACAACCAGTATCATTTGAAACTGGCGCAGGAAACGGCCATAGAGGTGCCGGCTCTGGCGGACGCCCTGGCCTGCCTGGGGGCGGACCCGGACCTTCGCAGGCGGCTGGGGGAGGCTGGGCGGCAGCGCGTGGCGCGACTGTTTTCCTGGGAGAAGGTCATTGAACGGCTGGTGGCGCTTTGGGACGGACTTGCCGCGCGCGATCTGCCGGCCGGCGAAGAAGAACGGCTGCGCCTTGCGCGCCACCCTCTGGGGCCGCGTTATGCAGAGTATTTTTCCGGGCATTTCCGGGAGGTTCTGGACGGCGCGACTGCCGCCGGAATGCGGGTCAAACGCACGCCGGCCGGCGAGGCCCTGTATCGTGGGGCGCTGCCGCTCGCCCCCTATGCGGGTCTGGAATTCTTTCTGGACAGTGAGGCCGTTCGCCTGTTGCTGGTTGGGGCCAGACGGGAGACATCCGCCGCCGGTATCCTGGAAGTCCTGCGCGCCTACTTCGGACGCGCAGGGCTTGCGGAGGGTCCGGCCGGTGAACGGGCAGGGTTCACGCTGCTTTGGGCGCTAAAACATGACTATCTTGAGCGTTGTCGGGAACTCCGCTGATTTCAATGCGTAAATTAATTTTATAATACAATAATTATTTAATTATTTTTTAACCGGGGGTCCGCCCGCAGACTCCGGCTTTTGTCCGGCCCGCCCCGCAGGGCAATCGAATGAATAATTAGAAAAACTCTAGAAATATTGCCGTCTCTCCGGTAGTCTATGGAAAAAACCGGAGGGAGATATGGCAGAACGCTTATCCATTGCTATTATTGAACA
>JAISZH010000017.1 GCA_031269345.1 Desulfovibrio sp. | reverse complement strand
TTCCTTTACGGTTTGAGACCCCGGCCTTCAGGCCGGCTAGCCCGACCCCGCCCTGAAGGGCGGGGTATCCGTACGGGCGGAAGCCAAGCGGGGTCCAAACCCCGCCCAAGCGCAAGACGCATGGGCCTGAAGGCCCATGCTACCGTCTTGGTTGTCGCTTGACGCGACATCAGGGCTGGTGACAGTGACATCAGAGATGGTTGACGGAAAGCATATTTTCGGTCAAAATGCATTCATAATACATTATCTTTAACAGAAACAGGACGCGAAAGCCCATATTCAGCCGGCCGTTCCCCGCCTCCGTCCGCGTTCCCGCCGTCGCCGCGGGACTTGAACGTAAGGGAACACCTAAAAACTCCGCTACCGATGGGTTTCAGCCAAGATTCCCCATCAGAACGGGTGATAAAATTCGTTAATCTTGAGTTTTTAGAGGTGCACGTAAGCGTTTTCCGCTGGACCGCGAGTCGCATCTCCAATTCCCAACCGGGAAAAGGGTTGTTAGGATGACGGGAATCCAGTTTTTTTAACTTAACCAAATGGGCGCCCGCCCGCATTTCCTTGGTCGGCGGGCAAAAACAACGGGGGCACGCGCGTGGTTTGTCCAGAAGAAAAGCATCCAGCGCCCAGACGCGGGTTCCTCATCAACGGGATCAAGGTGATAGCCGGTTTTTTCGGGTTGGGTCTCGGCATCCCCCTGGCCGGATTTTTTCTTTCCCCGGTCTTGAAGAAGAGCCGGCCGGACTGGATTGAAATCGCGGACGTGGGGCAGCTGCGGCAGGGGGAACCGTCGAAAATCACCTACCGCTATGCGCGCAAAGACGGCTGGCGGATGTCGGAAGCGCGCCGGATGGCTTTTGTGGTGCGGCAGGACGACGGCAAGCTTGTGGCCCTGACCAACAAATGCACCCATCTCGGTTGCGGAGTGGACTGGAATGCCGCCACGCAGCGGTTCACCTGCCCCTGCCATGGGGGCGCCTTTGACGCGCAGGGAAGGGTGCTGGAAGGTCCTCCGCCCGAACCTCTGGCGCAGTTGGAGGTGAAGGTTGAAGCGGATAAAATCTTCATCCGGGACGCGTAACGTGGGCAGAATTTACAAGTTTCTTGACGAACGTCTGAACCTCACTCCGCTGATCAGAAGCATAGCCGAGCACGAGGTTCCCGCTCACGCCGATCCTTCAAAGCGCCTTTCCGCGTTCATGTACTGTTTCGGCGGCATTGCCTTTTTTATTCTTCTTCTGCAGGCGCTGACCGGAGTTTTTCTTATGCTCTATTATGTGCCTTCGCCTGAAGACGCCTACGCCAGCGTCAACTACATTCAGAACGAAACCGCCTTCGGCGGTTTCGTCCGCGGGCTTCACCGGGTGGGCACCACAGCGGCCGTGGTCATGGTTTCACTGCACATGCTGCGCGTCGTTCTGACCGGGTCGTACAAGAACCCGCGCGAACTGAACTGGATCGTGGGCATATTCCTTTTGCTGCTTGTGGCGGGATTCTGTTTCACAGGATACCTGCTGCCCTGGGATCAAAAAGCCTATTGGGCGACGACGGTCGGGGTGAATATGGTGGCGACCATTCCCCTTGTCGGCGAATTTCTGGCGGATGCCCTCCGGGGAGGCAGCGAGGTGGGCGCCCTGACCCTGGTCCGCTTTTTCGTCATTCACGTCATTTTTTTGCCGGCGTTTCTGGTCATATTCCTGGCGGCCCATTTCTTTATGGTGCGGCGGCAGGGCATTTCCGAACCCCTGTAGGAGGTTGAGCAATCGGCATGAAGACGGATTCCCCCTCCACAGGGACGGACACAGGCCAGTCCTTTTTTTATCCGCACCAGATGTTTTTTGAATGCGTGACCGCTCTGGCGGTCCTGGCGGCGCTGGTCGTCCTTTCCTTTGTCTGGCAGGCGCCTTTGGAAGAAATGGCGGATCCCGGCGACGTCACCTACGTCCCCCGGCCTGAATGGTACTTTTTGTTTTATTTTCAGTTGCTGAAATATTTTGAAGGCCCCCTTGTTGTCGTAGGCACATGTGTTCTGCCCGCTCTGGTTTTCGCCCTGCTGATTCTTCTGCCCTTTCTGGACAAGAGCGAGGAAACCGACGTCAGAAAGCGGCCTGTCACCGCCGCCATTTGCCTGGCCGCCCTGTTTTCCGTTGTCGGCCTGACCGTGGTCTCAATCGTTGAGGACGAACGGCACGGCTACAGGATGGTTTTACCGCCGATTGCCGAAGAGCAGATCCCCGAAGGGCAGGATTTGTTCAAGCGGTTCTGCCAGTCCTGTCATGGCATGGATGGAAAAGGCGGCTTTTTCGCCCCGGATTTGACGCAGATCGGCTCAAGGGCGAACAGGGCCTATATTGAACGGGTTATTCTTCAACCTCAAATCGTCAGCCAGACGACAATCATGTCTCTCATTCCCCTGAGCGATACGGAAAGGCACGCGGTTTCCGCCTATCTTTCCCGAAAAAAATGACAAGGAGGAACCAGCCGGGAATGTGTTCGAGCGCCTTTTGCGGATAAGGGGAGTTACGGCGTCAGGGCGCTGGTGCCGCTTGACGCGACGCCAGTGAAATGTCACGCCTGTACTGTCGTGACAGGCGTGAAGATCGCAAAGCGAAAAACTTGGTTTTTGCTTTGCTCACGCCGCCTGCGGCGGCGCGTCCCCTTGCGGGGTTGCGGCTATTGTCGCTTGACGTGACGACAGTGAAATGTCACACCTGTACTGTCGCGACAGGCGTGAAGATCGCAAAGCGAAAAACTTGATTTTTGCTTTGCCCACGCCGCCTGTGGCGGCGCGTCCCCTTGCGGGGTTGCGGCTATTGTCGCTTGACGCGACAATAGTGTTGTAGCGGAAAAAATTTTACCTTTTGTTTTGTTTGGAATAGAGGGAGAGCCGAGTATGAAAAGCAAGAAAAATCTGCATCTGGCCGTAGCGTTGCTGGCCGCGCTTTTTCTCATGGCGGCGGGTCTGGAGGCCGGGGCCGCCCCGCCGGCAGGGGCCGCCCAACTCAAAAACAAGGACGACTACATCATTTTCGCGTCAGGCGGAATTTCCGGAACCCTGCAGGTCATCGGCCTGCCCAGCCTGCAAACCATCAAGCTGATCCCGGTGGGCGTTGACACACATGAGCCGGTCTTTTCCGGTTCCAACAAGCCCGGCACCAACGGGACGCCGGACGGAAAGTACGTCTTTATCAACGACAAGGGTGATTCCTCCGTGGGGGTCGTGGACATCGCCACCCAGGAACTGATCCGCAAGATCAACATCCCCGCGCCCTTCGGGCCTCACCACATCGCCATCACCCCTGACGGGAAAACCCTTTTCGCCACAGGCGAATTGTCCGGGAAAATGGCCAAAATCGACATCGCCAGCGGCAAGGTCGAGGTTATTGACGTCTCCGACGGCCAGGAATCAGCCCCGGACTATCTTCTGGTCACCCATGACGGCAAATATTGTCTGGCCACGGACTATTACCGTTCCGGCGTCCATGTGATCGAGGTGGACAGCTTCAAACGGACCAAGTTCATCCCGGCGGGCAAAAACCCGCACGGCATAGACCTGACCATTGACGGGAAACTGGCCTTTGTCGCCGGCAAGCTTTCCGGAAACATCCCTGTCATCGACATCGCCAAAATGGAGGTGATCAAGGAGATCGATCTGACCCCCGCCGTCCCCGGCTTCAACAAGAGCCCCGCCCCCGGTCCTTTGCACACCGTCTTCACCAATGACGGGAAATGGGCCTATACGACCCTGTTTGTGGACAACGCCGTGGCGAAGGTTGACCTGACGAAGATGGAACTGGTGAAAAAGATTCCCGTCCATTACCGGCCGGGTCATCTGCAGATCACCCCGGACAGCAAGTACATCACCGTATGGAACAAATATTCGACGGGCCTTTTCGCCGGCTCCATTTCCAACCAGGACCCGACCAACGTGGAGTTGATCGATCTGGCCACGGAAGAGGTCATCGCCAGAGCTCCCACAGTGCCTGAACCGCATAACGCCAAAATTATCAAGGCGGACGCCGTGCTGGGATATCTCAAGGCCGCTCTGCCTCCGGAGGGCCACGCCTCCATCTGGGCCCCGCATAAGGACCCAAACGTGAAGGCCAAGCTGGTGCCCGAGGACAAAGGCGCGCCGGGAGTGACCAGGACCGGCGACGGGGTGGTGGAAGTCCGTCTGCAGGAGTTCAGCTACGGCTTCAAGCCGGATAACGTGACTGTGAAAAAGGGCGAGAAGGTACGCGTCATCCTGACGAATATCGACAAGGCCACGGGACTGACCAATGACCCCGCCCCGGTTCACGGCTTCATCATCAACGAATACGGTTTGCAGACCAACTGGGGCGTCCCGCAGGGCAAGTCGATCATTTTTGAGTTCGTCGCCGACAAGCCCGGCAAATTCGCCATGTTCTGCTCCTATTTCTGCGGCCCGCTCCATCTTGAGATGCGCGGCTGGTTTATTGTCGAGGCATAATAAGTGCCGGACAGCATGGACAACGACCGCGCTCCCCGCCCTGCCCACCCCGGCAGGGCGGGGTACAGCCTGATCCGTTGCCTGAGCCGTTCCGGGGGCCTTATTGTTCTTGTCTTCCTTTTTCAGGCGGCGTCGGGGGCCTATCTGGCGATGTTTTTTCAGCCGTCCCCGGCGGATGCCTGGACGAGCATTGAATTTATCGAATCGCAGGTCCGGATGGGGGCGTTTTTCCGGTCGCTCCACCGCTGGGGCGCCTTTGTCCTGACGGTTTTTCTGGCACTGCATCTGCTGATTATGATCTTCCGCGGCGCATGGCGCCGCGGGTGGTGGAAGTGGTGCACAGGCATCCTCCTGCTGGCGCTGGCCGGGGCCTTCATCGTGACCGGCTATCTGTTGCCCTGGGATTTCAGGGCCTATTGGACTGTGCAGACCATCGGGCACTGGCTTGATCGCCTGCCCCTGTTCGCGGGCGCGCTGAAGTGGCTGTTGTTTTCGGATGCGGCGAACGGCGTTGTGCCGATCGGCAGATGGTTCGCCCTGCACATTCTGGTGCTTCCCCTGCTGGCGGTGGTCTGCTTCAGCGGCCATTTCCTTGTGGTTGGCGGTTCCGGCAAGCCGGGGGGGCGGTCAGTGTAAGGATTTGCAGCGCAAATCCTTGCCGCGAAACAGGAGCAGGCGGGCTTTGCCCGCCGCCAGGCAAGCATCTCAAGCGTAAACGCTGTAGAGATTCAGGCGTAAATGCCATAGCGTGCCGTGCCCTTCGGCAAGGCGACAGGTTTTATCATGGCGACAAAAAAAACCGACCCGGAGCGCCCCGGACCCTTCCTTTGCGGAAGGTTCCCGCGCGCCGCGGCAACACTGGCGGGAACGACGACGCTGCTCTTTGCCCTGGCGGCTTTCGGGATCCAGAAGCAAGACATCGCCGACCCCGTCACTACGTCTTCTGTGCCGCAGCCGGATTGGCTGTACATGATGTTTTTTCAGGTGACCCGATATTTTCAGGAAGAGATGGAAATGGTCGGCGTCTTCTGGATCCCCGTGATCCTGCTTGTGGGGCTGTGTCTGTTGCCCCTGGCGGATCGGGGGAATATCCGTAAAAAATGGATCAGGTGGTTGGTTTTCCCCCTCAGTCTGGCTGTTTTCCTCGTTTTTACGGTTGTCACCTATCATACCTGCAGCACGACCCCCATCTGGAGCTGCGCGAGCTGCCACAAAAAAGGTTTCGGCCAGGCCTTCGCCGCTGCCCCGAGAACTATTGACGCCTTTTCCACCCGGTATGACAACAAGTGGCTGGCACTGCATTACCGTTTTCCGCAATACTTCTGGATGATGGATGCCGATGCGCCGGGCTGGTGAGCCGGGCGGGCGGAGAAAATCCGACAAACCGGGAGAGATGGGGATGCATTACCGGAAATTCCTTATTTTCTGCCTGCTGTGCCTGACTGTCGCCGTATTTCCGGATGTTCAGGCGGAGGCGGCCGATCAGGCGCATCCTCCGGCGATAATTGTGGAAAACAAATCCTATGGACTTACCTGGACCCTGACTACTCCGGCCAAACCCGGCGTGGTCCAGGTCAGCCTGAGGCTGCGGGACGCCGGCGGCAATCCCGTATCGGGGCGGGTAGTGACCGGAGAGGTCTGGATGCCCGGCATGCCGATGGAGGGGTATCCCCTGGAATTGCGCTTTGAGGAGGCAGAGGGCGGACTGTACCTTGCGCTGGTTCAGTACGGGCATGGAGGTCACTGGCAGATCAGGGCGGCGTTCAGGGGCGGCGACGATCAGGTCTTGCGGCAGTCCTTTGATTTTGAAATCGGACATTGATCGACGGAAAAACGAACAAGGCGCGACATTCATGCGACAGCTTTTTTTTCTGGTCCGGCAGAATCTCCGGCGCAGACCGTTCCGCGCGTGGCTGATGATCGGAGGAATTATCCTGGCCTGCGCCACGCTGTTCCCGGCCGCCATCCTCTCCAAAGGCATCAAAGATACCCTGCGAACGTCCAGGGAACGTCTGGGGGCCGATATTGTGGCGGTGCCGGCTGAGTCCAGGGAGGAGGCGCTGGCTGCCCTGATTTCCGGCGAGCCAACCACTTTTTACATGTCTTCTTCCCTGGAAACGCGGGTGGGGCAGATCCCGGGGGTGAAGCGGACCTGCGCGCAGGTTTACCTGCGCAGTCTGGACGCGGCCTGCTGCGTCGTGCAGGTGACCCTCATCGGCTATGATCCGGAGCGGGATTTCACCATCGCCCCCTGGGTCCTGCAAAAAACCGGAGAGAGGCAGCGTAACAACCAGATCATCGTGGGCGCCAAGGTCATTTCCGCCGTGGTGGGCACTCCCGCGAAAGCCATCGGTCAGCGACTGATATTCATGGGCAAGCCCTTTACCGTGGCCACCATCCTGGAGCCGACGGGACTCGGCGCCGACTATACGGTCTTTCTTACTTTGGAGACGGCCTATCAACTGGTCACAGATTCGCCGCTCTATCCTGTCCCCATCCGACAGGACCAGATTTCCACCATTCTGATTCAGGTGGAGGATGGGGCTGACCCCGCGGCGGTGGCGCAAGACATCGAACGAAACATCCCGGCGGTAAAGGCCCTGACCTCCGGTCACCTGACCCGTTTTTTCAGTTTGCAGTTGCAGGGTCTGGTGGACGTTCTCCTCCTGGCCGGGGGCATTTTCAGTCTGCTGGCAGTCGGTCTGGTGGGCAGCCTCTTTGCCCTGTCCGTCCGGCAGCGGATGCGGGAGCTGGGCCTGTTCAGGGCTATGGGGGCCAGACGTGACGTCGTTTTTCGGCTCATTGTCCTGGAAGCGGTGTGCATCGCCGGGGTTGGCGGGGCGATCGGCGTCCTGCTGGGGGCTTGCGCGACCTACTTCAGCAAAGATCTGATCACGGAGATGATCGGCAATATGTATATATGGCCGGACAACCAGGATTTTCTCGTCATCGTCCTGCTGATTATGGCCGCATCGCTGGTCACCGGAATCTTGGGCGGGCTGTATCCGGCCCTGCGCATCAGCCGCCTTGAGCCTTATGAAGCCATCAGAGCGAGTTGATGATTTCCGCATGGAAATCCGAACAGCGGCCGCTGTCGCCGCGAAGCGCGCAAGTCAGCCGAAAACCGCGTTGTCGGCTGACGATCCTCCGCAGGGAAAAATTTACTTTTCAATGCGGATACCAATACGATTGATTTTACAATTCCTTTGTAATATCTTCCCCCGCATTATGCAACGCGAAAATAATACCGCCCGGGCGGGCTATCCGGCTTCCACCCGGAATTTATGAGCAATTCGGCAACGAGTCTTTCTTTCCGGCGTCTTGTCCTCTTTACGCTTTCCGCCTTGGCGCTGTCCGCCGCCCTGCTCTGCAGCGCCTGCGGCGACGCCCCGCGGCCGGCGACCGCGCCCGCCCCGCTCGTGCGCTACAGCGTGGTCAAAGAAGAGCCTCTCGTCCTCACCACCGAACTGCCCGGCCGGATATCGGCCTTCATGACCTCCGAAGTCCGCCCCCAGGTTTCCGGCATCATTCGAGAAAGGCTGTTCGAAGAAGGAAGCGATGTCATAGCCGGTCAGACCCTGTATGAAATAGAACCGGCCATATTCGAAACGGCCTGTAAGAACGCCGAAGCCGCCCTGGCCATGGCTGGGGCGAACGAGTTCTCCGCCCGTCTTCTCGCGGAACGATACGGCAAAATCATTAAAAGCGACGCCGTCAGCCGCCAGGAATACGACAACGCGGTTTCCGCCCACGCCCAGGCCAGGGCGGAAGTGGAAGCGGCGCGCAAGGCCCTGGAAGCCGCCCGCATCAATCTCGGGTATACCAAGGTCACCGCCCCGGTAAGCGGCCGGATAAGCCGCTCCTATATCACTCAGGGCGCTCTCGCGACCCAGAACCAGATCGAGCCCCTGGCCACAATCCGGAGCCTGGACAAGGTGTACGCGGACATAGCCCAGGCGAACACGGAAATAATGCGCCTGCGCGACGTCCTCACGGAAGACGGCTGGCGCGGGATTGAAGCCGACAAGGCGCAAATCCGGCTGAAGCTTGAAGACGGCTCTCTGTACGGCCGCCTTGACGCCGACGGGGATCCTTCCCGGGAAATTTTCGGCGTCCTGCTTTTTTCCGATATAACGGTTGACAAAAGCACCGGTGAGGTCAACATCCGCGCGGAGTTTGAAAATCCGGACAAACTCCTTTTGCCGGGCATGCACGTGCGGGCGATATTTGAAGAGGCCGTCCTGGAAAACGCCATCCTCGCGCCGCAAAAAGCCGTGCAGCGTGACCAGTTTGCCACAGCCTACGTCTATGTGCTGGAAAACGAAGACGTACCGCCGGGTTCCCCGGAAAACACCTTCAAGACAGCGCGCCGCGACGTGCGCATTCAGCGCAGTGTCGGCAACGCCTGGCTGATAGCTTCCGGCCTGAAATCCGGAGACAGACTGCTGGTCGAGGGGCATCTCAAAACCGGGCCGGGCGGACTGGTCACAGGAGTGGAAGTTCCCGCCCGGCAAAAAGAACAAGTCTCATCTTCCGGGCGAATTTAGGGAAACGCCGATTTCAGGGAAACGCCGATTTCAGGGAAACGCCGATTTCAGGGAAACGCCGATTTCAGGGAAACGCCGATTTTAGGGAAACGCCGATTTTAGGGAAATGCTGGTTTTAGGGAAACGCCGATTTAATCGGGGCTCCGCCCCGAACCCCGCCGGGGGAAATGATTTCCCCCGGACCCCCTCAGTTGTAACCATCTGAAATATCAACCGGGAGCGCGGAGGAATGTTTCCCCCGCTGAATGTTTCCCCCGCCGGGGAAGCGCGAGGCGGCTTTGCCCCCTCACTGGAATAAATCGGTGGGGAACCTCTAAAAACTCTTTTTCAGACGAGATTGAGTGCTGCAAATCCAGTATCCGCCAAGGCGACAATCCGCCAAGGCGACACTTGACATAAATTTAATTTTCAGAGGTTCCCGTTTTTACAGATTTCCGCATGGAAATCTGAACAGCGGCCCAGTGGCGCTGTCGCCGCAAAGCGGCGCAAGTCAGCCGAAACCGCGTTTTCGGCTGACGATCCTCCGCGGGGAAAAGTTTACTTTTCAATGCGGATATCAGTAAATGATGCGGCGCGCCGGCGAGGCGCACCGCCTGTACCCACGAGAGGTAAGAAGTGTCCAATTTCTTTATAGACCGTCCGATATTCGCCTGGGTCATAGCTATTCTCGTTATGCTCGGAGGCGCTTTCGCCCTCAAAACCCTGCCGGTCGCGCAGTATCCAAGCATAGCCTCGCCCGAGGTGGCCATATCCGCGCTCTACCCGGGGGCTTCGGCCAAGACGGTCGAAGAATCCGTCACTCAGGTCATAGAGCAGCAGATGAAAGGCATCGACCACCTCATGTACATGTACTCCACCAGCGATTCCGCCGGGCAGAGCATCATCAACTTCGCCTTTGAAGCCGGCACCAACATAGATATCGCCCAGGTGCAGGTGCAGAACAAACTCCAACTCGCCACTCCGATGCTCCCGGAAGTCGTGCAGCGCATGGGCATCTCCGTGGTCAAGTCCGTGCGCAACTATCTCATCATCGTCTCCATTTTCAGCACTGACGGAAGCATGACGAACAGCGACATCGGAGACTACGTAACGAGCTATGTCCAGGACCCCGTCAGCCGCCTTTCCGGAGTGGGAGAATCCACGGTTTTCGGAGCTCAGTACGCGATGCGCATCTGGTGCGACCCGGAAAAAATGGAGCGGTTCAAGCTCAACCCCTCGGACGTGATCGCGGCGGTCTCCGAACAAAACGAGCAGGTCACGGGCGGACAGGTGGGAGCGGCCCCGGCCCTGCCCGGACAGGAGCTGAATATCACGGTAAACGCCTCCTCGCGCCTTGAATCCGTTTCCCAGTTTGAAAACATTTTCATCCGCACCCTTGAGGACGGCTCCATCCTTTATCTCAAAGACGTGGCGCGCGTCGAGCTGAACAACGAACGCTTCCAGGCCTTCGGACGCTTCAACGGCTTCCCCTCCGCCGGTCTGGCCATAAAACTCGCTTCCGGGGCCAACGCGCTGGAAACAACGGATTTGGTCAAGGCCACCGTGGGGGAGCTATCCCGGTTTTTCCCGCAGGGCCTCAAATATGACTTCGCCTACGATACCGCCCCGGTGGTGCGCGAATCCATAAACGCCGTGTTTCATACCCTGGTTGAAGCCGTGGTCCTGGTTTTTCTGATCATGTATCTCTTCCTGCAAAGCTTCCGGGCCACCCTCATCCCCACCATAGCCATCCCGGTGGTGCTCCTCGGCACTTTCGGCGTGCTCTATTTCGCCGGGTTCACCATCAACACCCTGACCATGTTCGGCATGGTGCTGGCTATCGGCCTGCTCGTGGACGACGCCATCGTGGTGGTGGAAAACGTGGAGCGCCTGATGCGCGAGGAACATTTAAGCCCCAGGGACGCGGCCCGAAAATCCATGAGCCAGATCACCGGCGCCCTGGTCGGGGTGGCCATGGTCATATCCGCGGTCTTCGTGCCCATGGCCTTCATGGGCGGTTCCACCGGGGTAATATACAGGCAGTTCTCCATAACCATAGTGACCGCCATGACCCTATCTGTGGTGGTGGCCATAGTCCTGACCCCCGCCCTGTGCGCGACCATCTTGCCGGAAACTTCGCACCGGTCCACTGAAGGACTGTTCGGACGCTTCAACCGCTGGTTCGACAGGCTTACCATGCGATACCAGAGGCAAGTTGACAAGCTCATAGTCAGGCCGCGCCGCTGGCTGCTCTTTTTTCTGGTCTGCCTCGCGCTCATCGCCACCCTGTTCCGGATACTCCCCTCCTCTTTCCTCCCCGAGGAAGACCAGGGGCTTCTGCTCACCACCGTGCAGCTTCCCTCCGGCGCGACCTTCGAGCGCACCATGAAGGTGCTGGATCAGGTGAGTGATTATTTTCGCAATCAGGAGGCGGAGGTGGTGCAGTGCGTGATGAACGTGGCCGGGGTCAGTCTGGGGGGCTTCGGGCAGAATACCGGGCTGATCTTTGTCAAGCTGAAAAACTGGGCGGAACGCTCGAAGGACGAACAGCGCGTCCCGGCCATAACGCGCCGGGCGCTGCAAAACCTTTCCCGGATACCGGAAGCCCGCATTTTCACCCTTTTTCCCCCGGCGGTGATGGAGCTCGGCAGTTCCGCGGGCTTCGACATGGAACTGATAGACCGTTCCGGGCGCGGCCACGACGCCCTCATGGCGGCGCGCGACCAGGTGCTGGCCAAGGCGCGCAAAGACCCCTTGCTGCGCAACGTGCGTCACATCGGCTTGGAAGACGTGGAACAGTACGAACTGAAAATGGACCTTGCCAAAGCGGGCGCGCAAAGCCTGCGCAAATCGGAGATAAACACCGCCGTGGCCGCCTATTGGGGCAGCGTCTATATAAACGACTTCACGGACAAGGGGCGCACCAAAAAAGTCTATTTGCAGGCCGATACCCCCTTCCGCATGCAGGCAAGCGACTTCAACCGCTATTATGTGCGCAACTCCAAAGGCGAAATGGTGCCTTTCTCCTCTTTTCTGAGCATGCGCCCGACCCGTGGCTCACCGCGCCTTGAACGCTTCAACGGCCAGCCAGCCATCGAAATTCAGGGAGAAGCCGAACACGGCTACAGCTCCGGCCACGCCATGCGCACCATGGAGGCTCTGGCCCAGGAGCTGCCGGAGGGCCTGGGGTATGCCTGGACCAGCATCTCGCTCCAGGAAAAAATGTCCGGCGACCAGGCCCCACTGCTCTATACGATATCTCTGGTCGTGGTTTTCCTCTGCCTCGCGGCCCTCTATGAAAGCTGGACCATTCCCCTGTCCGTGCTGCTCGCGGCCCCGCTTGGCGTTGCCGGCGCGCTCGCGGGCATGTGGCTGCGCGGCATGAGCAACGACATCTATTTCCAGATCGGCTTTCTCACCGTGGTCGGTCTTTCCGCCAAAAACTCCATCCTCATAGTCGAATTCGCCAAAGACCTGTACATGGAAAACGGCGATATCCTCGCCTCGACAATCAAGGCGGCCAGACAGCGCCTGCGGCCGATCCTCATGACCTCGCTCTGCTTCATTCT
>JAISZH010000072.1 GCA_031269345.1 Desulfovibrio sp. | reverse complement strand
GGCGGCTTCGGCCACCGCTCCCGCTACCCATTCGATCAGGCGCAGATCAAGCGGTTTCGGAATGACGTAGTCGATGCCGAATTTGAATTCTTTGGCGCTATAGGCCTCAAGGATATAATCCGGCACCGGCTCCTTGGCCAGAGCGGCCAGAGCCCTGGCCGCAGCCAGCTTCATTTCCTCGTTGATTTCCTTGGCCCGGACGTCAAGCGCGCCGCGGAAGATAAAGGGAAAGCCGGACACGTTGTTGACCTGGTTCGGGTAGTCCGTCCGGCCCGTACCCATAATCGCGTCCGCACGCGCCTGCTTGGCCTCGGGATAAGATATCTCGGGCACAGGGTTGGCGCAGGCGAAGAGAACCGGGTTCTTGCCCATGCTTTTAACCATATCTTTGCTGACAATGCCGGCCTGGGAAAGACCAAGGAACATGTCGGCGCCTTTGAACGCTTCCGCCATATTCGCATAGGCTTTTTTCTGGGCGAATTCCTTTTTCTCGGGATTGAGATCCGTGCGTCCCGCATGGACGTGGCCGCGGGAATCGAACATGGCGATATTTTCCTTCGGCACGCCCATGAGCGCGTAGAACCGGGAACAAGCGATGCCGGCCGCGCCCGCGCCGCTGACGACGAGTTTGACGTCCTCGATTTTTTTCCCGGAGATTTCGAGGGAGTTGAGAAGACCCGCTCCGGAAATGATCGCCGTGCCGTGTTGATCGTCGTGAAACACGGGAATGTTCATTTCCTTTTTCAGCCGGTCTTCAATGTAGAAGCACTCCGGAGCCTTGATATCTTCAAGGTTGATGCCGCCAAAGGTGGGTTCCATGGCTTTGACGATTTCGCAAAGTTTCCCTGGGTCCTTGACGTCAAGGTTGATGTCATAGCAGTCGACATCGGCGAACACTTTGAAAAGAACGCCTTTGCCTTCCATGACCGGCTTGCCCGCCTCCGGGCCGATGTTGCCGAGTCCCAGCACCGCCGTCCCGTTGGACACCACAGCTACCAGATTGCCGCGCCCGGTGTAGGTGTAGGAAAGTTCCGTATCGGCGTGGATGGCGTTGCACGCTTCAGCTACGCCGGGACTGTAAGCCATGGAAAGATCCTTCTGATTGCGGCAAGGCTTCACGGGAACGACTTCCACTTTTCCCGGCCTCACTACGGAATGATAATCAAGGGCTTCTTGAGATGTAAACAGGGCCATAAGAGATCTCCTTACTATGGTAACAGTGTTCCGGGATCAGGAGAATTTTTCTCCTTCACTTACTCTGGTACGCTGTAACATTTAAAAATGCGTATCGAACAGCGTACCAGCCGCCGGGCGGACAAGCCCGGCGCGCCGCCGCAGGCGGCGTGAGCGCGGCAAAAAACAGCGTTTTTTTGCCGCGCGATCTTATCGCTTAAAACGAAGCGGATGCGTAATTTTAAGCGATACATGGCACTAGAACAGCCGCAGGGTCATGGATAAGAAAATTTGCCTCATGCACGCCAACTGCCAGGGAGAAGAACTGGAAACCCTCCTCGGCGCTTCTGTTGCCTTCTCCTCGGTCTACAGGATCGTGCGGCGCACAAACTATACGCGTGAACCCATAAGCCGCGAAGACCTCTCGTCCTGTTCGCTCTTTCTGTACCAGCGCCTTGACGCGAGCTGGGGGGAGTTGTCCTCGCAGACCCTGCTCGGCTGGCTTGCCGACACAGGCCGCGCCCTTCCTCTTCCCAACATGTTCTTCACGGGCTACTGGCCTTTCTGGACCCCGGACGGCCCCATAGATTTCGGCGACAGCCTCCTGAACAGGCTCATCGACGAAGGCGCGCCCAAAGAAGCGATCCTGCGCGTTTATCTGCGCGCCGACCTTAACGCCTTCACCGATTTGCAGGCCGGGCTGGAGCGGACCCTGAAAGCCGAGGCGGACAAGGACCCGGAAAACATCTTCGAAATTTCCGGCTTTATCCGGGAAAACTGGAAAAAGCGCCGCCTCTTCCACACCGTCAACCACCCGGGCGGTGAACTGCTCATCCGCACCGCCCAAACCATCCTGCGCCATCTCGCGCTCCCTCCCCTCTCCGGGGCGGAACTCGCTCGCGCGCGCGCCGGCGGCATCTTTCCTTCCTATGCGGATTTCGATCTGCCCGTACATCCGGGGGTAGCCGCCTTCCACGGTCTGAATTTCGCCGCGCCGGGCAGCCGGTTCAACGTATTCGGACGCCTCATGACCTTCGAACAGTATGTCTCTCGCTACATAGACTGCCGGCGCAACGATCTCGGCGACAATTTCATCGGCTATCTGCAAATGGTCTGACCCGCCTTTCATCCCGCCTTCCCAGCTTGCGCGGCATGTCGGACTTCAAGAGAAGACCGGGTCTGCCGGGTTTCGGGAGCGGTTTCCGGAACAGGCGGGGAGGCCGGTGGAGTGGAGGCCGGCGGAGTGGGCACTGCCGGCTCGGCAGGAGTTTTCGGCGCGGGCGGGGACTTGGGATCGGCAGGCATCCCGGCACCCGGCGCGGCAGGTTTTTTGGGGACGTCCGGACCCCCAGGCTCCGATGTCGGCGGCGCCGGGGCAAAAGTTTCATCCCCGTCCCGTCCGATGTGGAAAAATTCCAGGATTTCCCGCAGCAGAGGAACATCCAGGCCGTTCAGGCCCCCGAACAGATCCCGGCCGGGCTTGTAGGGAAGAGGCGCCGGTTCCAGCCCCTCCTCGGGCGGAGACGCCAAAAGCACGTAACGGCGGCTTTCAATCCACTGTCTGTGCACTTCCCGGAAACTTTCCGGTCTGTCTTTCCACTCCGCCAGACGTTGCGCGCTCAGAGCCACGACCACTTTGCCCTTTCCGGCCAGGTCCTCCGCTTCCTTCAGGTTTTCCAACTCCCTCACGGGCCGCCCGGCGTAAAAAGAATAGGTTCCGCCGTAGACCTTGTACGAGGTCAGGAGATATCCGTTATTCCCGTAAGCGGCCATGAGCAGAGCCTGATTTTTCGGACTCATCACCGGGTCGAAGGCGGGGGCGAGCAGGGAACCTATGGGGTAGCCCAAACTCGTACAGCACAGGGCCATGACCAGAAGCGGCCCTTCCGGACGACGGCCGGAAAGGCCCACCCAGACCAGGGAACCGCAGACCAGCAGAATCCCGGCTGTCAGAAAAAACGCCCCGTTGATTTCGATCCGCCATTCCGGCAGATTGGCGTCCGGCATGGGGATCACGCCGAAAAGCATCAGGCCGGCGGCCAGCAGCGCAAGCCCGGCCCCCAGGAGCAGCAAAGCCAGCCCATAGCGCAGGATGCCCGCGCCCAGCCGGTTGAGACCGAGCGCGGCCCGTCCGCCGAGAATGGCCACCGCCGGCATGAGGGGCAGACAATAGATCAATATCTTCCCGCTCAGGCAGGAAAGCAGGACAAGCCCGGAAACGAGCATGCACCAGAGAAAGGCCAGACCCTGCTTTTCCGGGGAGCGAACCGCGGCTGTCCTCTCCCTCAGACCCGCGCCGAGAAACTTCCGCCAGGGCAGGCAGAGCAGCAGCAGGGTCCAGGGCAGGAAAAGCAGGGGCAGGCGGATCAGATAGTAATTCCAGGATTCTTTGTGGTGAAAGGTGTCTACGGCGCGCTCCAGCACCTGTCGTCGAAGCAGGGAATCCAGGATGAAATCCGCCGAGCCGCTTTCAAAGTAGACCAGCAAAAGCCAGACCCCCGCCGGGATCAGGCCGGCAAGCAGGCCGATGAGGAAATCAGGACGTAAGAGCCTCCCCAAAGACAGTCTCCAAAGCATGAACAGAAGCGCCGAACACAAAGGGAAGGCCAAACCCAGCGGCCCCTTGACCAGTGTCGCCGCCCCGGCCAGCAAAAAGGCCGCGGCCATGCGAAGATACTCGCGCCCGTCTCCGGTCAGCGCCTTGTAAAGGAGAATGTGGCTGCACAAAATCAGGGCGGCAAAAAGCAGGTCCATGCGCCCGTAATGAATCAGCCCCATCACATAGCCCGTGCTGAGCAAAATGACCCCGGCGGCGAAGTTGCTGCGCCGGTCCACCCTGGCCACCACCCGGCCCAAAGCAAGAGCCGCCCAGAGATAAAGCAAGGCGGAAAGAGCCGCTCCGGTCAGATGCAGCATGGGGCCTTCGCTGCGCAAAAACTCGTAGAGGCCGCGCAGGAACCAGAAATACAAGGGCGGTTTGTCCGGGTAAGGAACGCCGTTCATGTACAGAATGACCCCTTTGCCCTGTTCCAGGAGATAGCGGAAGGCGTCCGCATGGCGGACCTCGTCCGAAAACCACAAAGCGCGCGCGTCAAGACTGAAGATAGTTTGCAGCGCGAGCATGAGGCTCAGTGTCAGCAGGGGGGAAAAAGCCAGCACCCCATACAGGTGGGAAGCAAAGGTCGGGGGCATGTCCTGGCGCGCTGACAAAAGGGGCAAGGCAGCGGTACCGTCCACTGCCGGCTTTTCATCTCTTCCGCCAGATTCTCCAGGCGTCTCCCCGGACGCCGGATCGTGCGCAGCCTCTTCCCCGCCCCGCGCGGGGTCCGCCTGATTTTGCTCTTCCTCCCGCGCAAGGCGTTCGGAAACGCCGGACCCGGCTTCCTCCGGCCAAGTCCGATCCTGCGAAGCGGAAGGCGCGTTTTCCCCGGACGGGAAATCCTGTTCCGGAGGATTTTGCTCCCCATCGGCCGCTTCTTCCCCGGCAGCGTGCCCAAGAGCCAGAGCCGCGCCCAAGGTCAAAGCGCCCTCCTCCCTTCCGGCGGGCCGGGCCTTTGCCGCCTGCTCCCCGGTTGCGGGGTCGTCCGTATTTTGCCTTGCACAGGAGGATTCCGCCTGTCCGCTCCCCTGAATATTTTCCGGGGGGGTCTTTTCCGGGGGACTGGTCATGTAGAGCCTCGATTGCAGAGGTAATGGAAACAGAAACTTCCAAACGCGCCAAGCACGAGGCCGGCGCTGACATCAAGGATATGGTGCATGCCGAGATAGATGCGGGAAAAGCCTAAGCCGGCCAGGACAAGGCCCATGAACAGGGAAAGAAGCAGGTCCGCGCCGAGGGAGGCGGTGCAGCAGGCGGAAATGGCGACTGTGGTCGTGTGCCCGGAGGGGAAGGAATGCTGGCTCGCTTCAAAAGAAAAGGGGACGATGCTGGCCCCGGCAAGCGTGGCGTAGGGTCTGGGGAAGCCGAAGGCCACCTTCAAAATGCGCACCAGAACAAAGGAGCAAACAGCCTGCACGACAAAAAAACAGAAGGCCCGACGCGCGAGGTCTTTTTTTTTGACGCGCAGCCCGTAGACCAGAAGGATGAACCAAATAGCGTAAAATACGTTCTGGGTCCAGGCACTGAACATCCTGACCCCCTGTGTGAATTCCGGGTGGAGCTCGCGCAGGCGGTAAAATTCACGAGCTATGTCGTTGCCCGTGCCGACAAACAGGGCAAGACAGGCCAGAACCGCTCCGAGGGGGGCAAGGCAAACGATTTGCTGCATCCAGGGGAAGGTCCGCAGGTTTTGCTTCAGGGCGGAGCGCATGCATCCAGTATAGGGCCAGAGCGCGTTAATTTCAAGTGTTAACACGCTCCGCAAGGGTTATTGCCGCGTCAAGCGGCAATAGCCGCAACCCCGAGGGAAAGATGTGCTGACAGGATTACAAATAGGAGAAAACGGCAAAAATCTTCTTGCAAAAAAAACGTCGCTTGGATAAACAAGGCCAGCCTGTTTCCCGCCCTGTTTCAAGCGTTAATTACTCTGGGGCGGTTCGCGAATGAAACGAGTGAACCGCTCTGCAAGGATTTGCGGGCAAATCCTTGCCGCGAAACAGGAGCAGGCGCGCTTTGCCCGCCGTAAGCGAACTGTTTCAAACGTTAATTTCTCTAACGGACTGTGTGACCCGTTTTTCCGAAGATCCGGCAAGGTAGCTCAGGTGGTCAGAGCGCGCGGTTCATACCCGCGGGGTCGGGGGTTCGAATCCCTCCCTTGCTACCAGAAGATTATCAATACGGCTCAAGGTTGTCTAAAAAGCCTTGAGCCGCTTAGTTTTAAAGGATTAAGTTTGTCAGGGTTGTATAATACTGCCATTGGCAGCTAATAAAAAAGGGTAACAGATAGGGTAACAGAAACGATCAGCTAAAGGCTGTTACCCTGCATGCCCCTCACAGATAGCGCTATCAAGGCTTTAAAGCCAGAAAAACACCGCCGTTGCAAAGTGTTCGCCGGCAACAGTTTATATATCGAAGTACACCCCACTGGCTCAAAATCAGGGTCGCAGTTCAATACCGCCTTCGGCACGGCCGTTGCGACGGCCGACACTATCATCGCGCGGGACGAAAACGGCCGGGCGCAAATATCCGCTCCTGTCCAGGCAGAGGAGATCGCCAATAAGGGGTATGTGGATACGACGGAGGAAGAGGCGGAGGAAGAGGCGGCGGAACTGCGGGCGGAGCTTGCGGGATTGGGGCAGACGGGATAAAATACCTGTGGGGGATCCTCCGAGTTTCAGGACAAGGAGGTGCCGCCTATGGAGCACTTTCTGCTCAACGTCCTGGCCGCTGTTGTGGCTGGCGTTATGGTGGCGTGGATCGTGAAGTGGATTAACCGCTAAACGTTTCAGACCCCGGCAGGACTAGCGTTCCATACCGGGGCCTGAAACTTGTATATACCATATACAGGGGGATGCCCCAAGGCCGGGGGTGTATCAGCACTTCCGGCCCGCCTGTTTGCAGTATACTCACTGCCCGCTCCCTGTCAAGTCCCGGCCAAGACAGGAGTAATTCTCATTATGACGCCTTGTCGCCTTGGCTGTGGTTTTGCAGCATCGGCTGATGGGGCAAAACGCCAATTCTGTGGGAATCATCGACGTTATTCTTTCGGTTCAATCGGCTCAGGTGGGAAAATTTACTCAAGAAAGTCTAAAATGAGAATTGCTGCCAAGACAGGAGCAATTTCACTTCGAAATTGCTCTGGCGGCCGTGAGGGCGGACACACGCAGCAAGGCGTAGCGCAATTTATCTGCGCTGTTAAACGCCGAAGCGGGCGTAAACTGGAGAGGGCCGGGTGCATCATCTCAAAAGTAAAACGCTGTAGAACCCGACGTTTTCATGTTCGTCAAGGGCTTCATTCTTTTTTTCTTACAAAAAATTGATCTTCAGCAGTGTAATCAAAAAGATTCATTGGATAAGATGCAAGTACAGGAAAATTGATATGCCAATCTTCGTGACTTTCTGAAACAAGCCAATTACATATTTCATCGACCGTATCTTCATATTGTGTCGTCAAAATATTGCCGAACTCTTTTTGGGCCTTCGATGTGTCAAGGACAAAAGGGCCGGCGACAGACCAAGGCGACCATCCAACAGGGGATTTTCCATAAGCATCCCCGATTTCCAACGGAATGAGATTTCCTTTGTAGTTCATATGTAATGCAATCGCCTGACCGATTTGGATTACGGTTAGCGCTTGCGGATCTGCAACATTGAAGATTCCAGTCTTCGGATTTGCTAATGCAAAAGTAATTAACCGTGCAATATTTAGACTGGAACAGGTGTGAAAGCGACTTCGCCCACCGTAGGCGAGGGGGATAATGGAACGCTTATCAATAATTCTCTTAACAAACCACCATTCACGGGCATGGGTAGAGTAAATACCGTGTATAGCTCCGGGTCTCAGAATAATAATGGGAATACGAGGATTCACAAGTAAACGGCATTCTAAAAGAGCTTTGCGCGTTGAATAAGTCTTCGGGCCTGGCTCGACAAGAAATTGAGTTTCTTTTATGGGTTCAGGAAAATTGGGGAAGCCATTTTCTCCCGCTTCATCCAAGGTTCGGCCAGCATTGTCACGATAGACGCTTGATGAGGAAATCACCACTAATGCACCTATCTTATCCTGTAAAGAAAGCAACTGCTCAGCATGCAAGGAATCAAATGCCGCGGTATCAATCAGAGCATCTATACCTTCACCAAGAGCCTTGGATAAAGCATTTGGCTCATTCCGGTCAAGCTGGATCATTGCTACGCCCTTTCCAATAAGATTCAAGGCAATCTTTGTTTTCCTTCTGCAAGAAATGGTAACACGCCATCCTGAATTAATTAATTCAAGTGCTGTTGCATATCCAATTTGGCCAGTCCCACCAATAATAAAGGCATGCCTCTTCATAATATATTTTCCATTTACTATCAGTTGGCATCACTGACTTTATCACAAATAAGAAGATGCTCCAATTGCGACACATGCAAGAACTAAAACAGTAATTCTTCCGAAGGATGCAGGATCACCATTGAAGATGACGCCGATAGCGATTGTTCCTAAAGGAATAAGAGCGGAGACAAGAGGAAAAATCATACTTAATCTGAGTCCAGAATAAATGAGCCGTGCCATAACAGCAAGGGCAACCACAGCACAAAGGCAGCTTGCAATACTATACGGGCGGAAGCCTGAGCGGGGTCCAAACCCCGCCCAGGCGCAAGACGCATGGGCCTGAAGGCCATGCTACCTTCTTGCTTGAGGAAACGCATTACCAGCCCGCCATGAAGGCGTTTTCTTCCGAAGTCAGACCGCGATTGAAAAAGGCCCCGCCCTTGTCACGGTGGCCTTCACCACTTCTGTCCGGCACGGGCCAAAGGCGCGGTCAGGATTACCGGGCTGCTGCTGAAAGAGGTGCGGACGACAAGCACGCCATCAGACTCTTGACATGCAGCGGAGAGTGCGTATAGTGTACAACAAGCGGGCCGGAAATGCGCAAACACCCCCGGCCCTGGGGCATCCCCCTGTGTGTAGTACACAAGTTTCAGGCCCCGGTATGGAATACTACTCCTGCCGGGGCCTGAAACGTTTAGCGGTTAATCCACTTCACGATTACGGCCACCATGACGCCAGCCACAAGCGCGGCCAGAACGTCAAGCAGAAAGTGCTCCATAGGCGACACCTCCTTGTCCTGAGACTCGGAGGACGCCCCACAGGTCTTTTATCCCGCCCGCTGCAATCCCGCAAGTTCTCTGCTCCTTCAGCGCGCGCCCTTGGGAAAGAGCACAACTCCTATGGTCTTCAGGATAATCTTGGCTTCCAGCAGGATGGACATGTTTTTTATGTAGTAGAGGTCGTACTCCAGTTTCAGGCGCGCGTCCTCAAGCGATGCCCCGTAAGGATAGCAGACCTGAGCCCAGCCGCTTATGCCCGGCTTAACCGTGTGGCGAACATCGTAATAGGGGATGGCCGCCCGGAGCTCGCGCACGAATTCCATGCGTTCCGGGCGCGGGCCGATCAGGCTCATCTCGCCTTTGATCACGTTCACCAGTTGCGGCAACTCGTCGATGCGCGTCTTGCGGATGAGCCTGCCGATGCGCGTCACCCGGGAATCGTTCCTGCCGGCCCAGACAGCTCCATCTTTTTCCGCGTCAGCGCGCATGGAACGGATCTTGACCACTGTGAACTCGCTGCCGTTAAGACCTACGCGCTTTTGCCTGTAAAGCACGGGGCCGGAGGATTCCAGGCGCACGCAGAGAATCGCCGCGAGCATCAGGGGCAGGGCGAAGACGAAAAGCCCCAGAGACAGGAAAATATCCAGAGCGCGTTTGAGCCTGCGCATGGCGTTGTTCACGTTCAAGTTGAAGCCGTCCTCAAGCAGCAGCAATTCGTCGCGGATAAGATCCACGGGCACGCGCGCGGCCAGTCGCTCGTACAGCCCGCGCATGTCCACCACTTTCAATCCCTTGAGTTTGGCGAGAAAAAGCCCGTGCGCCACTTCTTTGTCCGGAAATGACGCCTCAAGCACGATAATTCTGGTGGGGCGCATTTTCGCGATCAGGGAGAATATCTCCCCGGATGGTCCAAGGCACGGTCCGGCCTGCTCCGGGGCAGGAGACTCGCCTACATAGCCAAGAATGCTCGTTTCCGGCTCGTATTCGGAAAGCACGCGCACGGCCCGTTCCGCCCCGGCCGAGCCCAGGAAGATCACCCTGTTGCCCGGCGCGCCCCACTTGCGCCCGAGCAGAAAATAGACCCTGCGCCAAGCCAGAGACAAAGCCAGATTCACGAACATCTGCACGACGAACATCATGCGCGGGAAGCGCCAGTGCTCGAAGGTGTAAAAAGTGAAACCCGCGGCCACAATGCCTATGAACACGGCTATCAGCACGCGCAGGCAGCTGTCCCGGAAATCCTCCCTGCCCACATTGTAGCAGTCCAGCATGTAGAAGGACAAAAGAATGATGATCACGGTAAAGGTGGATGCGCCCGTATAGTCCGCGAAAATTTCCAGGTAGGGAGGAAGCATCAGGCTGGAACTGATGCCCAGGGCGACGAGTATGCAGGCGAGATCCGCAAAGCGGAATATGATCCGGGCGGTCCTGTTCATTCGGATACTCCGATTTTTTCAAGCAAATCCCCGGCCACGAGCTCGGCATCGTATTCCTTTTCCACGAAACTCCGGCCGTTTTGACCAAGTCGGGCGGCAAGACCCGGATCTCTTATAAGGGATTCCACGCCTTCGGCAAGGGCTTTGATGTCTCCGGGCGGGCTTAAAAATCCCGTTTCCCCGTGCCGGACCACCTCGCGCGATCCTGGGGCGTCAAAGGCCAGAACCGCCCGGCCGCAGGCCATGGCCTCAAGCAACGCGACCGGCGAACCCTCGCGCCGTGAAGGCAGGATCAGGGCGCGCGCCGCCTCAAGATGCAAGCGTACGTCCCGGCTTTCGCCCAGGTATTCGATGTTGCCCGCCGCCTGTTCGGCCAGAACCTCGGACAGGGGTACCCCGCCCGGCCCCGGCTCGGGCGGGCCGACCATGCGGAAGAGCGCCTGCGGATATCCGCCGCGCACAAGCCGGGCAAGGGCCATAAAATCCCGCGCCCCCTTGGCCGCCACCAGCCTGCCGACATAAAGAAAAAGCGGGGCCGAATCAGACGGAGCGCGGAAGGAAAAATGCCTGACGTCCACGCCGGTGCCCTTGCAAAGCTCGGCCCTCACCCCTGGGGCAATGACCCGCAAACGCGCGAAAAGATTCCTGTCGTCCGGATTTTGAAAAAGAACCAGCCCTGCCAGGGAAAAAGCCCAACGATAGAGGAAAGCGGCCAAATGCATAAGCAGACGCTTTGGCGGCGAATCCGCCTCAAAGGCATAACCCAAACCGGTGATCATCAGACAGCGCCCGGCCCTGGCCGGATACCCGGCCAGGGCGGCGGCCAGACTGCCGTAGATGACCGGCTTTATCGTGCTGGCGAAGAGCCTGTCAGGCTTTTCCCTCAGGAAAATTCCGCGCAGATCGCAAATGGTCATGATGTCGCGCAGGGGATTGAGTCCCCTGCGGTCCAGGTGGTAGTGAGCAAGACGCGCCCCGGCCGCAACAAGTTTTTGCTCCCAGACGGGATCGTCTCCCTCCCCGGCTTCGGGGATCAGGCAGAGAACTTCATGCCCGTGCGCAAGCATGCGCCGCATGAGAACGGTCCAGAAATTACCCATGGCCCTGGCTTGGTTACCCAAAACGGCTATTTTCACGTCCAGATCTCCTTGCCGATATCCGCAAGAGCATATATACAGATTGTAGCATGGAAATTTTCAGGTCAACCGCAAGGCCGACGCGCAACGTAGCGTCGAAATGCGAAACATTTCTGGCGGCTGGGCAAACTAGCGTTTTGCCGCAGCCGCCAAATAAAATTGCAGGACGCAATTTTATTTTGGGAAACGCTGATTAGAGCGATTTCACTTTGAAATTGCTCTGGCGGCCGCGAGAGCGGACGCCCGCCGCGAAGGCGTAAGCGCAATTTATTTGCGCTGTTAAACGCCGGAGCGGGCGTAGGCTGGAGAGGGCCGGGTGTAATCATCTCAAAGGTAAAATGCTATAGAGCGTTTCACATTTGAACCGCTCTGCAAGGATTTGCGGGCAAATCCTTGCCGCGAAACAGGAGCAGACGGGCTTTGCCCCCTCTCTGGAACATATCAATGTTTCCTTTGAAATGGAACAAGTCAGCCGGGAACCACGTTTTCCAATTGACGATCCCGCATCGGAAGGTTGTTTTTAGAGCAGTTCGCGAATGAAACGAGTGAACTGCTCTGCAAGGATTTGCGGGCAAATCCTTGCCGCGAAACAGGAGCAGGCGGGCTTTGCCCGCCGTTAGCGAACTGTTTCAAGCGTTAATTGCTCTAATGCGTCTGTCAGTAATTGCAAATCCCAGCAAAGAAGGTGCGGCATGTCTGATCCTCTACGCCGTTTCGCCACGTACATCGCAGATCACGGCCTCAACAACACCCCGCAACGGCGGCGGATTGTCGAGGTTTTCTTCAAATCCGGCAAGCACCTGACCACGGAAGAGCTCAGCGCCATGGTGCGCGCTCAGGACAAGAGCATAGGCCAGGCCACGGTCTACCGGACCCTGAAACTTTTGTGCCGGGCCGGCCTGGCCAAGGAACAGCATTTCGAAGAGCTGAGCGCCCGTTACGAGCCCCTTGACAACGAAGCCCACCATGATCACCTGATTTGCACTGCCTGCGGACGCAATGTGGAGGTTCTCGACGCCGGCATAGAAGCCAAACAGGAGGAAGTAGCCCGGAGCAACGGCTTTATGCTGACCTCGCACCGCATGATCCTCTACGGCATCTGCTCCGAATGCCGTGAAAAAAGGGGCGGAGAATGAACAAAATCCTTGCCCAGGACGAAGTTGACGCCCTGTTGCGCGGACTTTCCGGCGGGGACATAGAGGCGGAAACCGACGAAGTCCCTGATGAAAGCGGGGTGGTGCCCTTTGATCTCGCCAATCAGGACCGCATCATCCGCGGACGCATGCCGGTTCTGGAAATAGTCAACGACCGCTTCTCGCGCCTTTGCACCAACGCTTTGTCCAATATCCTGCGTAAACGCGTGGAGTTGAACCCCCTGTCCATAGACATGGTCAAATTCGGGGATTTCATGCGTTCCCTGCCCGTGCCCACCAGCATCAACATCTTCAAGATGGACCCGTTGCGCGGCAATGCCCTGGCCGTAGTGGACGCGCGACTGGTCTTCGCCCTGGTGGAAAGCTTTTTCGGCGGCCAGGGCAGCCAGCCAAAGATTGAAGGCCGGGAATTCACGCGCATTGAGCAGGTCATAGTGGACAAGGTAATCCGCATCATACTCCAGAACATGGAAGAATCCTGGAGACCCGTGCATGACGTGAGCCTTGAGCTTTTGCGCTCGGAGATCAATCCCCAGTTCGCCTCCATTGTCCCGCCGAGCGACGTCGTGGTGGTGATCACCTTCGAGGTGGAGTTGGAGACGGCCATCGGCTCCCTGACAATTTGTCTGCCTTACGCCACCATTGAGCCCATCCGCGCCAAACTGCACGCCAGCTTTCAGACGGAACGCCTGGAAGTGGACCACGCCTGGGTGGCGCGTCTCAAGGAAAGGATAATGGAAACTCCGGTGGAGATGCGGGTGCGTTTCGGAGACTCCAAGCTCACCGGCAACCAGCTCATGCGCCTCAAGGAAGGGGACGTGATCCTTCTGGACACGGACGTGGACGAGCTTCTGGAAGTCACACTGGCCGGGGTCACAAAGTTCTGGGGTGTGTGCGGCACTGTCAAGGGCAATATGGCCCTGCAGATCATCAAGGAAGAAGAACCCAAGTATACTTGAACAGATGATGCAGGAATTTCGTCTTGCGAGTTTTCTGGAGCAATTTCACTTTGAAATTGCTCCGGCGGCCGCGAGAGCGGACGCCCGCCGCGAAGGCGCGGGCTGGAGAGGATCAGGCGCATAATCTCAACGTTAAAATGCTGTATGTCGAACCGCGCTGAAAGGCCGAGACGCGCGCGCGTGGGGGAAAAGGTCCTGGTTGGACTTTCCGGCGGGGTGGATTCCTCTGTGGCCGCCCTTTTGCTGTTGGAGCAAGGCTACAAGGTAAGCGGGGCAATGATGTCCGTCTACGACGGCCCTCCCGGCCCGGCCGGGACCAATGCCTGCTATGACCGCGCGGAATCCGGGGACATAGAGGCCGCCGCCGGCCTGTGCCGGGATCTGGGCATTCCTTTCAGGGTTTTTGATCTGTCGGGGCCGTACCGGGAAATAGTCCTGAACTATTTCCGCGACTCCTATCTCTCCGGGCAAACCCCCAACCCCTGCGTGCGCTGCAACCAGCTCCTGAAATTCGGCCTGCTCCCCGCCCTGGCCAGGGAAGCGGGCATGAGCCACTCCCGGTTCGCAACCGGGCACTACGCGCGCACGGAATTTTCACAACAATACTCCCGTCCGGTCCTGCGCAGGGCTTTGGACGAAACCAGGGATCAGTCCTATTTTCTCTACCGCTTGAGCCGGGCGCAACTGGCCAGAAGCCTGTTCCCTCTCGGGGAAATGCGCAAGAGCGAGGTGCGCGCCCTGGCCCTGAACCGGGGATTGCCCATGCACGCCAAGCCGGACAGCCAGGACTTCTTTTCCGGGGACTATGCGGAACTGCTCGAAGTCGCGCCCCGGCCCGGCAAGATTGTGAACCGGGAAGGGCAAACGCTGGGGCGACATGAGGGCTTCTGGCGTTTCACCCCCGGACAGAGGCGCGGATTGGGCGTTGCCGCCTCTTCTCCGCTTTACGTTCTGCGCACGGATGCCGCGCGCAACGAGGTGATTGTGGGAGCGCGCGAAGAAGTCCTTATCCCGGCCTGCCGCATTGAAAAAGCCCGCATCAACCTGCCGGAGGCCCTGAAAGAGCCCGGTTTGCGCGCGCGTTTGCGCTCCTCTCAGCCGCCGATCCCGGTTAAGGCTCGCGCCGTCTCCCGCGGGCGGTTCCTGGTGGAATTCGCCGAAGCCCAGCCCGCGGTGGCGCCAGGGCAATCGCTGGTCTTCTGTCTGGGAGACCTGATCGTGGGCGGGGGGATCATCAGCGGGCCGGCATAAACCCTTTGCAATGCGACTCGGTGAACGGCGCAATTTTATCTGGAAACGGAACCGGGCCTGTTGTAAGCCATATAGGCCTTCACGCGCTCCGGCATGGCCTCAAACCACGCCGTCTCTCCGCCCGGCGCCGGGTGGACGCCTCCATATTTGGCCATATGCTCCGAGGCTATATTGCAGATATAGACCCAGACAAAATGCTCGTCCATACCGGTTATGGCGCTGACTTCCCTGACTATGCCCAGCATAAGCCGGCCGATTTCTTCATCCGTCCTGCCGGCGCGGATATAGCCCATAATCCAGATATGCTCCTCTTCAGGATGCCCGCCCACAAAACGCCTGACGCCCTGCGCGGCATGGATGATCACATGAACCAGATTGGGCGGCGCCCCGGTAACCTCGCAGTGGACAAGCGCTATGGCTTCGGCCACGCGCCGCTCCTGCTCCGCGCTGAAGGCGCCGGGCTTCATATAGCAACAATATGTGGGCATGTTCCCTTCTTTATCTGAGCTTCCTTTACGGTATGAGTCCCCGGCCTTCAGGCCGGATAGCCCGACCCCGCCCTGAAGGGGGGGTATCCGTACGGGCGGAAGCTTGGGCGGGGTCCAAACCCCGCCCAAGCGCAAGACGCA
>JAISZH010000054.1 GCA_031269345.1 Desulfovibrio sp. | reverse complement strand
TGTAAAGTTCCCGTAAATTAGGTCCATGTCGATAGCAAATTTTTTATATTGACAAATTCCATTGAGTTAATTATCAAAACCATATGAAGACTTGCGGGAGAGGAAGGACGGTGCTGGTGCTTTTGCTGGCGCTGGTTTTCGTAGGCGGCTGGTCGCAGCCGCTTCGGGCGTTTTTCTGCCCTTTTTCCGTCTCGACCGGGCATTGTGCACCTTCAGCCGAAGGCGTCCCCGGCGGACAACATCCCTACACCTCGCATGAGCATGATGCCACGCACAGCGATCAGGAAGGCCCCGCGGCCGGCCCTGCGGCCGCTTCAAGCGGAGACTTCTTTTGCGACATGGTTTCATGCGTACAGTGTCATCCGCCTCTCGCAGGCCCTGTTTCCACCTTTGCCATCATCCCCGCGGGCGTCGCACAGGCGCCGCAATACTGGCAAACCCGCCTGCCATCCCCGCTTCCTTCCGAGGTTTTCCGTCCCCCATCTCTTTTTTCCCTTCTTGCAATTTAGAGCAATTTTACTTTGAAATTGCTCTGGCGGCCGCGAGAGCGGACGCCCTCCGCGAAGGCGTAAGCACAATTTATTTGCATGGTGCCTCATTCTCCTTTGGCAGCCATGTTGATGCCGGTCCCTTTCTTTGAGGGTCTCTGCCGCGCGCATTCTTTTCGGGCGTGGCCGTGACGAGTCACCGGGACTCCGCGTGGGACATGTGAATATTTTATATCTTCAGGTGGTTATATGCTAAATACTCCCCTCAAGCCAGTCGCTCTTTGCCTTCTGGCGGTTTTTTGTTCCGCCTGCTCATTGGCTCCGGCGTATACGCGCCCAATACCCCCTGTCCCGGACCGGATAAGCGCCGGAACCGGAGTAGAAGCGGAGGATACGCTTCAAGGGGATCAGAAAAACGCCATTGCCGCGCGTCTGGGCTGGAGCGAATTTTTTCGAGATGCGCGCCTGCGGGAATTGATATCCTTAAGCCTGCGCCATAACCGGGATGCGCGTCTGGCCCTGCTGGCCGTCGAGGAGGCGAGGGCGCGTTACGCAATTCAGAGGGCCGAGCGTTTCCCCCGGCTTGAGGCTGCGGGGACGGGCGAATACTCCGGGCAGGTGGAGGGCCGGCATGCGGAGATTCTGGAAGTTGGCCTGATGCCGTCCTTTGAACTGGACTTCTTCGGGCGCGTAAAAAACATGTCCGAAGCGGCCTTGCAGTCCTATCTGGCCACGACGGAGGCGGAAAAGACCGTGCGCATAAGCCTGATTTCCCAGGTGGCGGAGAGCTACCTGAACAAGCGTCTGGCCGTGGAACAGTTGCAGTTGGCCCGTAACAACCTCGCCAGTTGGCGAAAGTCCTATGCCTTTGTCGAGAAGCGCGTGCAATCCGGCCAGTCGTCCCTGCTCGATCTCGAGCAGGCGCGCAGCATGGTGGAGTTCGCCTTGGCGGCGTTAGCGGAGCGGGAAAGACAGGTTATTCAGGCGGGCAACGCCCTGCGTCTGCTGACCGGCAGTTTTTCCGTCCATGAACTGCCCGCGTCCGTTCCCTTACGCGGGCTGGCCCTGGCAGCTCTGCCTTCGCAAATGCCTTCCTCCGTCCTGCTTGAGCGTCCGGACGTGCTGGAGGCCGAGCACATGCTGCTTGAGGCGAACGCCGATATAGGCGCTGCCCGGGCCGCCTTTTTTCCTTCCATAAACCTGACCGGCAACCTGGGTTACATGAGCGAGGACCTGAACAGACTGATTGCTGGGCCTAACGCTGTCTGGTCCTTCCTTCCCCGCCTCACCCTGCCGATTTTTTCCGGTGGAAGCCTCATAGCCGGGCTGGATCTGGCCGAGGTGCGCAAGGAGAGTGCCGTGGCCCGCTATGAAAAAGCGGTGCAGACAGCATTCACCGAAGCGGCGGACGCCTTGCAGAGCAGGGCGTCCTACTCCAGGCAGTATAAGGCCCAGGAACGCTATCTGGCCTCGCAACGCACGGTGCTCAATCTGGCTATGAACCGCTATGTAAACGGGGCTGTCAGCTACCTTGAGGTGCTGGACGCGCAACGCGGCCTCTATCAGGCGGAACAGGACCTTCTGGGCATAAGGCGGGACCAGTTGCTTAACGAGGTAAGACTTTACAAGGCGTTGGGCGGCGGAACGCGCGGATGAGACCGCGCCAGGCGTCTGCCGATGTTCTGATATCAGGTCGCATTCAACGGGTTTGAATGCGAGACGCCAAAGTTTTTGAAAAACAGGCGAAGCCGGATTTTTCAAAAACTTGCGGGCGGCTTCGCCTCCGCCATCCCAAGCCGCTTTCTATCGAAAGCAAATTGGCATGAAAACAGGCGCGGCGCAAACAACACTGCAACCATGACGAGGAAAACAATGAACAGACAGCTTGTTTCAATCCTGGCCCTGCTTTTCGTAATCGCCTCCTTCCCCGGCAACACTACGGCCGCCGGCCATGATCACTCCGGGCACGGCACGTCCCGGTCCGAGGGCCACGGCAGCAACACGGCGGGGAGGGCCGAGCCAGGAAAGGTCTATACGATCAAAGGGGTGATCGAGGCTGTGGAGCGGGAGTCCGGCAAGGTGACCATCCATCATCCCGCCATACCGGAACTGAAATGGCCGGCCATGACCATGCGCTTTGCCGTGGAATCTCCAGACCTGCTTGAGGGACTTGCCGTAGGTCAGACGGTGCGCTTTGATTTTCGCGCGGCAGGCGAGGATAACGTCATCGTGGACATTGAAAATGTACGATAATACACTGTAATATTTAAGGAAGCTAATTATGTCTGTAAAAAAAGTATCCGGTCTTGCGGTCCTGGTGACCGCTGCCTTTGCCGCCGGTTATTTTCTGCCCCATGCCTGGAAACCTGACGCGGGCGGGAGGGCGGTCACCGCGGTGGAGCGCGCTGTCGCGGAAAAAGACGGCGAGCGCAAAGTCCTCTACTGGTATGACCCCATGTATCCCGCAACCCATTTTGACAAGCCGGGCAAATCGCCCTTTATGGACATGCAGCTTATACCCCGTTACGCAGAGGCCGGAGAAGGGGAGGGCATACGCATCGACCCGGCGCAGACGGAGAACCTCGCCGTAAGCACGGTCAAAGTGGAGCGCGGGCGTTTGTCTTTCAACAAGGTGATACCGGCGAACATAGAGTTTAACGACTATCAGCTGGCCAAGGTCCAGCCGAGGGCCGAGGGGTTCGTGGAAAAACATTACGCCCTGGCGGTGGGAGACGTGGTGCGGGCCGGACAGGAACTGTCGGACATCACTGTTCCGGGATGGGCTTCGGACCAGAGCGAATATCTGCTTCTGAAAAGCCAGAAGGCCGATGCCCGTATAATACAGGGAGTGCGGGAGCGGCTGCGGCTTTCCGGCATGCCGGAGGAGATGCTCAAGGCCGTTGATGCGGACGGGACGGTGAAGACCAGGATGAGCCTGCTATCCCCCATTGACGGGGTTATCACTTCATTTGACGTGTACCCCGGCATGAATGTCGGCAAGGACATGACCATCGCCACCATCCAGGGAACGAACCCTGTATGGGTCATGGCCGACGTCCCGGAGCGGGATCTCCCCATGGTCCGGCGGGGAAGGATAAGAATATCCGTCCCCGCTTACCCGGATCGGGCCTTCTATGCCGATTCCTTCACCTTGCTGCCCAGTGCGGATATGGAAACGCGCACCGTTCCTTTGCGCATAAGCCTGGATAATTCCGAGGGGCTGTTGCGGCCGGGCATGACGGCTGGCGTACGTCTGCGCGGTTCGGACGAGGAAAGTCTGCTCATTCCCACCTTTGCGATCATAAACCTGGGAGACGAGCAAAGGGTGATCGTCCGATCCGGAGACGGCGGCTTCGCGCCGCGCCGCATCCGGATTCGCGGCGAGTCCGGCGATACGACGGCCGTGGAGTCCGGGCTTGAAGAAGGCGAAGAAATCGTCATGCGCGGGCTTTTTCTGGTTGATTCCGAAGCCAATTTGCGCGGGGCGCTGAACCGGATGCGCCGAGAGGACGGTTCGGGCCGTGCCGCCGGGGGTGGGCAATGATTGCCCGTCTGATAAGGGGCTGTGTGGAAGGCCGTTTTTTTGTGCTTGTCTGCGCCGCTCTTTTAAGCGTCTGGGGCGTCTGGGCGATACGCAACACCCCGGTGGACGCCTTGCCGGATTTGTCAGACACTCAGGTGATCATCCGGACTTCCTTTCCCGGCAAGGCGCCGCAACTGGTAGAAAACCAGATCACCTATCCTTTGACCACGGCCATGCTCTCAGTGCCCGGAGCCAGAGCCGTGCGCGGATTTTCCATGTTCGGGGATTCCTATGTCTATATAATTTTCGAGGACGGGGTGGACTTGTACTGGGCGCGCAGCCGGGTTCTGGAATACCTGAATCAGGCGCAAGGGAGGCTTCCGGCCGGGGTTTCGCCGTCTTTGGGTCCGGACGCTACCGGCATAGGCTGGATTTTTGAATATGCCCTTGTGGATCGGAGCGGGCGGCACGATCTTGCGGATTTGCGCTCCATCCAGGACTGGCTTTTGAAATTTGAATTGTCTTCCCTCCCGGATATCGCCGAGGTCGCCTCTGTGGGCGGAGCGGTCAAGCAATATCAGATCATCGCGGATCCGGTGAAACTGACGCGTTACGGGGTACAGCTCGAAGAGGTCATGAACGCGGTGAGCGCTTCAAACCAGGAGGCCGGAGGCTCTCTCGTCGAGCAGGCCGAAGCCGAATATATGGTCAGGGCTGGCGGCTATCTGCAAAACCTGGAAGATTTTCGCAATATCCTGCTCAAGACTTCGCCGCGCGGTACGCCTGTCTATCTGCGGGACGTGGCGAAGATCACCCTGGGACCGGAAATGCGGCGCGGACTTGTCGAGTTGGATGGGGAAGGAGAGGTAGCCGGGGGCATTGTGCTGATACGCTCCGGCAAAAACGCCCGCGCAGCTATAAGCGCGGTCCGGGAAAAGCTGGAATCCCTGCGTCCCAGCCTGCCGGAAGGGGTGGAAATAGTCACTGTCTATGACCGTTCCACGCTCATTGACCGGGCCGTGGACAACTTAAGCCAGAATCTGCTTGAGGAGTTCATAGTGGTGGCCGTCGTCTGCGCGGTTTTTCTCCTGCACCTGCGCTCGGCTCTGGTCGCTATCTTCTCCCTGCCCCTGGCCCTGTTTATCTCATTTATCATCATGTACTATCAGGGGGTAAGCGCCAACATCATGTCTCTGGGGGGCATAGCCATAGCCGTCGGGGCCATGGTAGACGCCTCCGTGGTCATAGTGGAGAACACCCACCGCAAGCTTGAGCAATGGGAGAAAACCCACGGAGGCAAACCGGAAGGAAAGACGCGGCGGGAGTTGGTGATCCGGGCGGCGGTAGAGGTTGGACCGGCCCTGTTCATGAGCCTTCTGGTGATCACCTTGTCTTTCATTCCCGTTTTCGCCTTGCAGGGTGAGGAAGGCCGGCTTTTCCGTCCTCTGGCCCTGACCAAGCTCTATGCCATGGGAGGCGCGGCAATTTTGTCCGTGGTCGTGATTCCGGTGCTGGCCGATCTCTGGGTGCGGGGCAGGATTCCTTCCGAAGACGGGAACATAATCAACCGCTTTCTCTTCCGGGTCTATTCCCCGATCATCCGGGCGGTGCTTGGGCATCCGAAGTCGACGCTGCTTTTGGCCCTGCTCCTGTTCTGTTCTTCCCTCTGGCCTGTGGCGCGCTTGGGGGGAGAGTTTCTGCCGCGTATGAACGAAGGGGATCTTTTGTATATGCCCTCGACCCTGCCGGGAATTTCAGTGGAGGAAATGGGGCGGGTGCTGCAAATAACAGACAGGCTGATCAAAACCGTTCCGGAGGTGGAACAGGTCTTCGGCAAGGCGGGACGGGCTGAGACGGCGACAGACACCGCGCCCATTGAAATGATGGAGACGACCATCCGTCTGAAGCCGGAAAGCGAGTGGCGGGAGGGCATGACCATAGACGGGATAATCGAGGCCCTTGATGAGGCCGTGCGTCTGCCGGGGCTGGCCAACCTCTGGGCTCCGCCTATCCGCAGCCGCATCGACATGGTTTCCACCGGGGTGAAGAGCCCTATCGGCATCAGGGTTTCCGGGACGGAGGCGGCCAAAATCGACGAGACGGCCCTGGCTGTGCAGCAACTGGCGGAGAAAGTGCCCGGCGTTTCTTCGGCCCTGGCTGAAACCTTGTCCGGAGGCCGCTACCTTGACATCTCCGTCCGCCGGGACAAGGCCGCCCGTTACGGCATGAGAGTGGCGGACGTTCAGCTTTTCGTATCCTCTGCCGTGGGCGGAGAGGTAATAGGCGAGACTGTGGAGGGGGTGGCGCGTTATCCGATAAATCTGCGTTATCCTTGGGAATACCGTGAAAGTCTGGCCGCGCTTAAAAGCCTGCCCATGCTTGCCCCAGACGGACGGCAGATAACGCTTGAGGACGTGGCGGATGTACGGATGCTGCCCGGACCGTCAATGATCAAGAGCGAAAACGCCCGTCCGGCGAGTTGGGTTTATATTGACGCGCGTGGGCGCGACACCTTGTCCATAGTCAACGACCTGTCCAGTTCCATCCGCGCCAATTTGACTCTGCCGCCCGGCGTCAGCGTCGCCTTTACCGGCCAGTACGAAATGCTGGAGCGGGCTGCCGCGCGCCTGCGTCTGATGGTGCCTGCGACTCTTGTAGTCATCTTCATCATGCTTTATTTGGAATTCAGAAATGTAAAGGAAGTCCTGCTGATCATGGGATGCCTGCCTTTTTCGCTGATCGGCGGCATCTGGTTCATGTATTTGCAGGGCTATGCCCTTTCCGTGGCCGCTGGGGTAGGGTTTATCGCCTTGGCCGGGCTGGCCGCGGAGTTCGGGGTGATCATGCTGATCTACCTTAAGAACTCCGCGCGGGATCACGGCATCCTGACGGAAGCGGGCGCAGGCGGGAATCTTGCCGGAACGGATCCGGCCGCGTTGCGCGCCAAAGTAGACCAGGCCATCTATGAGGGAGCTGTTCTGCGGGTCCGGCCCAAGGCCATGACGGTGATCACCACCATCGCCGGGCTTCTGCCCATATTCTGGCGGGCTGGGACGGGTTCGGAGATAATGACCAGGATAGCCGCGCCCATGTTCGGCGGGATGGTGAGCGCGGCCGTGCTCTCCATGTTTATTGTGCCGGCGGCTTACAAGCTGTTGCTTTCCCGCGAACTCGCCCGGCGTTGAAAGCCGGCGCGGGTTCTGGCGGCGGCTCATGCGCGTCAGACCGCGGACGACGGAACCGGCCGCTCCGCCGGTATGTACGGCATTACGCTGCGCTTCGTGCCGTACATACCGGCCCGTGTGCTTTTGCATGGGGCATGTTCTCAGGGCACCACAACAACCTAAGGAAACGCTGTGGGGGGAGGCCAACATCATATTTAATCGGGGCTCCGCCACGAACCCCGCCGGGGGAAATGATTTTCTCGAAACCGTAAAAACAACTCCATGAAATAATTGAGTTTATTTCATAGAGTTGTTTTTCGTACTCACAAAGATACTCAATTTATTGTCCGCCTTTGGGAGGGTTAAAACCCCCATCTTTCTTATGTGGTCCCCTGTCAAGTCAGCGAGGCCCATCTTACTGCCTTTCGGCGCAGGTCAGGCAGCGGCCGAGAATGGGCCGCAAAAAGCTCGTCGGAGGCCGCTGCCTGACCTGCCTCCATAGAGATATGATGATTGAACAGGGCTAAACAAAGGTAACCGCTCACAGGGTATAGACAAAGTCTAGAAATTATGTTCCTGTAAAAATCATGCTAACGGACGGCAAGCCAATTATTCCTTTGAGCGCAGAGGTGCTCAGCCGCACACCGCAAGA
>JAISZH010000034.1 GCA_031269345.1 Desulfovibrio sp. | reverse complement strand
GCCCCGCTCAACAGCGGCGCGGATGCCCGGCAACACCAGGTAATCGCCCACACGCAGCCGTTCCGCCTGCTCCGCGCCGACGATAAAAGGCAGCATGCCCCAGTTGACGAGGTTGGAGCGGTAGCGCTTTGTGGCGTATTCCAGGGCGAGATTGGCCCATCCGCCCAGCACTTTCTGCGAAGACGCCGCCTGCTCGCGCGCCGAGCCGTCTCCCGGTTTAACGGCAAACAGCGCGGAACCGAGGCCCGTGCGGGTCGCGGCGTCATCCCGGGTCAATCCGGCGCCGGCCGCGCCGCAGACCGCGCCCAGATCGCGGACGAGACCAAGCACTTCCGGGTCGGACGGATTTTCCCTTCGGCGCCGTTCCAGCGCCGCTACGGCCTTCGCTCTGCCCACATAGCCGGGGTCCTTGCGGGAAAGGGTAAATTCCGCCAGTTTCAGCGGGTTGGAGCGCAGGGAAGAGGTTTCTCCGGACGGGATCAGTTCGTCCGTCGTGGTCACCGGGTCGGCGATGACGGACGCCACGCGCAGGATGAGGTGTTCCGGCAGGGCCGTCATGGGAGGCCAGTCGGCTATGTTCGGGCCGAACACCAGGGCGCTGTCCGGCTTCGGCGCGCCGAAGCCGTTATAAACGCGGCGTTCGTAGATGCGCGGGTCAAATCTGTAGTCGGGACGGATGCACGGCTCCAGGCATTCCCAGTCAAGTTCCGCGGCCGAGGTCAGGCGTCCTCCCGCCGCCGCGGTGGCGGCTATGGACCGGGCATCCATCAGGGCCACGGCGGCAAGCTGCCCGTCGGCCGGGCTGGAGCCTTCGCGGTTCGGAAAATTGCGGGTGGTGTGCCTCAGGGACAAGGCGCCGTCGGCAGGGATATCGCCGGCGCCGAAGCAGGGACCGCAGAACGCGCTTTTGAGCACGGCCCCGGCGGCGGTGAGCGTCGCGGCCGCGCCGCAACGCATCAGGGCCAGAGACTGCGGCGCGCTCGCCGGATACACGGAGAGATTGAAGTCCGGGCCGCCCGTTCCTTTGCCGTCTACAATGGCCGCGGCCGTGACGATGTTTTCAAAGGAGCCTCCCGCGCAGCCCGCAATCACGCCTTGGTCGGCCCACAAGCGACCGTTGCGCACCTTGCCGCACAAGTCAAGCTTCAAACCACCCCCGGCGAACAGGTTCTCCGCTTCCCGTTCCACGAGACGCAGAATATCGCGCGGTTCGCTGTTCATTTCGGCAATGGTCCGGACATTGCCCGGATGGAAGGGCAGGGCAATCATCGGCTCTATGCCGCCGAGGTCCACCCGGATCAGCCCGTCATACGCGGCGCGGTCCTCCGGCGCGAGGGGCGCGAAATCTCCGGCCCGGCCGTGCAGGGCCAGATAATCGCGCACCGCTCCGTCCGTTGCCCATACGGAAGACAGGCAGGAGGTTTCGGTAGTCATTACGTCTATGCCGCAGCGGTATTCCACGGAAAGCCCCGCTAGACCGGGCCCGAAAAACTCCATGACGCTGTTTTTCACGAAGCCGTTGTCGAACACCGCCCCTATAAGGGCCAGAGCCACATCCTGCGGGCCGACGCCCGGTCCGGGCGCGCCTTCGAGCAGCACGCCGACGACCCTCGGAGGGGGCAGGTCGTAGGTTTTGCCGAGCAGTTGCTTGACCAGTTCCGGCCCTCCCTCGCCTATGCCCATGACGCCCAGCGCGCCGTAGCGGGTATGGCTGTCCGACCCCAGGATCATGCCGCCGCATACGGTCGTCGTTTCACGGATGTACTGGTGAATGACCGCAAGATGCGGGGGCACGAAGATGCCGCCGTACCTACGCGCGGCGGACAACCCGAAAACATGGTCGTCCTCGTTGATGGTCCCGCCCACGGCGCACAGGCTGTTGTGGCAGTTGGTCAGCACGTAGGGCATGGGGAATTCCCGCAGGCCGCAGGCCCGAGCCGTCTGGACAATTCCCACATAGGTGATGTCGTGCGAGGCCAGGGCGTCGAAACGCAGGCGTAGCGGGGCCGCATCGACGCCGGGTTCTCTTCCGCCGGGACATTGGCCGGATTGCCGGTTGTGCGCCGCCAGAATGCGGGCGGCTATTGTTCCCCGGCGGGCGGCAGCCCTGTCGACGCCAAGCGCTTCGGCCTCGGCCGCGCTCAGGATGGCGCCTTCGCGCAGCACCACGGGTTCGTTTATGAGCCGGATCACAGGTTCGCCCCGACAATATCGCCGAAGGCGGCGCACCCGACCGTTTTTGCGCCGGGAACCTGCGCCGCGATATCTTCGGTCACGCGTTTGGCGGCGATGCTTTTTTCCAGGGCGGCGCGGATGCGCTTGGCCGCCCCGGGCACGCCGATGTGTTCAAGCAGCATTGCCCCGCAAAGCATCAAGCTGCCGGGATTGGCCTTGTCTTTGCCCGCGATGTCCGGCGCTGTGCCGTGCGTCGCTTCAAAAAAGGCCAGGTTGTCGGACATGTTGACGCCGGGGGCGAGGCCCAGGCCGCCGACCTGCGCGGCCAGGGCATCAGAAAGATAATCGCCGTTAAGGTTGGTGGCCGCCAGCACCCTGTGCTGTTCCGGGCGCAGGAGTATTTCCTGGAACATGGCGTCGGCTATGCGGTCCTTGACCACCAGTTTGCCGGGTTCAGGGTTGCTTTCCGTGCAGGTTTGCCCGGCGAACTCGCGTTCCGCCAGTTCGTATCCCCAGCGGCGAAAGGCGCCCTCGGTGTATTTCATGATATTTCCCTTGTGCACCAGGGTCAGGCTGCCGAGTCCGCGGTCCAGAGCATAACGCAGAGCACGGCGTATGAGACGCACGCAGGCGTATTCCGACATCGGCTTTACGCCCGCGGCCTCGTCGCCGCGCAGGGAAGCCGCGCCGAGTTCGTCGCGCAGAAAGGCGATCAGCCTGCGGGCTTCGGGGCTGCCTGCCGCGTATTCGATGCCGGCGTATACGTCTTCCGTATTCTCGCGAAAGACCACGATATCCACCCGTTCGGGATGCCTGACCGGGCTTTCCAGTCCCGGGAAATACCGCACCGGCCTGATGCAGGCGTACAGGTCGAGCGCCTGCCGCATGACCACGTTCAGGCTGCGCATGCCCGTGCCGACGGGAGTGGCGAGCGGGCCTTTCACGGCGACGTCGGCCTGTGACAGTGTGCGCAGCACGGATTCGGGCAAAAAGCTGCCCGTTTCGGCCAGGGCTTTTTTCCCTGCGGGAAGTTCCGTCCAGTCCAGAGTCGGGCCGGATTCCAAGCGCAGGGCCGCGTCGATGACCGGGCGCGCGGCCCGCCAGATTTCCAGACCTACGCCGTCGCCTTCAATCCAATATACTGTTTTGCGCATGTCGCCTTCTTCTTATAGCATTTACGCTTGAGATGCTTACTTAACGGAGGGCGAAGCCCGCCTGTAAGCATCTCGCGGCAAGGATTTGCGCTGCAAATCCTTGCAGAGCGTGTCAACATTTAAAGCTAACACGCTCTAGATGGCGTCGTCACTACGCCTATAACACGCTGAAAATATTTGAATATTGTGTAGTGTTGCGAGACAGAAATTTTCAAATAATTTCACGGTATTATCAATCGTATGACGACACAATCTAGAATTTCGAATCAAAACCGCATCCATGCGGTTTTGATTCGGCGGCTGCGGCGAAAACGCCGTTTCGCCTTGCCGCTCAAAATGCTTCGCATGTCGGCGTGACATCCCGCCACGCTTTCCATTTCCGGGTCAAAAATGGGAGCATTTTGATCCGGAAATGGAATTCATCCACCGCCGTTTTCAGCCTCGGCGTAGGCCTCGTCGCCGGGCGCGACCTCCTGCTGGAGGGACTGGGCGCGCTTTAGCAGTTGTTCAAGCTGGATATCCACGCCGAGTATGCCCACGATGCGGTCCTGTTCGTCGGTGACCGCGCAGGACACCGTAATTACCAGTTTGCCGGTAATCATGGACTGGTAGAGATCCATGATATGCAGGTCGCCGGTCTGCATGGGGATTTTGAACCATTCGCGCTGGGAAAAATCGTAGCCAACGGGCAGGGCTTCGTAGCGCTCTTTGTAGTTGGGGTCGGTGATGGCGGCGCATTTCAGCGTTCCCGCGTCGTCGGTGAGGTAGAGATACTGGATGAACGGGTATTCGGCGGCAAAGGCGTAGAGGCGGGCGAGGGCGTCTTCGCCGAAGCCCGTCAGTTCCTTGTTGCGGGCCAGGCGTTGGATGAGGCGGGCGGCGATGTCGCCGGCGGTCTGTTTGACGTGGTCGAGTTCCGTGATGAAGAATTCCGGCATAAAGCGCTGCGCGAGGGCTTCGATTTCCTCATGCGAGAAACTGGTCGTGCGTCCGCCTTCGTAGGCGGCCATGACGGCGTCGTATATCTGCCCCACGGCCGGATGTTTTTTGGAGATATGCCGCCCTTCTGGCAGGCGCAGGTTGGTGTTGATCCAGTATGCCACGCCGGCGCGGCCGGTTTTGTCGGTAATGGTAATGGGTACGGGGCGGTTGAGCAGTCTGCGCGTATCGAAGATATTGTAGATTTCCTCGTTTTTGGTCAGGCCGTCGGCGTGGACGCCGGCGCTGGTGGCGTTGAAGTCGCGGCCGACGAAGGGATAGTTGTGCGGAATCTGGTAACGCAGTTCTTTTTCAAAGAACTCCGCTACTTCGCTCAAGGCGGTCGTATCCGCGGCCGCGTCGTCGCCGGTGAGCGAGATATATTCGATGAGCAGGGCTTCCAGGGGGGTATTGCCCGTGCGTTCGCCGAAGCCGAAGAGCGTGCTGTTCACCGCGCCGCAGCCGAACAGCCAGGCTATGACGCCGTTGACCAGCACCTTGTGGAAATCGTTGTGGCCGTGCCATTCAAGGTATTCGCCCGGCACTCCGGCCTCGTCGATAAAGGTCCGCACGATGCGTTGCACGGAGCGGGGCAGAGCCGCGCCAGGCCAGGGCACGCCGTAACCCATGGTGTCGCAGAGGCGGATTTTGACGGGCATGCCGCTCGCGTGGGAAAGTTCCATGAGCTTTTGGGCCAGGGGCAGACAAAAACCGTAGATATCCGCCCTGGTCACGTCCTCGAAGTGACAGCGCGGGATTATGCCCCATTCCAGGGCTTGTTCGGCCAAGGCCGTGTACATGTCCATAGCTTGCCGGCGGGTTTTGTTCAGTTTCAGGAAAAGATGGTAGTCGGAAACGCTGGTCAGCATGCCGGTTTCGGCGAACTCCATGTCCCGCACCAGCTTGAGGTCTTCCTTGTCGGCGCGGATCCAGGCGGTGATCTGGGGGAAACGGTAGCCGCGCGAACGGCAGACTTCGACGGCCTTACGGTCTTTGGCGGAATAGATGAAAAACTCCGAGGCGCTGATCAGTCCGGTTTTGCCGCCCAGGCGGTGGAGAAAATCGAACATGCGGGCGATCTGTCTGACCGTATACGGGGTGCGGGCCTGTTGTCCGTCTCGGAAGGTGGTGTCGGTGATGTGCATCCTGTCGCCGGGGTTCGGCGCCAGCAGTACCTGGTCGAAGGAAGTGCGGCAGACGCTGGTGTACGGAAACAGTTCGCGGTAGAGTTGGGGTTTTTCCCTGTCCTGAAGAGTAAAGACGCGATTTCCGCCAGTCTGGTGAATAATGCCCATGGAACCTCCCTGCGCGGCATACCCAGGCGCGCGTATTGCCCGGATGTCCGGCAGCCGGAAGATGCCCGGGTATCCTTTCGGCGCGTTGTGCCGCCGCGCGGTGTGAAAATATGAAGTCCAAGAGAATAGCCTAATGCGCCGGCAAAGTATAGCCCGACCAATAATCCACCACGCAAAAAGGCAAAATCGCCAGAATACCTGGACATGGGGGATATTCCCTCACCGGAACTTTTACAAAAATAACAATTTTTATGCCATGTTGCGCCTATGTGTTGTGGATTCTGGCGAAGGCGCCTCTGTCGAAGGCGCCTCTTGACTTTGCAGGAATGTCATGCCAGAGGAACCGCATGTTTGACCCGCAGTCCATAATCAATTCCGCCGGGCGGGGAGACCTGCGGCTGCTCGTCGCGGCGGCGGAAAAAAAACTGGCCGAATACGGAGACGACGCCCAAGGTTCCGTTTACGGCAACCTGGGTCTGGTCACGGCCCTGATCCCCGAAGGGACAAGGTGTCTGAGCACGGAAGAACTGGACAGGTCCGCTGCCGGTTTCGAAGCCTGGCGGGCCGGGGCGAAGACCCCCTTGCAGAGCCGTTCCCGCACCCGCCTCTGTCTGGCCTTTCTGCTTTTGCGGCATGCGGCGCTGCGCCTTGGGGAACTGCTGGCCTTAAACGACGTCCGGGACATCCGCCCGGCGCGCCGGCTGGTGCTGGTGCGCGGGAGTCACGCCCGCCAAGTGCCTTTGCCCGCCCCGGTTATGGACAATATCGCGAATTTGCTCGCCCTGCCCATGTTTTACGGGATGCGCGGCGAGGTCTTAAAGCTGGATCAGGGCTACCTGCGGCGGAAATTTTACCAGCGGGCCAGGGCCGGCGGCTTTTCCGCGGCGCTTTTCAATCCCAAAACCATCCGCCAGTCCAGAGGCATTGAACTGCTGCGCCAGGGCATGCCCCTGCAAGTGGCGCAATCGTATCTGGGACTGCCACCGCCGCCCAAGTCAGTGAACTATCTGGAATTTTCCGGCGAGGCAGTGAACAGGATCATGCAACACTGTATCAAGAGGGAAGGCAGAATGAAAACCAGCGCGCGCAATACCTTTATCGGCAAGATCAGCGCGATCAAAAGCGACGGTCTGTTGACTGAAGTGGAACTGAAAACCCTGTCCGGACTGAGCGTGGTTTCCGTCGTCACGGACGAAAGCCGCAAAGTCCTCGGACTGGCGGAGGGTGAAGTGGTCACCGCGGCGATCAAGGCCCCTTGGGTTCTCATAGGCACAGGGGATGCCGCCGCCAAAAGCAGCGCCCGCAACAAGTTCCCCGGAAAAGTCACCGAGGTCCGCCTGGGCGAAGTGGCCTGCGAAGTGCTGGCGGAGCTTGCGGAGGGCACGCAGGTCAGCGCTGTGGTCACGCGGCAGAGCGTCAAGGAACTGGACCTCGCCCCCGGCCGGGAAGTGCTGATAATGTTCAAAGCTTTTGCCGTAGTCCTGAATATTTGAGCCTCAGGCGGCTTATGCCGGATCCCGCGAACGCAGGGGCCAACCCCGTCCGGATCAGGGTAAGAAAAGGCGGGGAATCTTTTGTGGAGATCGCCGCCGCTGAAGGGACCAACCTGCTGGACGCGCTGCGTGATACGGGCCTTGCTCCCCCTGCGGACTGCGGCGGACAGGGCCTGTGCGGCAAATGTCTGGTGCGCGTAAACGGCGAGTCGCGGCCCGCCTGCCGTTTAAAAGTCCGTGCGGGACTTTGCCTGGAAATTCCGGAAACAGGGGAAGCCGCCATCCAGACCGGGTACCGGACGCCAGCCCGGCCGGAGGAAAATCCGGGGGAAACCCGGAGCCGCGCGGAACCTGAAATTTCCCCGCCATCCTTTCTCACCGACCGCGCAGACGCCAAAAGCGCGGCTTTGACGCAGCCCACGCGCCCGGACGCGCCCGGCGGCCGAGACACAAGCGCGGTTGCCCGGCGTTTCTGTCTGGCGGCGGACATCGGCACCACCACGGTGGTTGCGCAGATTGCGGCTTTCAGGCAGGGAGAAGCGCCCCGCATCCTGGGGACGCGCGCTTTTCTGAACGAACAGAGATTCTACGGCGCGGACGTGTTATCCCGCATCCGCAGCGCCGATGAGGGCAACCTCGAAGCCATGAGCGCGATCATACGCTCCTCTTTGGGCGACGCGGTTTTCTCCCTCTGCGCCGAGACCGGCCTTGACCCGGAAGAGCTTTCTTTGCTGTGCGCGGCCGGCAACACCGCGATGATCCACATCCTGCTCGGACAACCCTGCTCCTCCCTGGGCCGTCATCCCTATACAATCGGGCTGAAGCTGAAAGACAGCTACACCTTTGCCGAGGTCTTCGGAAAAGGAGACGGCCCCGGGGTGCTCATCCTGCCCTGGATTTCCGCTTATGTGGGCGGCGACATCAGCGCCGGTTATCTGGCCTGCCGGGGAAAGCGGCCGGAGACGGCCCTGCTTCTGGATCTCGGCACCAACGGCGAGATGCTGCTCTGGTCCGGGGACAGGGCCTGGAGCTGCTCCGCTCCGTCAGGCCCGGCTTTTGAGGGCTGCGGCATAAGCTGCGGGGTCGGAGGCGTGCGGGGGGCGATCTGCCGGGTGGATCTGCTTGAGGGAAACTTTATCTGCCGCACCATAGGAGACGCAGCCCCCATAGGCCTTTGTGGTTCCGGGGTTCTCGACGTCCTGGCCTGCCTGCGGCGCGGGGGCTGCATTGACGCCGAAGGCCGCCTGGAGGAACGTTTTTTTGAAAAGGGCGCGCGCCTGGCCCGCGCCGCCGACGGCAGGGATATAACCTTCACTCAGGGGGACGTGCGCGAGGCCCAGCTGGCCAAAGCGGCCGTGCGGGCGGGATTGGAAGTGCTGTTTATGGAATCCGGCCTTCGCGCGGAAGACCTTGACTCCCTGTATCTGGCTGGGGGATTCGGCCAGCAGTTACGCCTCGAGAGCGCGGTCGTTGCGGGCCTTCTGCCTCCGGAAGCGGCCGCCAAAGCGGTCCCGGTCGGCAACAGCGCTCTGGCCGGGGCGATGCGCCTTTGCGGGAACCCGGAATTGCTGAAAGAGGCGCAGACACTGCGGGAGCGGACCACGGAAATCCTCCCCGCCCGACATCCGGACTTTCAGGATCTCTTCATACGGCACATAAGCTTTGAAGGGGCGCGCCTGTGAAGGGGCGCGCCTTGACAAATGACGGTACGAAATATATGGAAAACTAACGAAAGGGCGCGCCTGCAGAGCCGGGAAAGGAGAGACAATGATCACGATGTTTACAGCGCAGACTGAGGAAGTGGACGATATTGAAAGCGCCGCCGCCGAGATTTTGCAACAGGTGGACGGCGCGCGTCAGTACGCCAATTCTGTGGGGATTCTGCTATGTCACCCGGAGTTCGTCGAATCCGGCGTGGCCGAGGAACTTTGCGCCCGACTGCCCTTTGACGTGATCGGCATGACGACCATGGCCATGGCGACCGGCGCCGGGCACGGGGAGTTTATGCTCAGCCTCACCGTGCTGAGCGCGGACGACGTTGTTTTCCGGACCGTCGTCACCGAGCCGCTGTCGACCGCCGACGCGCGGGGGAGATTAGGCGCCGCTTACGACGCGGCGCGCGCGACGCTGCCCGACTCCCCCGCGTTCATCATCAGCTTTTTCCCCTTTCTTTCCGACATAAGCAGCGCTGACGTTCTGAGGCATCTGGATGCCGTCTGCGGCGGCATACCCGTATGGGGCAGCGTCGCTAGCGGCATGGACATGTCCTATGCCGACGCCGGAGTCATCGGCAACGGCCGGGTCCATGAAAAATCCGTCGTCATGTTGCTGCTGTACGGCCCGTTGGAGCCGGAATTCATCCTGGCCTCTCTTCCCGAGAAAAACATCGGCGACCGCCGGGCGCTCATTACGGAATCCGACGGCTGTATACTGAAGAAAGTCAATGATATTCCATTATTGGATTATTTTTCCGATGTCGGCATTGTCATGCGCATCGGACAGGACAACACCACATTGCCTCTGATGGTCGATTACGGTGACGGCTCAAAGCCCGTGGCTTTGGCCGTCTACTCCCTGACGCCGGAGAACTGGGCCGTATGCGGCGGCGAGATGCCGGAGGGGGCTTTTTTCTTCTGCGGCGAGGTGGACAAGGACGGCATTATGGAAAGTGCCGGCGACGCACTGGCGCAGATCCAGGGACTGAAGGGAAAAAACTGTCTGCTGATGCTCCCCTGCGTCACGCGCTACATCATGATGACGCCCGTACCTGACGAAGAGATACGCCTCGTCCGCGACACACTCGGAGGACGACCCTTTGTACTTGGCCTTTCCGGCGGAGAGATTTGCCCGGTAAAAGATCGTGACGGCATTCTGCGCAACCGGCACCACAATTTCTCATTCTCCGCCTGCTTGTTCTAGTGTCATGTCACGCCTGTACTGTCGTAACAGGCGTGAAGATTGCAAAGCAAAAAACACGGTTTTTGCTTTGCTCACGCGGCCTGCGGCCGCCTCCCTTGCGGGGTTGCGCCCGTTGTCGTGTGACGCGACGGTATTATTCGCGGAATAACATGACCCTGTACGCCGGGCGAAGTCCGGCGCGCCGCGAAGGCGTAAGCGCAATCCGTCTGCGCTGTTGAACGCCGGAGCGGGCGCAGGCCGGGGAAGGCCGGGCGTACGGCATTAAAATTAGAACGGACTGCCGTTGAAAATATCTAATCCGCGCGGCAAGGATTTGCCTGCAAACCCTTGCCGCGCGATTGCCGTAAGGCGGATTCACTCCGCCGTAAAACGGCAATCTCAAGCGCAAAATGCCCTAAAATGATTCAGGAGACACTGATGGATGCTTTCGCGGAGGATCTGCCTCCTTCACGCGCCCCCGGCGGGGGCTTTAGCATTTTCCATCCTCTGTGGGGTTGCTTTAGGGGGACCGGAGCAATGCTCCCTCCCGGCAGGTTTTGGGCAAGGCCACGAATAAGCGATGTTCCCCCGTCCGGTTTGGAAGGAGAGACGACACGTCCCGGCGGGGAGCAGGGAGCGGCAGCGTGAGCGGTACGGTTGAAGATGGCGGGGTCCTGGAATTACAGGATATTGTGGCCGTTCAGCGTGCGCGTATAGAAGAGTTGGAGAAAAACGAAAAAAAAACCGTGCGTGAAATAGCAAGGCTGCAACGGGCCATAGAGCATGAGCGTACCGTTGCCCTTGCCAAGGCCAACCGTGAGGCGGCCAGATCCCTTGCCGGACGCGAGCGGGAACGCTACATGCGCCTGGTGCTGGAACACAGCAACGATATTATCCTGCTGCTGGACAAGAATTTCAACTTTGTCTACTGTACCAAGGTTTTTCTGGGGAAAATCGGCAACCCGGACTCCAAATATTTGGTCGGCCACAGCTTTCGGGAAGTTTTCGAACGCTTCGCGGAAAGGGACGTTACCGACGCCCTCATTGATGTGATGGACGGGGCGATGCGGGCGAACACCACTGCGGAACAGACCGTGGAAATAAGTGAGCCGAAAGTGCGGCACAAGTACACCGTTGTCTTCACTCCCATGAGTGGAGAGAACGGAGTCAACGAAGGCGCCATGGTCCACCTCCACGACGTGACGGCCATCGAGAAGGCGCGTGAAATGGCCGAACGCGCCAATACCGCCAAATCCGACTTCCTTTCTAATATGAGCCACGAGATCCGTACGCCCCTGAATGCGGTAATCGGCATGACCGTCCTTGCCAAGGCGTCGACCTCCCCGGAGCGCACGGAATACTGCCTGGACAAGATTGGCGACGCCTCCCGGCACCTGCTTGGAATCATCAACGATATCCTGGACATGTCCAAAATAGAGGCGGACAAGTTCATTCTCTCGCCCGCAGAATTCAATGTGGAAAAGCTGTTCCGGAAAGTGATCGATGTGGTCAACTTCAAGGCCACAGAGAAGGAGCTGAACCTTTTCGTCGACATAGACAGAAACATACCCAGTACCCTGGTCGGCGACGATCAGCGGCTTGCGCAGGTGGTCACCAACCTGCTCTCCAATGCCGTGAAGTTTACCTCGGAATACGGCTCCATACACGTGCACGTGACGCTGGAGCAGGACGACGGGACGGGTTGCACCCTGTTGGTGCGGGTCACGGATACGGGCATAGGCATAAGCGAGGAGCAACTGGCCCGCATTTTCACTCCCTTTGAGCAGGCGGAGAGCGGCACGGCTCGCAAATTCGGCGGCACCGGTCTCGGCCTGACTATTTCCAAGCGCATCGTGGAAATGATGGGCGGGCGCATCTGGGTGGAGTCCGAAGCCGGCAAGGGCTCGACTTTTGCCTTTACCGTGCGGCTCGCCAAGGGAACCGGGGAGCAGCGCGCCCTGCTGGAAGGCGTGGACTGGAACACGCTACGCGTTCTCGCCGTTGACGACGACCCTGAGATTCTGGCGTATTTCAAGCATATGGCCGGACAAATCGGCTTTGCCTGCGACACGGCCGGCGGCGGCGAAGAAACCTTGCGGATGATCGGGCAAAACGGCCCCTATGACATGTATTTTGTGGACTGGAAGATGCCGGGTATGGACGGCATCGAACTGTCACGGCGGATCAATGAACTTGGCGTGGACAAGTCTGTCGTCATCATGATTTCGGCGGCGGAATGGAGCCGGATTGAGGAAGAAGCGAAAAAAGCCGGCGTCGTCAAATTCCTGTCAAAGCCTCTTTTCCCTTCCGCTCTGACTGATTGCATCAGCGAGTGTCTGAGACGCGGCAGTTTGAAGAATGAAAGAGCAGAAGTTGTGAGCGACAATTTCCGGGGTTTCCGCATCCTGTTGGCCGAGGACGTGGAAATCAACCGGGAAATAGTGATCAGCCTGCTGGAGCCTACCGGCCTGGAAATCGACAGCGCCGAAAACGGCGTTCAGGCGCTCAAAAAATTCAGTGAGCAGCCGGACCGGTACAACATGATTTTCATGGATGTGCAGATGCCGGAAATGGACGGCTACGAAGCCACCCGCCGCATCCGCGCCCTGGGCTGCCCCGAGGCCGTTCAGGTGCCCATCGTGGCCATGACCGCGAACGTTTTCAAAGAAGACATAGTGCGTTGCCTGCAAGCGGGCATGGACGGCCATGTGGGCAAGCCGATCAACGTGGACGAGGTGTTGCGCATGCTGCGCCTCTACCTGCTCGACGCGCGCGTTCCGTGAGCGCAGGGGCGAAAGCCGGGAGAGGAAAATGCCGCTTTGCACCCTGGACGCGCGTTCCGTGAGTGCCGGGGCGAGAGCCGGGAGAGGAAAATGCCGCTTTGCACTCTGGACGCGCGTTCCGTGAGCGCCGGGGCGAAAGCCTTCCGGACTGTGTCTGTCAGACCTGTAAAGTCGGGGATTTTCGATCAGTCCCAGCTTCTTTTGTCGTCAATGGGCTTTATTTGCGGGGGCAGGCTCCCGGGGGCGAGGATTTTCAGGAGCGGGCGCAGTTTGATCTTTTCCCTGAACTGGTGGAGCAGTTCGTCCTCGCGCTTGAATTCCCCGGATTCCACATAGAGCGTCATCTCGTCTATGCCGCCGCTGTTCGTTACCTCAATCTGCCAGCGTTTTATCTCCTCAAACGAGGAGAGTACCTGCTCCACCTGATGCGGGTAGACGAACATGCCCTTGATGCGGGCGGTGGTGTCCACACGCCCGACTATGTTGCCCAGGCGGGGGCTGGTGCGCCCACAGACGCAGGGAGAGCGGTCGATAAAGGACAAGTCCCCGGTGGCAAGACGAATCAGGGGATAGGTCTTGTTGAAGGCCGTAACCACGATTTCGCCCACTTCCCCGTCCTTCATGGGGATGCCGGTATCCGGGTGGCAGATTTCCACGTAGGCCCGGTTGGCGATGTGCAGGCCGCTTTTCTGGAAACATTCGTAGCCTATGCAGCCCACATCCGCCGTGCCGTAACCCTGGCGCATGATCATGTCGAATTTCTTCTCCAGGGTGTTGCGCGTCTTTTCCGAAAATTTCTCCCCGGTGACAAAGGCCACCTCAAGAAACATGTCCTTGCGCAGATTGATGCCCTTTTCCTCGGCCTTCTGGGCTAAATGGGTCAGGTAGCTGGGAGTGCCGACATAGCCCTGCACGCGCAGTTTCTGCATGATCTCAAGCTGGGTCACGGCATTGCCCTGGCCCGCCGGCATCACCGCGCAGCCGAGATTGCGCAACGGCTCCTCGAACATCAGCCCGGCCGGAGAAAGATGGTAGTTGAAAGTGATCTGGGTCACGTCGCCCGGCCTGAATCCAACGGAATAAAAGGCTTCGGTATAGCCCCAGTAATCGGGCGAACGATCCTCGGGATCAAAAATGGGGCCGGGAGAGAGGAAAATACGCTTCAGTTCGCCTATATCCTTGGTCAGCAGGCCGCCGAGGCGCGGACCCATGGACTGAAGGAATATCAGCTCTTTTTTCTTGATAATGGGAATGTGCTTCAAATCACTAAGGTTGTTGAATTTTTCCACGCTGAACTGGGCGCGGTCAAAGCGTTTTTTCACGTCCTCGGAATAGCGGTAGGCATAGGAAATAAGTTCCTTAAGCTGTATGAGGTAAAACTGCCTGCGCTCGCCGTCGTCCAAAACTTCACGCCTGCTGTAAATGCCTTCCGTGCGATCCTTGCGGGTCATTGCGGTCCTCTGCGGAAAAGGTGATTTTATGGAATCGCTTCTTAACCCCACCGGTTCCATAATGCAAGTAGAAAAATTTTTATTATTTTATTACATATAGTTATATGTCGTTTGACATAAAGCGCCCGGAAGGCGAAAATGCTTCCGACGTGAGTCGGCTCATGCCGATTTGCTGATTTGCTTTCGATAGAAAGCGGATTGGTATGGCGGAGACGAAGCCGCCGCCCGCAACTTTTTGAAAAGTCGGGCTTCGCCTGTTTTGGAAAAGTTTTTGGCGTCTTGCAGTCAAACTCGGTCTTGCATTCAAACTCGTTTGAACGCAACCTGATATCAGAAGAACAAATATGGAGAAAAAAGAAATCACCGTGCTCGGGATTGACCCTGGTTCCCAATGCCTGGGCTGGGGACTGGTGCGCGAAATTTCCGGGGTGATGAGTCTGCTTGACTGCGGGACCATCCGCCCCAAAGGACCGGATTTTTCCGCCCGTCTGGCCGGACTTTTCACGTCTGTCTCCGAAGTGGTGCGAAAATGCGCCCCGGACGAGGCGGCGGTGGAACTGGTCTTTGTACAGAAAAACGCCATGAGCGCCCTGAAGCTCGGGCAGGCGCGGGGGGTGGCCGTGGCGGCTTGCGCCGCCCACGGGGTACCGGTCTTCGACTATGAGCCCACACTGGTGAAAAAGAATCTCGTCGGCACGGGACAGGCCGAAAAAGGCCAGGTTTCCTTCATGGTCGGGCGCCTGCTGGGGAAAAAGCCGGACTGGCCTTTAGACGCCGGCGACGCCCTGGCCCTGGCCATCTGCCGCCTGAACATGCGCCGCTTCGAAGCTCTGGCCCAAAAATCGTCAGGCGCGTGGAAACTCCCAGCCTCATGAACATAGTCCTCTTCACTTCTTCCTCCAACACGAGCGGCGGCGCGCGTCAGGCGCTCTATCTGGCCAGGGGGCTGGCCTCGCGCGGGCACTCCGTATCTTTTTTCGTGCCCGCATCCTCCGCCCTGCCTTCGCTTGACCCTGATTTTCCCTTCCGTTTCCTGCCCGTCTCCGTTTCCGCCTGGAAAAAGACCCTGACCGAGGCCCTGCCGGCCTCTGAACCGGCCGTGCTGCACAGTTTTCATAATGCAGCGCTGAAACTTCTGGCCCTCTTTGACATTTTCCGCAAAAAGCCGCTCGTGACCCTGGCCCACCGGGGAGTGATCTTCAGGCCGAAGAATCCCCTGCCTTACTGGTCGCCGGGCATCGACCATTTCACGGTCAATTCGCTCCGTTGCGCGGCCATTCTGCGCGGCTTCGGCCTTTCCGCAAAACGCATTTCCTACGTCCCGAACGCCATCCCGGACGAGCGTGTGGCGATCCGGCCCAATCCGGAACTCACGCGCGCCCGTCTGAACATCCCGGCTGATGTTCCGCTTTTTCTCTGCATCAGCGGGGACGCCAAATACAAGGGCGTATCCGTGCTCATGCGCGCCTTTGCCAAAGCCTTTCCCGCGGACTCGCCCCAATCCCCGCGCCTGCTGATCGCCGGGCTTATTCAGGACTGGCGGCCGCTGCTTTCGGAACTGGGCATGGAAAACAGCATCCGCTGCCTGGGCTACACCGAAGACGTGGGCAGCCTGCTGCGCATGGCGGATGCCTTTGTGCTGCCTTCCTTGCAGGAATCCATGCCCAACACCCTCCTGGAGGCCCTGCGCGTCGGCCTGCCCTGCATAGGGACCAGGGTGGGCGGGGTGCCCGACGTTATCGGCGACGCGCGAGCGGACCCGGCCGGGCTGCTGGTCGCGCCGGGCGATGTGGAATCCCTGGCTTTTGCCCTGCGCGCGCTGGCGGAAGACCCCGCCCTGCGCGCGCGCGCGGCGGACGCCGCCCTGCGCCGGGGAAACCTCTTTACGCAGGAAAAACGCCTTGAGCGCATGGAGGACATTTACCGGAAACTTTTACAGGCCAGAGGACTTCTACCAAGAAGGTAGCATGGGCCTTCAGGCCCATGCGTCTTGCGCCTGGGCGGGGTTTGGACCTCGCCCAGGCTTCCGCCCGTAAGGATACCCCGCCCTTCAGGGCGGGGTCGGGCTATCCGGCCTGAAGGCCGGGGTCTCAAACCGTAAAGGAAGCTCAGATGACGGCAACCGATTTCGGGCACGGCGGCGAAATATACGCCAAGGCCCGCGTCCTGCGGACAAGCCCGGAGCGGCTTCTGGATTTAAGCGGCAACGCCTCGGCCTTCGCCCGGCCCCTGACCCGGGCCCTGGTAGAAGATACGCCTTATCCTTTCGCCCACTACCCGGATTCTGAAGCCGTCGATCTGACGCGGGCCATAGCCGCCCACGAGGGAGTGGACACCAACTGTTGCCTCACCGGAAACGGCGGGGCGGAACTGATCCGTCTGGTCATCCAGACACTGGCCCCGCGCAAGGTTCTGTTGCTCGGTCCGATTTTTTCCGAATACGCCGCGACCTGCGACATTTTCGACATCCCCTGCGAAACAGTCGCCACGCGCGCGGAAAACTATTTCAGGATCAGCGCGCGCGAAATGGAAAAAATCCGCGTCTCGGACGCGGACACGCTAATCCTCTGCACCCCCAACAATCCCACAGGGGCGACCTATGAAAATATCGGCCTTTTGCTGGGCCATATTCGCACGCCCCGTATCCTCGCCGATTTGAGCTACAGGGAATTTTCGCACGGCACGGACGATTATGCGGCCAACTCCTACCGCGCCTACCTGGAAAAGGTTCAGGACGGAGTAAAGGTCTTTACCCTGCACAGTTTCACCAAATTTTTCTGCTGCCCCGGCATCCGCCTGGGCTACATTCTGGGAGAGGGCAAAACATTGAGCCGCATGGCTACCCTGCAACCGCCCTGGAGCGTCAGCCCCTTCGCCCAGCTCATGGGCATACGCTTTCTCGAAAATATTGAGGAATACAGGCAAACTCTGCCCGCCCTGCGCAGGGCCGTGCTGGACCTGGGGCGGGAGTTGCGCCGCATGGATTTCTTCGACCCGGACAGGGTAACGGAGGGGCCGGGCTTTCTCTGCTGCGGCCTGCGCCCCCCCCTGACCGCAAAGGCGGCGGCCGACTTCATGCTCAAAAGACGGATTCTCATCCGGGACTGCGACAACATCCCCGGCATGCCCTCAGGTTACATCCGCGTCCGGGCGGGACAGGAAGAGGAAACGGCCGAACTGCTCGCCGCTTTCAAAACCTTTTCCCTGACACTGCCGGGCCGCTGATACAGGCAGCGCCTTTTGCCCGCCGCAAGCGAATTGTTTCAGGTGTTAATTGCTCTATTTGCCGGCTTCGCCCGTAGGGAGAAAGCCGTACAATCAATATTTTCAATTTCAGGACGGTTTGCAATCTTGACAATTTTCCCCCGTTGCGGCATAGCATGGCAAAATATTGCGACGGCAAATTCGCTTTCAATAGAGCAGTTCACGAATGAAACGAGTAAACTGCTCGGCAAGGATTTGTGGGCAAATCCTTGCCGCGAAACAGGAGCAGGCGGGCTTTGCCCGCCGTAAGCGAACTGTTTCAAGCGTTAATTGCTCCAGAGCAGTTCACGAATGAAACGAGTTAACTGCTCTGCCTCAAATGTTAATTGCTCGAGAAAGCGATTTGGGAT
>JAISZH010000195.1 GCA_031269345.1 Desulfovibrio sp. | reverse complement strand
CGCGTGATAAACAGCACAGATGTGCGCAATTAGCTCAGTTGGATAGAGCGTTGGCCTCCGAAGCCAAAGGCCGCAGGTTCGATTCCTGCATTGCGCACCAGAATAAAATCAGGCTGTTAGATGTCAAAATCTGGTCGCCGTTTTCTATGTGGTGCTAACAGACGCAGACCAGCAAGGTTGACTTCCATGCGGTACATGGCTATCCTCCTAACTATACCTCTGCGGCCGTGCCCCGAGGCGGTAAGGGGCACACGGCTGCTCCCCATTCGAGCGGCCGGGTGGAATGCGGGTTCGATTCCCGCTGGCCGCTGAGTTTTCCCGTCAACGTACCCCCCCTCCCGTAGTTACCCGGATTTTGCAGTCTCCGCCACGGAGCGGTATATGCGGTCATTACAGCGTCGAGGTCCGGCGTATCCCTGATCCTCTGTCAGCGGGACCGCTCCTTGACACACACCGCGCTTGTGCTTATTCGGGTACAGAGAAATATTTCAGGAGCAAGCCCCGCATGAGCGTTAAAAAAACCGTTTTCCCCCCGAAAAAAAAGCCGGCCGCAGGACCGCCGCCGGAAGACATCGTTCTGGACGGCTTTGACGACCTTTTGGAAGACGTCGACCGGCCCATGCCCGCGCAGCCGCCCCATCCGCCGGGACAAAGCGCGAGAGGCCACGCGGCTTACGCCTCCGCCCATCCGGGGGAAACCACCGGCGACAACCTCCCCCCCTTTGAACCGCGCGCCTTTTCCAACCCTCTGGAGGGCATCTTCGCGCAAGACGAGACGGAAGCAGACGGGCATACGCACCCGGAGAAAGCAGAAGTCCTTTCAGACGAATTTTTGGCTGAGCAATGCCGGATGCTCATATGTCCCTCCTGCCCCGCGAAGAAAGAAGCGGAAGAAATCCGCCTGCGCGCCCTGGCGGAACTTGATAATACGCGCAAACGCCTTCAACGGGAACGCGACGAGCAGGTCCGCTACGCGGCGGAAACAGTGCTGAACGCTATCATTCCTTCTCTGGACAACCTGGATCTGGCCCTGCAACACGCCGCGGATTCCCCGGCCTGTCGGGACTTCGTCCAGGGTGTGCGCATGACCCGCAAACTTATGCGGGACGCCCTGTCCGCGCAGGGACTGGAAGAGATTGGCCAGGTCGGGGAAGAGTTTAACCCGGCCCACCACGAAGCCGTCGGCACGGTCTATGCCCCGGACATTCCGGAGGGATGCGTCTGCACGCTCCTCACCGCCGGCTACAAACTGCATGACCGGCTGTTGCGCCCCGCACGGGTCATGGTCTGCAAAAAACCTTAGGGAATTTTTAATGAAACACCTCCTGCGAGCCGCCGCCGCGCTTTGCCGCGCGTTTGCAGCCTGTCCGCGCCCGGCGATTTGGATGCGGCCTGCCGCCTGCTTCGCCCTGCTGTTCTGCCTTCTTCCCGCAGCGGCGCCCGCACACGCTGAAGGATTCGCCCTCTATGAATACAGTGCGCGCGGTGTGGCCCTGGGTGGTTCGCTTATGGCCAGAAAGCCCGACTCCTCGGCTGTGGCTTACAACCCCGCTCTTCTGACCCGTCTGCCCGGAGTGCGGGCAATGGCCGGCACGAGCCTGATCATGCCCGGCGGACGCATAGACTGGAAGGAAAACGGCCGGGAAGGCAGCTCGGGGCTGCGCGACGCGATCTGGCCCATCCCGCACGCCTATTACACGCACCAGATCAATGACGACTGGTTCTTCGGCATCGGCGAGTTCACCCGCTACGGTCTTGGCTTTGAATACCCGCACGACTGGCCGGGACGCTTCAATATTTACGAAATATCCATGAGCAGCGCCTCCCTGAACCCGAATATCGCCTGGAGAGCCACGGACAAGCTGTCCATCGCCGCCGGGATTGAAATCATCTACGTTTATCTGGACCTGAAGAAATGCAGCAGGATTGACGCTCCTGGCGGCAGCTTCGAAGTGGACAGCAAGATAACCGGCGCGGACGGCTGGGGGGTGGGCGGCAATCTGGCCCTGCATTACCAGTTTAACGATCAATGGGCGGCTGGCCTGCAATACCGCAGCCAGGCCAGAGTTCACGCCTTCGGCAACGTCGACTTCACTTACAAGGGCGCTCCATACGGACAGGCGGCTTTTGACAGCAACTTCCACAACGGCCACGCCAACGCCCCGGTGGTGCTGCCGGATTCGATCTCCGGGGGAGTGTCCTGGACCCCGATCCCGGAACTATCCATTGAAGTCGGGGCGATCTGGACGCACTGGGCCACCTTTGACAATCTGAACATCCGCATGCCCGACCCCCTGCCCACGTCCCTGAGCGACAAAAACTGGCACAACACCTGGAGGCTGAACATCGGGGTGGAATACGAGGCGACGGACTGGCTGACCCTGCGCGCCGGCTACGTGTGGGACGAAAGCCCCATGAGCGAAGCCTACGAAGACTATCTGGTGCCCACGGATGACCGCAGCATTTACAGCCTCGGTCTCGGCATCCACTGGGACGCCTGGACCGTGGACCTCGCTTACGCCTTGATTGATCCCTCCGACCGCAACTATGACGCCGACAACACTATCCACACAGTAAAATCCCGCACCGGCACGAGCTGGACCAACATAGTCTCCATGTCCGTGGGATATAAATTCTGAGACCCGCATGCCGACATACGCCGAACGCTTTACAGTGCGCCCGCATGAAACGGGACGGGACGGGAATCTGCGCCTTCAGTGCCTGTGCAATTACCTGGAGGACGCCGCGAGCGCGCACGCTGAAAAGCTTGGCGTCGGCCTGGACCGCCTGATCGCGGAGGACTTGACCTGGGCGCTGTCGCGCATGCGCATAAACATCCTGCGCCGCCCGCGCGCGGGAGAAACCCTGCGCGTACTCACCTGGCCGGTAAACATCGAACGCTCTCTGTTCAGACGCGACTTCCTGGTTTTCGACCGGGCAAGAGAAGTGATCGGCACGGCCCTTACGCAATGGGTGGTGATAAACCTCAAAACCCGCAGACTCGCGCATTTTCCCGTCTCGGTTTCCGCCCTGGAGCAGAAACGCCCGCGCTGTGCCGACAAGGGCGGGGACATCCGCATTCCGGCTTTGGGGGAAGAGGCCGAACCCGGCCCTTCCTTCCCCGTGCGCCTTGCGGACATAGACCGCAACCTGCACGTGAACAACGGGCGCTTTGTGGACTTCATCCTGGAATCAGCAGCCGGGCTTTTCCCGGACGAAGCCGTCCCGGAAGCCTTTCTGACCCGCCTGGAGACGATTTTCCGGGCGGAAGGACTGCGCGGGGACACGATCCGCGGCAAATTTCGCCGGGAAGACCCGGCAAAAGACCCCGAAGCCGCCATTGTCATGGACGGGTTCAGCCTTGTCCACTCCCTTCGCAGGGAAAGCGACGGAAAAGAGCTTGCACGGGCGCGCACCGTATTCGACCGCGCACAGCTACCTGTAGACGGCAAATACTGATATCCGCATTGAAAAGTAAACTTTTCCCCGCGGAGGATCGTCAGCCGAAAACGCGGTTTTCGGCTGACTTGCGCCGCTTTGCGGCGACAGCGGCCGCCGGGCCGCTGTTCAGA